>CAZAWU010000044.1:0-23024 GCA_964488915.1 uncultured Burkholderiales bacterium
CACACCGCGATCGATCATCTGGTCGCGCATGGGACGAGCCGCGAATCCTTCAAAGGTGTGCTCGATGGCGCTTCGCGCGCGGTGTTCAACGGCAAAGTCATCGTGCATCCCGATGCCCAGCAAACCGACGCGCAGCAGAGCAACAAGAACTTGCTGCTTTCAGAGGAGGCGGAAGTCGACACGAAGCCGCAGCTCGAGATTTTCGCCGACGACGTGAAGTGCAGCCACGGCGCGACCATTGGCCAGCTCGACGAGAACCAAGTGTTCTACCTGCGCGCGCGGGGTTTGAGCGAACAAGCCGCGCGCAACGTACTTACCTATGCGTTCTGCGAAGAGATCATCGGCCAATTGCCGATTGAGCCGTTACGCAAACATCTTAACCAAGCGCTGCTCGGGCGCTTGCCCAGTGGTGAGCAGCTAGTGGAGTTGCTATGAGAAATGCAGCCCAAGAAGTATCCGCCGTAAGCGCCGCTGCCGCGGATGGATTCGATGTCGCGCGCGTGCGCGCGGATTTCCCGATACTGCAGCAGCGTGTGCACGGCAAGCCGTTGGTGTATTTGGATAACGGCGCCACCTGTCAGAAGCCGCGCGCGATGATCGAATGCGAGTCGCGCTACTACGAAACGCTCAACGCCAACATTCACCGCGGCGTGCACGAATTGAGCCAGCGCGCCACGGATGCCTACGAGGCTGCGCGCGCAAAGATGCGCGACTTCCTCAACGCCAAGTCGGACAAGGAAATTGTCTTTACTCGCAGCACGACGGAGAGCATAAACCTCGTGGCGAGCAGTTACGGCCGCGCGAATCTGCGTGCGGGTGATGAAGTCGTCGTCAGCGTGATGGAGCACCACTCCAACATCGTGCCGTGGCAGATTCTGTGCGAGCAGACCGGGGCGGAGCTGAAAGTCATTCCGATCAGTGATGCGGGCGAGCTTGACCTCGAAGCATACCAACGCCTGCTGAATGCACGCACTAAGATTGTGGCAATTACGCAGGTCTCGAACGTGTTAGGCACGATCAACCCGGTGCGGGAGATGATCGGTCAAGCACATGCGGCTGGGGCAGTGGTGCTGATCGACGGCGCGCAATCGGCACCGCATATGCGCGTCAACGTTCAAGATTTGGATTGCGATTTCTTCGCGCTTTCCGCGCACAAGATATACGGGCCGACCGGCATCGGCGTGCTTTACGGTAAACAAGGGTTGCTCGAAGCCATGCCGCCTTATCAAAGTGGCGGCAGCATGATTCAGCGCGTGAGTTTCGCGAAGACGACTTACGCGGGGATACCGCAAAAGTTTGAGGCCGGTACGCCGCACATCGCCGGCACCATCGCTTTTGGTGCGGCTCTCGACTGGCTCAACGGCGTCGGCATGGAAGCCATCGCCGCGCATGAGCATAGGCTACTGGAGTACGCCACCGAGCGCGCGCAGAGCGTGCCGGGCTTGCGCATCATCGGTCAAGCGCGCGCCAAGGCGGGTGTATTCTCGTTCGTGCTCGACGGCATCCACGCGCACGATCTCGGCACTATCTTGGATCACGAAGGTGTGGCGATTCGCGCCGGCCACCACTGCGCCATGCCGTTGATGGAACGCTACAGCGTCGCAGCGACCGCACGCGCTTCGTTCGCGGCATACAACACACGCGAGGAAATCGATGCGTTGTTCGTTGGGATCGAGCGGGCGCGCAAGTTGTTCGGGCGCGCCGGCAGCTAACACACATGAGCGACCTGCGTGAACTCTACCAAGAGGTGATCTTTGATCACAACCGGCGCCCGCGCAATTTCGGCAAGCTGCCGAGCGCGAACCGCAAGGCGGAAGGCTTTAACGCGCTGTGCGGCGACAAGCTGACGCTGTACTTGGAGGTTGCCGATGACAAGATTCAGAACGTGATGTTCGAAGGCTCGGGCTGTGCGATTTCCACCGCCTCCGCTTCGCTGCTTACCGAATCGCTCAAAGGCAAGTCGATCGCGCAGGCCGAAGCTCTGTTCGAAGGCTTTCACAAGATGGTGACGTCGGATGGCGCCGATGTGCCGCCGGACATGGGCAAGCTCGCGGTGCTCGCTGGCGTGCGTGAGTTTCCTGCGCGCGTCAAATGCGCGACGTTGTCATGGCACACCTTGCAGGCCGCGCTGCATGATGAGCACGCGCCGGTATCGACCGAATAAGAATACTAACAATAGTGTCATTCTATAAATGGCTTTGGTTTTCATTGATGAATCAATAGATATAAGAGTATAAGCCGTATGAGCGTATTCGATTGGTTCAATAAGTCCGAACAAAGCGCAGCGCCGCCGCCGGGTGCAGCCGCGCTCACTGCCGAAGAACTGGAGGATCGAGTCGTCACCGCGCTGCGCACGGTGTTTGATCCGGAGATCCCGGTTAATATTTACGATCTCGGCTTGATCTACGCCATCAATATCGACGCGCCGAGCGGCAAGGTGCACGTCGATATGACGCTCACGGCGCCCGGCTGTCCGGTCGCGCAAACCTTTCCCGGCACCGTCAAAGAGCGCATCGAGATGGTTGAAGGCGTCAGCGAAGCCAGCGTCGAGCTGGTGTGGGAGCCGCCGTGGACACGTGAGCGCATGTCGGAAGCCGCGCAGCTGGAACTCGGCATGCTATGAGCGCGGGTGAGCCCGAGTGGTTCAACGTCGCGCAGGCCGATGACATCCCGCGCGGCGAGGTGCGCACCTTTGAAGCGGACAATACCGAAGTCGCCATCTTTAACTTGGACGGCACGCTCTACGCGCTGGAAGATATCTGTACGCATGACGGCGGCTATTTAGCCAGCGGCGAGATCGACGGCGACCACATCATTTGCCCGCGCCACGGCGCGCATTTCGATATCAAGACCGGCGCGGCGCTGTGCGCGCCCGCCTACGAGCCGGTGCCCGCGTTCGAAGTCAAAGTCGACGCCGGGCGGGTTTGGGTGCGCCGCCGCGCCTAATCGGCAACGTTTGTAAAGTTGCATGGCAAGCGTGTTTTGGCCCTCCTATGCGGGCGACAGCAGTGATGTTGCCGTGATACTATGACATTTGTCATCGCAATATTAGGCGTCGCGGATACGCCGCGCCCCGTGCCTCACAAGGTCTGCCGCCATTGGCCTGTGCTTTAGGCTTGCGCTCAGCCCGCTGAGCTAAAATCGACCCGTTGCCATAATCCAATTCGCGGTGCACGCCCAGACCACAGGTTCTACGCTCGAGAGCGATAGCACAACCTCCTTGCGAGCGACGGCAAAGGGGATGGGAAACGGCCCTTACCCGACCCCCGAGCAGTTGGGTCTGGTTGTTGATAAGGGTATCTCTGGCGGCGTTCACGATGCCGGTTCGAGTTCCCCCGCTGCCGTGCCGTCGAGCGTTCTCGCGCAAGAAGGCGAACTCGGCGTTCCCGCCGCCGACAGCGCAGCACCATCGCCAGATTTTCTGCCAAGCGAGCTGGCGGCAGCCGGACCTGAAACGACGGCTGAAACACCGGTTGTCACGCAACCTTCCCCGTCGAAGAAGGAGCGCTTTCCTTTCCTGGTTTCGCTCCTAGCGGGTCTTGGGACGATCGGATGGCTGCTGCGCCGGCTGGCCGGCTTCGCACTTTGGATCGGCCTAGGCGTTGGCGCAGCGTTGATCTACGGCGAAATGCAAAGCGCGCAATGGCAGGCGTCCTATCTGCACCGGCTTGGAAAGAAGATCAGCTTTCAACTTGCCCCCGGAGCGGCGAAGGACGCGCGCTTCCCCAAGTTTGGGCCGTTCGATGAGCGCATGGGTTATGTCCAGTTGCCCGCTTCTATCCCGAACCTAAGCAAGCAGGGGTTTCAAGTCACGCAGCAGGCGCGCATGTCCGACAAAATGCGCGAACTGTTCGACAAGGGGCTATTTCCGAGTTACGCGGAGAAAACACAGGCCGGTCTGGTGGTGCTCGACAACAAAGACAAGCGCTTGTTCAGCGCCCGCTACCCTGAGCGCGCGTACGAAAACTTCAAAGCGATTCCGCGCGCATTGGTGGACGCGCTGCTGTTCATCGAGAACCGCGAGTTGCTCGACACGACACAGCCGAAGAAAAATCCGGCGGTTGAATGGGATCGGCTCGGTAAGGCGGTGCTGGATCAGGCGCTGCATGTGCTCGATTCCGACCAGGACACTCCCGGCGGAAGCACGCTTGCCACCCAGATCGAGAAGTACCGTCATTCACCCGATGGGCGCACCGGATCGATCACCGAAAAATTTCGCCAGATGGCCTCCGCCTCGATCCGCGCCTACCGCGAAAGTGAATCGACGCTGCCAGCGCGGCGCCGCGTCATCCTCGACTACATCAACACCGTGCCACTGGCCGCGAAACCCGGTATCGGCGAGATCAACGGCATCGGGGACGGCATGTGGGCGTGGTACGGCCGCGACTTCGCTGACTTCAACCGCATCCTGAGCGAGAAGACCGACACCAATGTAGCGCTCGCCGAGCAGGCGCTCGCGTACAAGCAGGCGCTGAGTTTGTTTATCTCGCAGCGCCGACCCTCCTACTACTTTTCCAGCAACCACAACGCGCTCAATGCACTGACCGACAGCCACTTGCGCTTGCTCGCGCAAGCCGGCGTGATCTCGACCAGCCTGCGCGATGCGGCGCTGACCATCAAACTCGATCCCGGCACAACGGTGGCGACACCAGTGCCCACATCATTCGTCACGCGTAAGGCTGCCACCGCCGTGCGCAGCGAACTCGCGGAACTGCTCAAGACCGGGCGCCTATATGATCTGGATCGATTCGACCTGACCGTATCGAGCACGCTCGACAGCAGCCTGCAGGGCGATCTCACCGCCATGCTGCGCGCCATGCGCGATGCTGAACAAGCGCGCAGCGCCGGTCTTATGCAGGAGCGCATGCTCCACAAAGGCGACCCGAGCAAAGTCATCTACAGCTTCACGCTGTTTGAAGCTACCCCAGCAGGAAATGTCGTGCGTGTGCAGACCGACAACTACGATCAACCGTTTGACATCAACGCCGGCGCCAAGCTCGACCTCGGCTCCACCGCGAAGCTGCGAACCCTGATCAGCTACCTCGAAGTGGTCGCGCAGATTCACAAGAACTACGGCGGCAAGACCAAGAAGGAACTGGAGGCGATCGAGCTCGATGAGCGCGACTACCTCACTCAGTGGGGACTGGATTACTTGCGCCACAACTCCACGGTGTCGCTAGCAACGATGCTGGAAGCCGCGATGGATCGTAGATATAAAGCCGACCCGAGCGAACCGTTCTTTACCGGTGGCGGCTTGCACTACTTCGAGAACTTCAACAAAGAAGACAATCCCCGCGTCATGCCGGTGCGCGAGGCGATGCGCAACTCCGTAAACCTGGTGTTCGTGCGTTTGATGCGCGATGTCATGCGCTACTACATGTTCCACGGGCCGGGCTCCTCGGTGAAGATTCTTTCCGATGCCAGCGATCCGCGCCGGCAAGACTATCTGAAGAAGTTCGCCGACCGCGAAGGGCGCGCCTACATCAACCGCTTCTTCCAGAAATACCAAGGTAAGAGCTCGGATGAACTGAAAGATCTGCTGCTGCACGGCGTACGCGCCAAGCGCGACCGCATGACAGCCATCCACATGACCATTGAGGATCAGCCCACCGAGCACAGTCTGGTCGCATTCCTCAAAGAGCATCTGGACGAGTACGACCCGGAGCCGGATCAAGTCAAGGAACTGATGCAGCGCTTCAGCCCGCAAACCATGTCGCTAGCCGATCGCGGCTACGTCGCCGGCATCCATCCGCTGGAGTTGTGGCTGGTGGGATTCATGCGAAAACACCCGGGCGCAACGCTGCAGCAGGTAGTGGAGGCGAGCAGCGACGAACGCCAAGACGTCTACGCGTGGCTGTTTAAGACGCGCCATAAGAACGCGCAAGACCGCCGCATCATGAGCTTGCTTGAGATTGAGGCGTTCCTTGAGATTCATCGCGGCTGGCAGCGCCTCGGTTATCCGTTCGGCTCGATGGTGCCCTCGTACGCATCCGCGCTCGGCAGCTCCGCCGATCGCCCGGCCGCGCTCGCGGAGTTGATGGGCATCATCGTCAACAACGGCAAGCGCTTACCGACCGTGCGCGTAACGAAGCTGCACTTCGCGGCCGCAACGCCGTACGAAACCGTGCTGGAACGAAAACCGATCGAAGTCGAGCAGGTGTTGCTGCCGGAGATTACGCAAGTGACGCGCCGCGCGCTGATGGATGTCGCCACGAACGGTACCGCCAAGCGTTTGCGTGGAACCTTTATGCACCCTGACGGCACGCCAATTGCAATCGGCGGCAAGACCGGCACGGGCGACAACCGGCACGAAACCTATGGCCCGAAGGGGCAACTGCTCAAGTCGCGCGTGGTCAGCCGTTCCGCAACTTTCGTGTTTTTTATCGGCGACAAATTGTTCGGTACCTTGACCGCGTACGTCGCTGGCGAAGAAGCCGCCAAGTATCAGTTCACCAGTTCGCTCGCAGTGCAGATCTTGAAGAACATGGCGCCAACCCTGTCGCCGCTACTAGAACACGACACGTCAGTGTTGGATGTCGCCGCTCCCGTACTGGAGCAACCCTATCCAGAACTCAAAGCGCCCAAGATCGAGCCGCCGCCGCCTGCGCACCAATCGGAGAGTCCGGAAGGCGTCGTGAAGTCCGATTGACGGGTGCTTGCGCTATGGCACGGCGCCGCGGCGCAAGGCTGTCGACCTGTACTTGAACGATTGTTGGTGATTATCGATGGCCGCGACCGCTGGAGGCCGTGAGGGTCCCTACTTGTTACTAGCACTAGACTTCGCTGCCCGCTCCTTCTCCACCAGCACCCGCCGCAAGATCTTCCCGGAAGGCGACTTCGGAATCTGCTCTACGAACTCCAGCAAGCGAATCTTCTTATACGGTGCCACGTGCTCTGCCACGAACGCCATCAACTGCTCAGCGCTGATCTCGGCGCGCTTCACGACAAATGCCTTGGGTACCTCGCCGTGCTCTTCGTCCGGACTGGGGATCACTGCCGCGTCGGCTACGGCGGGATGGGAAACGAGCACCGCTTCGAGTTCTGCCGGCGGAACTTGATAGCCGCTGTATTTGATTAGCTCCTTGAGCCGGTCGACGACGTAGAGATAGCCGTCGGCATCCATGTAGCCGATATCTCCCGTGTGGTACCAGCCTTCCGCGTCGAGGCAAGCTTGAGTATCTTCCGGCCGGTTCAAGTAGCCGCGCATGATATTGGGCCCGCGCGTCCACACTTCGCCTTGCTGGTTCGGTCCGAGTGCATTGCCGGTTGCAGCATCGACGATCATCGTCTCGCTGTTGGGCACACACACGCCGACGGAATTGAGTTTCTCGATCGGTGTTTCGTGCCGGTGCGTGTGCGTAGCGCCGCTGGCCTCGGTCATGCCGTAGCCCTGCATCACGCGGCAATCCAAGCGGTCCATGCAGGCCCGCATGGTCGATTCGGCTACCGGTGCCGCGCCGGTGAGAATGCGTTTCACGGAGGATAAGTCGTAGTTAGATACAACCGGGTGCTTGGCCAGTGCCAGCACGATCGGTGGCACAACCGGCGCCACCGTGATCTTGTGATCTTGCAGTACTTTTAGGAAAGGTTCGAGTTCGAAGCGCATCATGGTCACCACGGTCGCCCCGGCGTACAGGCCCAGATTCATGATTAGCACTTGGCCGTAGATGTGAAAGAACGGCAGTACTCCCAAAATGACGTCCTCCTCACCCATCATTTGGGACGAGTGTGCTTGCGCTAGGTTCGCGGCCAAGCTGTGGTGCGTGAGCATGACGCCCTTCGAGCGTCCCGTGGTTCCGGACGAGTAAGGTAAGGCGATGAGATCGTTCTTCGGATCAATCGTGACCTTGGGAATGCTGGTGCCGTGACGATGCAGTTCCGCGAACGCCGTCGTGCTGGCCGGTGCATCGCCGAACACGAAAATCTCACGAATGCCTGCCCGCGCCGCTGGCTCGCGTATTTTCTCGAGCAGCGGCGCGATGGTGAGAAGATACTTCGACTTGCTGTCTTGCAGCTGGGACAGCAACTCCTCAGGCGTGTAAAGAGGGTTGATGGTAGCCGCTGCCCCGCCGAGCACGGCCACGGCGTGGCAAGCTACTGCGTAGTCGGGCAGGTTCGGGCTGAAGATGGCGAGCACGTCGCCGCGCTCAAAACCGTGTGCAACTAACCCGGCGGCGGTGCGATGGATGCGATCCAAAAGCCGGTCATAGGTAATCGTCTGACCGGTGCCGGCATCGATAAAGGCGGGTTTGCTGCCTAGCCGAGCGATGTCGCCGAGCACGAAGTCGGTGAAGGGCATTACCGGAATCTTGATATCGGGAACAGGACTGCGGAAGATCACAGCGGGCTCCTCTGCTTTGTGTTTGAGCTACACTCTACCAGACCGAATGCGCGCGGCACTAGCGCGCTATTCCGCTAGTTCCACAGCGCATTTCCAAGGTTCAAAAGCATTAGTCTGCACAAATCTGCGTGGAGGGGAGAAGTGGCAAACGGCAATCTTGAAGGTAAAGTGGCCATCGTTACCGGCGCTTCGGGTGGTTTCGGCCGTGTGCTCACACGCGCGCTGCTCGGTGCTGGGGCGAAGGTGGCGGCGCTGGATGTGAGCGAGATTGGGCTCACTGAACTGCGCACGCAATTACCCGCACCGGATGCGGCGCGCCTCGTGACGAACGCCTGTGACATCGCCGACTATGCCGCGTGCGAGCAAGCGGTGGCGAGAGCCAAGCGTGCGCTGGGCGGTGCGCACATCCTGATCAACAACGCCGCACTGGGCATGGGCGTCATCCGGGAGAATCACTTCGCGCAGCCCGTTGACATCATGGAAATCACGCCCGATCAATGGCAGCGCTTCGTTGCGGTGAATTTTTCCGGTGCCTGGAACATGACGCGCGCGGCCATCGAAATCATGCGCGCGCAGCGCTGGGGCCGCATCATCAGTGTGACCACCAGCTTCTTCACGATGCTGCGCGGCGGCTTTCAGCCCTATGGAGCAACCAAAGCGGGACTCGAAGCGATGGCGGCGGCGCACGCTCAGGAGTTCGCAGGCAGCGGCGTGACGGTGAACGTGGTGGTGCCCGGTGGCCCATCCGACACGCCGATGGTGCCGGCCAACGCGCCGTTCAAGCGCGAAGACTTGATTCCCGCGAGTGTTATGGCTCCTCCGATTATGTATCTTTGTTCGGATGCGGCTGCGGCGATCTCCGGCAACCGCTATGTCGCGAGTCATTGGGATACGAGTCTGCCGGCAGACCAGGCAGAGCAGCGCTGCCGAGCGCCGATCGCTTGGCCGCAGTTGGCGCAACAGCCGGTGTGGCCGGGGGGTAAACCGGCAAAGTAGCACTACAGCCGTGTGCCTACCTATCCCACACTTCGTCGGGTAGCGGTAGTCCAGCCAAATCCATCGCCGTTAGCGGCTGCTGCGGCGCAATGCCGTGCGTCTCGAGAATGAGCATGAGTTGGCGCGCGTGCTGCGCCGCGTGCCACGCGGTACGCTCGAGCACGTCGTGCATGGTACGCTTGCCGTAGTAAGTCGGCACCGCGTAGGTGAGCAAAGGATCGCGCTCGCTGTGCCACCAGGTATGCAAACGTTCGCGCACGGACTCGCCAAAACGCGCGATATCGTCGCCGCGCCACTCCGGTGGCGGCATGTCGTCGAAGCTCTCAAAGCGCAATTCGATTTGCTGCGCGGCTTCCAGTCCCATCTCCGCCACGCGGAAAATGTGAAACGCGATACCGCCGGTCGAGCGATTGCGGTTGCGAAATACTGAGCGCAGTTGCTCCTCGTCCAACTGGCGAGTGAAGCGGGCGGAGGCGCGCAGCACGAGATCAAGTTTCTCCACCAGCTGCGCCGGCGGCAGCGGTTCCATGATTTTGGTCTTCAGATCAAGGAACTTGACTACGTCGCGTATCGACTGCGCCAACGTATAGCGCCCGCCCAAAGCCACTACCGGTACACTGCGTGCGCCGAGCGCGTGCAGCTGCGCCAAGCCCGCTGGGTCGTTGTGCACGTCGATGGATTCGTACTCGATGCCCTGGTTGGTGAGGAATTCCTTCGTGCGCAGGCATGAGGTGCAGCCGGGCTGCCAAAAGACTTTGATGCGTGCTGACGTTGCCACTTGCATGTCTTTTCCTCAGGCTGCGAGCGTCACGCGCCGTCCCTCCTGCGCAGAAACGTACCCAGCGTATATGGTATCCACCACATCGCGCGCGAGCAGCGCGCCCGAGAGCGGTTCGCGCCCCTCGCGCAAAGCGCTGACGAAATCCGCCATCTCTTGCGGATAACCGCGCATCCAATCTTCATCGGGGCTGGCGTACTGCCAGCCGGCTTTGGTTTCGACTTTTTCGCAGATGTACTCGTCGCCCCAGATTGCGCTTTCGGGTGCGTACAGTTGCAAGCTGCTGTTGGGGTTGATGTTGACTTGCACGACCGCATTAGAGAGATAGGCGGTGAGTAGATTTTTCACGCCGCCGAGACTGACATCGGTGGAAGCAATCGTTGCTTTGGTACCGTCTTCGAACGTCAGGATCGCCGCGCTCCAGTCTTCGACGTCGACCCAGTCCGTCTTGACATAGTGCTTATGCTGGGCGCGAAACGCAGGTAAGGCGGTGAGCCGCTCAACATCGGCGATGATCGATTTCACGCGGATCGGCTTGCCGTGCTTGCGCATACCCTCGTAGTGCTTGAGGTGGATAACCGCACCCACCGGGTGCGAGCCCATGCGCAGGAACGAGCCGCCGCCCGCGCTCGCCCAGCGTCGCGCGTAAGCCGCGTGCGAGCCGGAGTGGCTCTCCTCCGCGCGCACATCGAGCAGTGCGCCGCCGCTTTGATCCATCAGCCGGCGCAGTTTTGCCACCCCCGGCGCGTACACGAAGTTCTCCGCATAGCAAAGCGTCACCTTGTGTTTGGCGCACGCCTCCAACACCGCATCGGCTTGGCGCAGCACTTGCTCCCACATCTTTTGCCGCGACATGGCGTCCGCGTCGACGAAGCAGCCGGTGAGCGGCTTTTCCATGATGATGTGCTTGCCCGCTTCCGCGGCGGCGATAGCGACTTCGTGGTGCAGGCTCGTGACCATGGCCAGCGACACAACATGAATGTCATCGCGTGCCAGCATCGCGCGGTAGTCGGTGTACACGTGCGGAACGCTGAATTTCTGGGCGAAGGCGGTGGCGCTTTCTTGTGTGCGTGAACACACCGCGACGAATTCGCACTGATGTCCACGCAACGGCGCCAGCGCGTGCGCATGCAGGTCGGCAGCGAAGCGTGCGCCGACGAAACCGACGCCGATCTTGGAGAGAGGTTGATGCATGGCTAATCGCAAGTATTGCACGATACCCCGTGACCGTCGAGGCACGTGGTAGCGGGCGCATCTGCGGCCCCTGCGAAATTGTGACCCCTGTAGAATACCGGTGTGAAATCGGTTCGCTCCCGATCAGATTCTTTGGCGCCGAGAGGCAATTCAGATTGGACTGTGATTTATGCTGCTAATGATCGATAACTACGACTCTTTCACTTACAACCTGGTGCAGTACTTCGGCGAACTGGGCGAGGACGTAAGGGTGTTTCGCAACGACGAGATTGCGCTCGACGAGATCGAGCGCCTGGATCCGTCCGCGATTGTCATTTCGCCCGGCCCATGCACGCCGAAGGAGGCCGGCGTATCAGTGCCACTCATCCAGCACTTTGCCGGGCGCTTCCCGATCCTGGGCGTATGTTTGGGTCACCAAAGCATCGGCCACGCGCTGGGCGGTAGAGTTGTACACGCCAAGACGCTGATGCACGGCAAGGTTTCGGAAATTCACCATACCGGCACCGGCATGTTTCGCGGTATGCCCGAGCCGTTGCGCGCGACTCGCTACCACTCGCTGGCGGTGCAGCGCGAGGGTTTGCCGGATTGCCTGGAAGTAACGGCCTGGACCGACGATGGCGAGATCATGGGCGTGCGCCACAAGACGCAGCGCTTAGAAGGCGTGCAGTTTCATCCGGAGTCGATCTTGACCGAGCACGGACATGACTTGCTGCGGAACTTTCTGAAAGGTTAGGCGATGAACAGTGCCGCTCAGACTGCAAACCAGTCAGGAACTACTGGATACCTGGACTATCTAGACGCGCAAACGCAATCGTCCCTCTACCGCAACGGCAAAGTCTTTACCCGGCGTGATCCGGATGGCAGCGACTCCGGGTGGCAAGGCATTAACCGCGATAAACAGCAGATGCCCATTCACAACGCCCGCTTGCTGCAGGGCGGCGCGCGCCAAACGCTCGCGCAGAACGGCTACGAATTGCTCACGCGGCCTCATTCTATAGAAGGCATCGACTTCCTTAATCACGCGCAAGTAGTGAAACAGTACTACCCACAATGCGTCGAGGTCGTGCGGGCGTTCACCGGCGGGCGGGTGTTCGCGTTTGACCATAACGTCAGATCCGCTGTGGGCAAACAAAGCAAGAAACGCATCGCCGGCGGACAGCAAGTTCAAGGTCCCGCGCTCATCGTGCACGGCGACTACACTTTGACCAGCGCGCCGCAGCGCTTGCGTGATTTGACCAAACCGCCGAAGACCAACGACACGTTACGCGGCATTCTGCAGGAAGGGCAAGCGCTTATCCGCGCCGAGGAGGCTGCGAGCGTGCTGGCCGATAAAGGGCGCTTCGCCATCATCAATGTCTGGCGCAACATTGCCCCAGAGCCGGTATATACCAACCCGATGGCGCTGTGCGACGCGCAAACCGTGCGCCCGAAAGATCTGGTGGTATTCGAAATTCAGTACCAAGAGCGTATCGGCGAGAACTATTTCGCCAAACATTCTTCTGGGCATCGTTGGTACTACTACCCGCAGATCACGCGCGACGAAGCGTTGCTGATCAAACAGTGGGACTCTGCCGGCCCCATGGCGCGTTCACAAGGCGCCAATGCGGACGCCAGCGATCCGCAGGCGCCATGCACCTTCAGTTTTCATACGGCGTTCGAAGATCCGGCGACACCACCGGATGCGCCTGATCGGTGGAGTATCGAGACACGGTGTTTTGTACTTTACGAGTAGTCGGGGTTTGATCGGAGCGCCACTCTCGGGTCTCGTATTCGGTCTGTTCAGTCGCGCTAGCGTTGTGCCTTCGACGCCTCGACTACGAGCCGCGTAAGCAGATACAGCCGCCGCTCGATCGAATCCAGCTCGACGTACTCCTCCTCCGCGGAATGAAAACCGAAGCCAATCAGGCCGAAGCTTTCCGCGACCGCCGGCTTGCCTGAAATGGCGGCAAAGGCCGCGTCGGTGCCGCCTCCTGCTCCGCTGTCGTCCACCTCTAGCGTGCGCCCGATCTCGGCGTAGATCGCCTGCGCGGTACTGGCGAGCGCGCGCGAGGCGACGGTGGCTTCCAGCGGTGCGCGGCGCTTCTCGAAATCTACTTCGACCGTGGTGCCGGCAACGAGCGGCGTTTGCGCGGCGATGCGGTCGCGAAAACGCTGCTCGATGAGGTCAAGATCGGTAAGCCGGTTGACGCGCACGTCGGCCGAAGCGCTCGACAGGTACGGAATCATGTTGCGAACTTGTCCGCCGTTGGCAAGCGTCCAGTTGAACTTGATGCGCCGCTCGGGATCAGAGAGGTCGTTCGTCTGCAGCAGGCGGTGCGCGAGTTCGATGATGGCGTTGCGGCCATACTCCGGATTCACGCCCGCGTGCGCCGCTCTGCCTCTCACCGTGAGTGTGGCCAGACCGATGCCGCTTGTTGCCAGCGCGATCTGATCGTTATTGTTGAGCGGTGGTTCGCACGACAGTACGACATCGTGCTCAGCGCCGAGGCGCTCGATGAGCGCACGCGACGCCGGTGAGCTGATTTCCTCGTCGCCGTTAATCACTACGGTGAGCTTTGCAAAGTCACGGAAATTCAGCGTACGCAGCACAGACAAGGCGTGCAGGATCACCGCGATGCCGCCCTTGTCGTCCGCGATTCCCGGACCGTAGGCGCGATCCGCTTCGATGCGGAAGGGACGTTTGACCAACGTGCCGCGCGGGTAGACCGTATCCATATGCGCAAGCAGCATGATCCTGCGCGCGCCAGTCCCTTCGAAGCGGCCGATGACGACGTTGCCTACCACATCGGGGGTGTCGAACAGGCGGTAGATCTCGCCCGCGGGCGGTTCATAGACTTCGACGCGTGCGCCGAGCGCGCTGATACGCTTACCGATCAATCCGGCGATCCGATCGAGACCTTCCTTGTCGCGGCTGCCGGATTCGATATTGACCAGCTCGCGCAGCGTTTCGATGAGTGCTGGGCGTTCCTTCTGTACCAGCGACCAGACGGGCTCGACCGGCTCGGCGCGTGCCGGTGCGGCGAGTGCCGCTGCGAGGGCGAACCAAGTGACTTTCAAGAAACTGCTTAACATGGATCCGGACAAACCATGTCTCTCTTGCGACTGGCGTCGACAGTTGTCCGAATGTTGATGGAATAAAGCGAATCGCACTCGACAGCTAAGAACCGACTGGAACGAGACTAACGGGACGGCTACTTGTACGGCATCCGAGTTTCGCCTTGGCACCCGTTTGCTATTGTAGCCCCGGTGAACGTGTCTGAATTGAAAGGGGCCGATGTCGATATCCCATGACTCGCGCCGTAGCTGAAAATACCGTCGGCCCTTCTTGCCCCCCGATCGTTCGACCGGCTGAGCCGGTCAGCGGCCTTTGATGAGGTCGCCCACATTGATCTTAGGCACTCCCTCGATGATCTCCTTTAGGATCATCCAATCCTCAATAGTTTCTAGAATCAGAATGCCCTTGATCGGATCGTAGTAGCCACCGCCTACTTGATTGAGTTCTGCCGCACTCAAGACGTGAGCCACAATTGCTTGATCGGGTGCCGACGCTGCAGTTCGAAAGTTACTGGTAATGCGTTGCATAAGAAACTCCTGGGGTTGAGAGATGGAGAAGGTGCTCTGCGTCTCGCCACGCTCGCGCGATCGATATCGCAGTAAGCAGGCTCACTGTAGGTGTCACCCCCGGGCTTCGATATCCCTCGAATGCAGAGGGGCTATCCCACGTTTCAGCTACACCAATCGGCGTAGACCCAACGCGAGTGCGAGCCAGCTAGTTTAGTGCTTCGTTGTTAATCGTCCGAGTTGCGGCTAACGCAACGGCCGATACGCTGCCCGCAGCAACAGCTCGAACTGCATCGCGTACTGCGCGATATCCTGCGCGCGGTCAAGCCCGTTGATGATCCGGCGCGCGTTAACGTAGTCGGTACGCGGCGGGTTGTTGGCGATGTAGTTGCTCAGTTTTTTACCGGTGAACCAGCCGTGGTGCATACCTGCTGCAGCGATGGCGTAGGAAACAGCCGGATCAAGCACCCAGCCGGGGTGGTCTACGAACGTTTCGGCGCCAACGACAATGTTGACGCCGTCGATGCGAAAGCGGCTGCCCGCTAGACCCACGCCTGCCTTGCGATAGTTGTCCTCCCAGGTGATCTGCACGTAGCCGCGGCCGTAGTAGCCGGTGTTCCAGTAGCGGTCTTGGCGCGCGGCTTCGCGTGGAAACCGCTCGCGGTTGAAGCGCCTTTCGCGGATCGGCTGGAACGTATGCATCGTCTCCCAGCGGATGGTGGCGAGCACGTAGGCTGCTTCGCGCAGCAGCCGGAGATTCGGGTCGCGCTCCAGGCCGGTCAGCAACCAGTCCAAGCCATTGCGGCGCGAAAGGCTGAGCGTGAGGCCGGTGCGTGCAGTGAAGTCGGCAAAGAAACGTGCGCGGTTCAAGTTGTACATGCTTCAGTAACCACTAGCTGAGTTGGCGCGTCCAACCGCAAGCATCCGTGCTGCACCCGTACTGAATGTCCGTCAAGGCCTGGTATAGCCGCTGCGTCACCGGTCCAACCTGCGATTGATTGACGAGGCGCCAACGGGGCGATCGAACATTGTGCAAGCTTTGCTAGTTTACCGCCATCCAGAAGATACTCCTGACATATTATCTAAGTAAATGAGAGTATTCGTCATATTACAGGATATCCTAGGGATGGTATAAGGGAATCACTGAGTTTGTTGCAATGTATGCAACGCCTCCCTTGTCATTGAATGGGCCGTTGCCCATTTGCTTGCTCCTCGGCTGTTAAAGCCATACAGTTACATGTCGCGCCAACGCGCACGCTCGCACATGCGATGGGCTCGCAAGACTTTCGGCCTATTACCTTCGGCCGATCCGACGGCGCTGGCGCGAGCCTAGAAAGAAGATGCGGCTATTGATGCTTGCGCCGCGGGCCGCTGAAACGAGAGGAGAAACGGCATGAGACGAATGTTGTTCGTTGCTGTGCCCTTGGCATTGTTCGCCGCCTGGCTAGCGTTGCGGCAGCCACAGGACGCCGCCCAGCTTGAGCCTTTGCGCGTGGCCAACGCTGCCGGCGCCGATGCGCAGGCTCCAGCCGAAGCAAAACCAGCCGCGCCACCTGAGCCGGAAAAATCGATCGTCGATCAAGACGCCCCGTACTTTGACGCCTGCGGGCGCCAAGGCTTGAATCGAGCGGAGTGCGTCGGCCGCCTGATTTGGTACAAGGCCACGGCCGGCAACGACCGTTTTCACACTTACACCTTCCAGCAGCGCATCGGCGTGCTGGTGGATTGGTTCCGCGTGCTGCGCGCGGATCAGCGCGACGACCGCTTCTATGCCTGGGGCATCATTAACGATCCCGCCTGCTGCAAACCGGGCGATCCGGACTGTCCGGCGAAATCGCTCGAGGAGACCTACGGTTTCGATTGGTGTCCGGGCGACGATGTGCTGCTCAAGTACGTCGGCAAACAAGGTTACGTCGATCCCGCCTGCGGCTTAAAAGACGCGCCGCTGGATGCGAGCGATGTGCATAGCAAAGGCGGCAAGCTCGACCAGCGTCATTCTGCCTGTGATCTCAAATTCGGCACCTCCACTGGCGCGCTTGGCATTCGCAAGTTTCCTAATCCGCGCTTCAAGCTCGATCAATGGAAGAAGGTGAACGACGGCAACTTAGCCGCATGGAGTGGCTTTAGCCGCGACATGAGCGGCACGGGAATCCCGTCCGACGCGCGTGTGAGCAAAATGGCAGACGCTTCGGTCGAGCCGCCGTTTTTGATCGGCACAGCATGCGGCTCCTGTCATATTGCCTTCGATCCGCTCAACCCGCCCGCTGATCCCGCACATCCGAAATGGGAAAACATCAAAGGCTTGGTTGGCAACCAATATACACGCATGTCGGAATTGCTCGGCTCGGGCATGGCGCGTACCAGCCTCGAATGGCAGATGTTTGCACACCCGCGTCCTGGTGTGACCGATACTTCCGCGATCTCGCACGATCAGATCAACAATCCCGGCACCATCAACGCCATTATCAACCTCGCGCAGCGTCCGCTATTCAAAGGCGAAGTGATCACCAAGTGGCGCAAGGCTGAAGCGTGCGCCAAGGACGCCAGCGAAGACACGTGCTGGTGCGAGCCAGGCCGCGACGGCAAGTGCTGGCTCAAGAGTCAGCGCGACGACGACACCACGCTCGGCCAGCCCGGCGTGCATCACATCTTGAAAGGCGGCGAAGATAGCATCGGCGGGCTAGAGGCGATCCAGCGCGTGTACTTCAATATCGGCTCGTGTTCGGAGCAATGTTGGGTGAATCACTTGTCCGACTTGCGCCAAGTCGATCCGGAGCAGCGCGGTTTCGGACAAACGCCGTTCAATATCGGTCAATGCCGGCGCGACTGCCCGAACTTCCGTGCCATCGAAGATCGGCTGCCCGACATCCTCGCCTTTTTCCTCTCGGCGGAGGGCGACGCAACGGATTTGGCGGCTGCAAAAAGCAAGACGCCGGACGAGTTCGCGCAGGAGCTTGAAACGGAGTTCGGCGAAAACGCCGTCGAACGCGGGCGCGTGGTGTTCGCGGAGAACTGCGCGCGCTGTCACTCGAGTATTCCCGAAAGCGAAGGCGGCGCCTTCAAGAATAGGGACTTCCACGCGGTCGACGCCTCACATCCGCGCATGATCCGCAAGGATTTTCTCGGCAACGATCAATCCACTCTGGCGTCGGAGGTAAAAACCTTCCGCTGTCGCGCGCTGCATTCCAATCACATGGCCGGGCATCTGTACCACGAGTACGGTTCGGAAACGCTGCGCCAGCGCGCCATGGACCCGAACGTGCCCGAGGCGGACCAGTTCAAGGGGGGCGGGCGCGGCTACTACCGCAATATTTCGCTGGTGAACGTGTGGGCGCACGCACCGTTCATGCACAACAACGCCATCGGCCCGGAGATTTGCGGCAAACCCAGCAACAAAGAGAATGACTTCTTCCGCGCGCGCTACGTTGATGATAACGGTCAGTTGCTCGCCGAACAGCCCGGCTGCATGCGCTACGACCCGAGCATCGAAGGCCGTTTTGAGTTGTACAAGCGCTCGATGCAGGAGCTGCTTAGTCCCAAACAGCGCAAACCGGCGAAGACTTTTACCGACCACGACATCATCGTCGATATCGGCTTGCGCTATTGGGACGGCAAGGAGGAAAAGCCGATGTTCGGCATGCCGAGCCAGATCGTGATCCCGAAAGGCGCGCACGCCGGCTTTCTGAACGGCCTGCTGCACAAACAGTTCGTCGGCGACTTGTTCCTCGCCAAGCGCCATCCCGACCGGCTCGAAGCCGCGGGCAAGAAAGATATGGCGGGCGAATTGACCGCTATCGCCGATGCCTTGCTCGCAAATCCGAGCAAGTTCGTCGATGTGTTCAAAGACAAGCGCGAGTTCATCCAGAAGAATTACGAAACCTGCATGGAAGAAATCGAGAACGGCGGACATCCGTTCGGTGAGGACTTACCGGATGCGGACAAGAAAGCACTGACCGCGTTTCTGGCGACGCTGTGAGGAGAGCAAAATGAGCATTTGCACGCACCGAGAACGCGATCCTCTAAACAGCGCTCACTCCCACCCTAACCTTCCCCCGTCGAGGGGGAGGGAACATTCCCCTTCCCCCTCGACGGGGGAAAGTTTGGATGGTGGTGCGCGTCGGAAGTTTGCCGTGACGCTTGCGGCCGCTTCTCTGATGCTGCTTGCTGTCTTCGGCTGCAATCGCACGCCCGATCCTCCCGCGATCGGTTTTGGCCCCTACAGCAAAGACTACGCGAGCAAAATGGATTTTGCGCAGCTCGAGTACAAGCATCCACTCTCCGCGATCGATCTGAACAAGATCACGCCGGAGAACCTGGAAGCGCTCGATCAAGAGCAGATCGATCAAATCTACGCGCGTCTGACGGCGGGGCCGATTCCCGATGGCGCGTTCGACGGCACGGCACTCTTTCCCAAAGGCACGAGCGGCAAACGCCGAGTCGCGGAGATAGTCGGCGGCTTTTCCGGTTTCGTCGCCAATCTAAAGGGCATGAAAGTGGAGCGCATCGCCGAATTCATGTGGAAGGGCAAAGTGTTCTACCGCGATAGCCGGGTCCTGCGCAATCGCATCGAAGACTTGAGCATCCTCAAAGAACTCGGCGCCGTCGAAGGCGAGCCGAAGAAAATGGAAGTCAACGGCAAGCAAACTTGGCTGTTGTTCCCCGCCAAACTTTATTGTGGCCAAAGCCTGCTCGATGCGCGGCGCGAGTCGATCATCATTGACTACTTCTTCACCGACGAAATCGAAGGCTACCAAGAGCGCCCCGATTTCCTCGCCGGCCGCCGCGGCATCCGCGTACGCGACGAGATCCGCATGGTGCGCCCGGGTTTCTATCTCGGACGCGCGTATATCGACAAGGTCTTCTTGCTCAATTTTACGCTGTACAACAAGGAAATTGCGGAACGCGACGGCGCGGCGTTCACCCAAACGGGGCAAGTGAATGAAGATTGCTGGGCCGGTACGCAACCGCGCAAGACGCTTACCGCGGCGCAGTGAGTGTGTGTCTCGCGTGCTTCCGCCATGCGACGTGCCTGCTGCGCCGCGTTCGCGTGCTGCCTCGCAGCGGCGATGAACCTATCGCACGCTGCATCGAGTGAGTACGCAAGCTGGGCGGTCAACCCAGCCGATGCGGACACTAATTTGCCGCCGAGTGGTCGATCCTTGTTCGATCATTTGAGCGCGGATGGCCGCGGCGGCTATGACTTGCCCTTTCCGTTTACAGCGCTGCTGGAGCGGCTTGCGCGCGGTGCCGGCTGCGTCCATGCGCCGCGTGGCGCTTACCAAGACTGCTACCGCGGTGTGCTGATTCCGCTCGGACGCTCCTTGCAGCGTGGCACCGTGCGCGACGCCGCCAAGCCCATCAGTCAAGATTTCTACAAGTATCCGCGCGCCGTGTTCGCAATCGTTGACGATCACGTGGACAATGCCGGCGCGCCGCTGGCCAAGGATCGGCTCTATCTCGGTTATCACGAGAGCGCAGGCGTGGTGGAGATCATTAGCTACAACGAAGCAGGAGGGCGGTTCGAGTTCCAAGTCGTGCAAGACTATCGCGCCGGCGGATTGCCCCGCGTATTCTATGCCAACCGAACCGTGTGCGTGGCATGCCACCAGAACCATGCGCCGATTTTTTCGCGGCAAGTGTGGGACGAAACCAACGCCAATCCCGCCATCGCTCGCGCACTGTTATCGGTAGGGCGGCAGTTCTACGGCGTGAAAGTCGAGCGTGGTGTCGACATCCCGCAGGCGATCGACAATGCGGTCAACCGTGCCAACTTGTTCGCCGCACAGCAATTGTTGTGGCGGCACGGGTGCGGCGGCAATGATTTGCCTGCGCGGCGCTGCCGTGCCGCTGGTTTCACCGCCGCGTTGCAGTACGCGCTGAACGGTGAACTCGGTTACGACACGGCGAGCGGCGAATGGCGCGAGTCGTTTCACCAACCGTTCGCCGCGCGATTCTCGCAGCGCTGGCCGCACGGCCTCGCGCTGCCTGAATCCGGCGTGCCGAACCGCGACCCGCTGCAAACCGAACAGTCCGCAGAGCTTGGGCATGTCGCGGCCAAGTTCGATCCGCTGCAGCCGCGCGCGCGCAGCGCCGTGTGGCAGCAAGCGGAAGCGCAGCGGCAGCTCGTCGCCGGCATCGCCGCCACGTTTTCGCGTGCCGATATCGCGGCGCTCAATCGGGCTTTGGCGCGCCAGCGCGTGAAGCCGCCGATGCACGCTTACCCGCAGCGCTGCAACATCGCACGGCAAGCGCGCCGCATCGCATTCGAGTGCACGGGCGAAGGATCGAAGCTGCGCGGCAGCGTACAGCGCGATGCGCGCGGAGCGTGGTCCGGCAGCATCGAACAACTGAGTTTGCCCGGCGGTGGGCGCCTAGCGCGGCTTGAGTTGAGCAAGCTAAACACGAATGGCATGCATAGTTTTAACGCGTCGCTGTCACGCAACGGCTTCCCGGCACGCACCGTGCAAGGGCACTCGCTCGCGCGCTTTGGCTTGCGCGGACTGGGTGCTGAAAGCGGAAATGCGACGATCGAAGTGATGGATGATTTTTCTGCGTTGCGCGCCGCCGTTGCGCGCCTCGCGGTCGATACGAAAGACACTTCTTTCGCCGATCTGCCCTACCGCCGCGCTGCTGTGATGAGCGCGCTTTGGCGCACGCTCGGTGTGCGGCAGCCGGAGGTGTGTTGTTCCGAAACATTGAAGCTTCCCGCCGCGCGCACGGACACGGTGCTTGCGCCACCGATCGTTACCGATGACGCACTCGCGCCGTTCTTACGCTATTGCGCTGCGTGCCATCAAAGCAACGAGCGCACGCCGCCCAACTTCCTGCTTCCGGCTGCTGCCTCGCCTGCGCAAGGTGTGCAGCACTGCGCGCAGCGCATTTACTATCGCCTCGCGATGTGGCAGCAAGCGCCGCAAGCACGCGAGAAGACGCCGATGCCACCGCAGATCGTATTGCGGAACATGCACTCACACCCCGATGCGTGGCCGCGCAGCGCCGAGTTTACTGCGATGCAGCGCTACGCCGCGCGCGCCATCCAAGATTTCGATGCTCGCACGCTGCTCGCGCAGCCGTACGAGACGCTGCGCAGCTGTTTGCCGCCGCGAAATACTCAGGGAGCACAACAATGACCAACCCGCCGCCGGATCCGATTCCTGCTGCAGCACCTGAACCACAACGTCTGCGTGCTATGACGAAGTGGCGCCGTCGCGTGTTCTTGCTGCTGTTGGCGCTGCTGATCCCAATCGTCGCCGGGGTCTACGCACTGGCGCGCTTTCTGCCTGATCGGGCGGCCGAGTACGCGAATCCTGAGGAGCATTTCAAGTACGGCTCCACCGGGGGCGAGCGCACGGTGGGTTTTCCACTACGTATATGGCAGGCGCTGCCGCAAGTATGCCGCGAGCATTTGCCCACGGGCCGGCCGGCCCCAGAAGCCACACCATACGAAGCGTTCGGCATGATCTATGAACCGAACAAGGATTTGCCCATCGGTGTTTCTAAGCGCCGGCATCTCGGCATTGACCGCGTTTTCATGAACTGCGCTGCCTGCCACACCAGCACCGTGCGCGATACGCCGCAGAGCGCCGCGAAAATCTATACCGGCATGCCGGCGAACACGCTGGACATGCTCGGCTTTCAGACTTTCTTCTTCAACTGCAGTGCCGATCGGAAGTTCAGCGCGGAATTCATCGTTCCGGAGATCGAGCGGCAGATGGCAAAGAAGAACGAGCGACTGAGTTTGGTTGACCGCTACGCGGTTTATCCGCTGGCGATCTGGATGATGCGCGAGCGCCTGCTGTCGCTGCGCCAGCGCTTTGAATGGGCGCAAACGCAACCCCTGTGGGGTCCAGGCCGTGTCGACACGTTCAATCCGGGCAAGGCCGCCTATTTCAACTATCAGTTCCATCAATTGGCGGCGAATGAAGTGCAAGCGCCGGTGGACTTCCCTTCGGTATGGAATCAACGCAAGAAGAGCGGCATGCACTTGCATTGGGACGGCAACAACGGCAACGTGGTCGAGCGCAACAAGAACGCCGCTTTTGCCACCGGCGCAACGCCGCCCACCATCGATCTCGCCTCGATTGGCCGCATGGAGGCGTGGCTGCGCGAAGTGAAACAGCCGCCGTATCCGTATGCGATCGATCAATCGAAGGC
>CAZAWU010000045.1:0-13674 GCA_964488915.1 uncultured Burkholderiales bacterium
CAAAACGTCGATACCGGCTGGGAGTTGTTCCGCTACGCCCCCGGCGTGCAGCTCACCGACTTCAATCAAGGCACGACCTCGGGCAAATTGTCCTTCCGTGGGTTCAACGGCGAGGGCGAGATCAATGCCGTCAAGTTCTTGATTGACGGTATTCCGAGCAATAGTAACGACGGCAACATGCCGTACATCGACTTGATTTTCCCATTGGATATACGCTACGTCGAGGTCGTGCGCGGAACCAATGATCCGCGCTACGGGCTGTACAACATAGCCGGCAACGTCAACATCAACACCTACATCGGCGGCGATCACTCCGCCGCGCGCGCTAGTTTCGGCAGCTACAACTCCGCCGATGTGCAACTCGCCAAAGGCATCAAACTCGGCAGCGTGACACAAGACTATTTCGTCGCTTATCGCCAAAGCGACGGCTACCGAGATCACTCCAAGCTGGAAAAATTCTCCCTGGCCGGTAAGTGGTTTTACAACTGGGGCAGCAGCTCGCGGGTAGGTCTCATCGCGCGCCATCATCAAAACGATGCGCAAGAGCCGGGCTATCTTACCTTTGCTCAGTCACGCGAAGACCCTGAGCAGTCCCGCGCATTCTCGGCAACGGACGGCGGCGAGCGCGAGATCAGCCAATTCAGCTTGCATCTCGATACTCAGCCGAGCGATGCGTTGGCATGGAGCACCAAGGCTTACGCGAATCAATTCGACGACACGCGCTTCATCAAGTTTTCCGCCGGTGTGTCTCAGCAAGAGCGCGTCACCGAGGAGCGTCATTTCGGCGCACTGACCACGCTTACCTACCGGGCAAGGGAGAGTTTGTCGATTGAAGGCGGGCTGGATTTTCAGCATCAAGACAACAAGAGTTTGCGTTATCTGACTATCGAGCGAGCGCGGCAAAGCCAAACGCGCGATCAGGACTTCGAATTAGATATTTACGGTGCCTACGTGCAAGCGGTGATCAAGCCGACCGAGAAATTGAAGTTCGTGCCGGCATTTCGCGTCGATAAAGTCGACGGTGAATTCACCAACAAACTGGCGGGCACGACGTTCGACGCCAACGACTACGGGCTCATCAAGCAGCCCAAGATCAGCGCCGTATTTTCCCCGACCGATGCGTATAGTCTCTACGCCAACTGGGGTCGCACGTTCCAAGTCGGCGTCGGCGCATCGACCTACTTGATCCCCCCGCGCGTCACCGACCTCGATCCCTCGATCAACGACGGCTGGGAGCTTGGCGTGAAGCTGAATCCCGTCCAGTGGATCGAGGCACGCGTCGCGTACTGGCAGCAAGAAGCATCCGGCGAAGAGCGGCGCCGGCTGAACGACCCTTCAAACGAGTCCGACAATATCGGCGAGACCAAGCGGCGCGGCGTCGATTTCCAGATCGACTTGCGCCCAGGCGACAAGTGGAACGTCTGGCTGGCGTACGCACAGCAGAAGTCGACCATCGTGACGCCCGATCCCTCTTCGCCCGCCACGAAGGGCAAAGAAATCGACCATGTGCCGCATTACATTTTCACCGGCGGAGTCGACTACCAGGCGAATGCGAAATTGCGCTTCTCGCTCAGCGCGAACGGCCATGGCGACTATTTCCTCGAGCGCACCAACTCGACCGGCAAGTTCGGCGGCCACTACTTGCTCAATGCCGGGCTTTCGTATCAAATCACCAAGGCCATCAATCTGGATTTTCAGGTCAAGAACTTGACCGATCGCTATTGGGAGTACGTTTGGCACGACGGCGCGCAAAGCTTGCACTCACCTGGAGACCGGCGTGCGTACTACGCCTCGGTAAGCGCGACTTTCTAGGTTTGTGATGCGGCCAGGACGCCGTTTCTGGCTGCTGCTGCACCGTTGGGCCGGGTTGCTGATGGCGCTGCCGCTCGTCATCGCGGCGCTCAGCGGCAGTCTGCTCGCCTTCTACCCGGAGCTCGAGCGCGCACTCAATCCCCGGCTCTTTGCCGAACCGCGCGCGTCTGCGCGGTTCGATATGGGCACCCTGGGCGCGTTAGTTGAGCAGCGCGTGCCGCAGGCGCGCGTGAAAGGCGTCTATCTTGCCGGCGTCGGCGACGCGACCTACGCACTGGTGGAACCAGGCATCGATGCGGCCACGGGCAAACGCTACACGCTGGACTTCAATCAAGTTTTTCTCGATCCCTACTCCGGCGCGGAACTGGCGCGGCGCGAGATGGGCGCTTTCACCGCTGGCAGTGCCAACCTGATGGCATTCATCTACAAGCTGCATTACACCTTGGCGCTGCACGACACCGGCTTGTTGGTGCTCGGCATCATTGGCGTGCTTTGGACCTTGGACTGCTTCGTGGGCGCTTACCTTACTTTTCCCGCTTGGCGCAAGCGACGCGATCACTCAATTCAAGCGTCCCGGCGTGGTTGGTGGCGGCGCTGGTCAACAGCATGGTCAGTCAAGTGGCATGCGGGCGGCACGCGCATCAACTTCGATTTGCACCGGGCCGGTGGCCTCTGGCTATGGGCGATGCTGTTGATCTTCGCTTGGTCCTCGGTTTACATGAATCTATGGGACAGCGTGTACGCGAAAGTTACGCGTGCTTTTTTCGAGTATCACGCTTTGTGGACGGATGTGCCGCTGCTCGACAAGCCGATGGCGCAGCCGCGCATCGGCTGGGTTGAAGCTGGGCAGATCGGCTCTCGTCTCATGCGCGATCAAGCTCGCCGGCACGGCTTCACCATCGAAGAACCCGTGTACTTGCGCTTGTACCGCGACCGCGGCGTTTACGCCTATCGGGTGCGCAGCGACCGAGACGTGCAAGACCGGCGCGGGCGCACGGATGTGCTATTCGACGCCGACACCGGCGAGTTGCGCTTGTTCTCCCTTCCTACCGGGCAGCACGGCGGCAACACGCTCACCAACTGGTTGTATGCCTTGCACATGGGCAACATCTTCGGCCTGCCCTATCGCATCTTCGTGTGTTTGTTCGGACTCGCCGTCGCCGCTTTCTGTATCACCGGCGTCGTCATCTGGGCTAGAAAGCGCCGCACCAGCCGCGCGCGGCTGCGGCGCCGGCATCCATCCTCCAGCCAGCGCGTCTTCATATCGGCGCAAGGGCGCTGAGCCGACAGAAGCGGGTACCATAGCAGCCTCAACTGAACCCATGCCGCGTGCGGTGGTCAGAAGTGCTATGCGCAAACTTTGGATCGCTTTGACCGGCGTATTGCTGGGGAGCGCAATTGCCTTGGTTTCTTGTTCCGGACTTGGCGATAAGGCGCGGAACGCGCTCCACCCAATTACAACAGCACAATTGCGCCCGCTGGCGCCCGCGCCCAAACTCGCGCTTGTGCTCGGCAACGGCGGACCGCGCGGCTTCGCGCACATCGGCGTGTTGAAGGCGCTGGACGATGCTGGCGTGAAGCCCGATCTCATCGTCGGCACCAGCGTCGGCAGCTTGATCGGCGCCCTGTACGCCGCGGGCATGTCCGGGCGCGAAATCGAGGCGTTAGCAGCCAAGACTTCGATGCGCGATTTCGCCGCGATGTCCTGGATACCGCCGTTCAAGCCAAAGCTCGATCCGCTGCGGGGTATCGTCAACGCACGCGTACAAGAGCGAGTCGGCCAACCGTTATTCGAGCGGCTGCCTGTCAAACTCGCGGTGGTCGCGCTACGCGAGCGCGATCAAGCCGTGGTGAACTTTCTCGACGGCGAAGTCGGTCTCGCGGTACAGGCATCGAGCGCGATCGCGCGCACCTTTGCGCCCGTAAGGATCGGCGCCGAACGCTACTTGGACGCCGACACTGTCTCGCCGCTGCCGGCAGGCATCGCTCGGGTACTAGGCGCTCAGCGCGTGATCGCCGTCGACGTTACCGCCTACGAAGCGACCGAACCAGCCGATGCGCCGGAGAGCTGGAGAACGCGTGACCGCGAACGCCGCACGAACGCCGCACGCGAGCATGCACATATCGATTTGCTGATTCACCCGGATATTGGCTACTACGCGCCGTTCACCTTGGTGCAGATCCAGCGTGCGATCGCGGTCGGAGAACAATCGGCACGGACGGCGCTAGACGGGAGTCGGTTGCTTGGTAAGAAGTATTGATCGCGAGTCGAAACGATGCGTATCAAAGCTGCGGCGCCTTGCTACCGCGGCGCCGCAGCTAACGGCTTACTTCTTCATCATCTCCTTGAAGTTCATCTCCGCCTTCATGCGCATTGCGTCGGTATCCTTCATGAACATCTCTTTGGCTTTGTCGCCACTCAGGCAGTAGATCTTTCCGCCCAGCTCCATGTTCATGGAGCAGTCGGTGGGCACTTTCTCGCCCATCGCTAATCCGGTCACGCAGAGGTCGCCAAATTCGCCTTTGGCGGCGAAGCTGGCCGAGGCGGCAGCAATTAGACAGGCAGCAAGAATAGTCTTGAGTGATTTCATGGTTTCGTCCTTGATGTTTGCGTTGATTAATGGTTGACTAGCGTGCAACCAAGCCCGTCGCGCCGGCGGCGAGTCCGCCTACGCTGTTCACTTCCCCCAAGCTGCCGTCCGCGCCGACCCTGAATCCGCTGATGGTGCCGTTGGCCGCGTTCAGCACATACAAGAAGCGGCCGCTGCGGCTCAGCGCCGCGTCGGTCGGCCCGCTGCCGGCGCCGGTTACCGCTGTACGTCCGTCTGCATCGAGCAGGCTCAGCATGCCGGCACGTGTAACGCGATAACCGGAGATCGAACCACTCCCGGTGTTGGTCGTGTACGCATAGCGGCCATCCTTGGTAACGACCACCCAGCAGGCAGCGGTTTGATTGGTGCCGACCGAGGCGCTGATGGTGCGTAAGCTGGCGTCGTTGGTATTGACGTCGTAGGACGACAGCGCGCTAGCGTTAGGTGCACCGCCGAACGCTTCAGAGACAATCAGATTACCGCGCCGGTCGAAGGCGAAGCCGAACGGCGTCATGCCGACCGAGTCGCGCACAAACGGGCCCTGCGCCACCTCGCCTTCGACTTGATAAACCGAAATCTTGTTGGTCGCTTTTTCAGTTACAACCAACAGTTCCCCGCTGCGATCGAACTCGATCTGCGCCGGCGCCGTCGCGCCAGCGCTCAACGGTTTGCTAGAACCGGTAATGGGCGTAAGTTTGCCCCACTCGCCGACGCGAAAACCACTGATGTTGTTGGTGCCGCCGGCGTTTAAGACATAGAGCACACCATCGCGCACCGTCAGGCTCACCGGTCGCTCACCCCCGGAAGCGGTTCTATCCACCAACCGCAGTTGCGTGCCATGCGCCTCGAACACGGAAATGTCGTTGCTGCCCGCGTTCACGGCAAACAGCCAGCGGCCGTTACGCGCAAGCGCGATCGCACCCTGGTTGCCTAGCCCGCCGCCGGTGCCGACACCGCCGGTGGCTACGCGCCCGGCGAGCGCCACACTGCCATCCGCCGCACGGCGCAGCACAACAATCTCGTTCGCGGCCGCTGCGTTGGTTTGCGTGTAGACCACGCCTGCGCTGCCAGTATCGGCGCTCGCGTTGTGCGCGGCGCTGAAGCCCACGCTTGCGGCGATCATTGCGAGCGCGCTGCCAAATACGCGCGACAAGCGCGCTGGCCAATTGAGTCTTACAGATTTCATAGCGATTCATCTCCGGTTGATTGGGTTGCTCAGCTCAACGATTGGATTGAACTCACCTCGGCATCTAGGGAACCTAGCTGCATTAAGCAAGATCGACCCACGCAATAAGACCGGAGTTAGCTCGCATTCCTGACGCAAGCATGAAAACTTCTCAGAGCGAAATGTATAACCTATTGACTTATATAAATAAACGGTGCACAATAAATAAGTCATCGTTTACATATTAATAAGATGGGACGCCGCGCCAGAATCTCCCGCCGCGCCATTTCGGACCACGCGATGCAGTTGGTCGTGCAACACGGAGCGCGCAACGCAACGGTACGCGCAATCTCAGCGGCTATGGCGGTCAACGAAGCGGCGTTGTACCGCCACTACCGCAGTAAGGAAGAGATCCTCGCGAGCGCCTATGTGCGTGTGGTGGAGGAAATGCTCGCCGACAAGCGCGCACTCGCCAAGTCCGCGCTATCGTTGCCGCAATTGATCAAGGAATGGATTAGACTGACATACGCCTACTACGACCGGCACCCGGACGCGTTCGCCTATGTGTTGTTGCTGCCGCCACCGACCGAGCTCGCATCCTCGGACATCGTACACGCGCAAGGCAAGCTGTTTCTCTCCCTGCTGCGTCGCGCGCAGCGTCTACGTGAGATGCCGCCCATGCCATCGAAACTCGCGTACAGTCATTTCTCCGGAATCATGCTCAACATCCCGCGCTTAATACACACTGGTACGCTGCGCGGGCCGGCGCTGCGTTACGTTGACGCTTGTGCCGCTGCAGCGTGCGCCGTGCTTGGGATTGAGGTCGGCGCCTGACCGCAGCCAGTCGACTTCAGCGCGGCATAGCCTTTGCCACATGCAAGCTGCCGCGTGCCAGCGATAGAAAGATCGCAGGAATGCACAACGCCACCGCTATCCAATAGCTTAAGCGGAGCGCGGCCTCGAGTGCGGGATAGCGCTCGGGCGTGATCGCTACAGGCCCGAGCATCAAGGCAAACGCGATCGCGATCACACCCATGCTGCACATTTGGCCAAGCAGGCGCATCACCGCAACCTTGCTGTTAGCGCTGCCGTAGTAACGCTTGTCGACGCTCGACATGATGGCGTTAGTGTTCGGTGCGGAAAAAAGACCGAAACCGATGCCAGTGACGGCGAGCGCGCCGATCAGAGTTAGTGTGGCGCTGGCAGGCGTGAGCACAGCGAGCAAGATCAATCCTAGGACAACAAGCGCCATGCCAAACGAGGCCAACACGCGAGGTTCCATGCGGTCCGAAAGTTTGCCGGCGACCGGCGAGAACAGCGCCATGGCCAGCGGCTGCGCGATCATGATGAGGCCCGCCTTTCCCGGAGGAATGCCGCGCAAATACTGCAGATACAGCGCAACGAGCACAACGTTCGCGTAAGTGGCCGTGTACATAAGAAATGAGGCTAAGCACGACATGCCAAATACGCGGTTGGTGAAGAACAGGTTCAAATCGAAAATAGGATGCGCCACCTTGCGCTCGACCATGACGAAGGCAACCGCTGCCGCAGCGCCGAGCGCCACTAAGGCCCACGCCCGCTGCCCGGGAAGATTGGACGCACCGATCAGCAGCGCAGCAAGCGCGAAAAAGTAAATCGCGTTACCCAGCATATCGAGTGCGGCACGCTCTTCCGCCTTCCACTCGCCATCCACACGCACTTGCGCGACCACCAACGTGGCGATTGCGAACGGCACTTGAACCAGCATGCATGCGCGCCAGCCGATCACCTCTAACAGCCAGCCGGCGAGCGCGGGCCCGGCCGTGAGACCGAAGTAAATACTGGAAATGGTCAACCCGATGGCTTGCCCGCGCCGGGCCGGCGGAAACACCGATGAGACGATCGCCATCTGCGTGGCGTACACGGCGCCGGTGAATATGCCCTGTGCAAAGCGCGCAACCAGCAGGACTGTTCCGTTGGGCGCCCAGGCCGCGAATAGCGAGCTGAGCGCAAGCCCGGCCGTTCCGGCCAAGAATACGCGCTTGCGTCCGATGTTGTCCGCTACGCGCCCGCACAGCAACACGAACATGGCGGCTGCAAGCAGGTAAGCAAGCGGCACCCAGGTCAATTCCACAGCGGTCAAGTGCAGCGCTTTCGCGATGTGCGGCAACGCGACGTTTGCGGACGACAGCAGCAGCGGCGTGCTGAACGCGCTCAGCCACACCATTAGGAGAACGGCGCGTTGTTGCGGGGCGGCGGTGTCGGGACTGGTCACAGACGTGACTGTGAAGCGCAAAGAGGCGATATTACCGCGAGTGTTCCTATACTAATTGCGAGAGAACAAGGCCAGAATCGCTGCCATAGTTTGGCGCCATGCTCGCTTGGTTCTAAACCGGGCCGCACTAGTACTCAACGCAACCAGGATGCGGGCCGCCCGCAGTGCTAGTCCCGACTACGGCTCACGCGCCGCGCTCTTCCAGAATCGCGATCGCGGGCAGCTTCTTACCTTCGAGGAATTCGAGGAACGCGCCGCCGGCAGTGGAGATGTAGTCGATCTTGTCCGCGATCTTGTATTTGTTGATCGCCGCGACGGTATCGCCGCCGCCTGCGAGCGAAAATCCCTCGGAATCAGCGATGGCGCGCGCGAGCGTTTTGGTGCCGTTGCCAAACTGATCGAACTCGAACACGCCCACTGGGCCGTTCCAGACGATGGTGCCGGCGGACTTGAGTTGCTCCGCGAGCATGGCTGCGGTCTGCGGGCCGATGTCGAGGATCATGTCATCGTCGGCGACGTCGGCGGCTTTCTTGGTCGTCGCGGCGGCTTTCTCGGAGAACTCTTTGGCGCAAACAACATCGACCGGCAGCGGTACATCGGCGCCGCGCTTCTTCATGGCGTCGATAATCTTCTTCGCTTCACCGGTCAGATCGGCTTCGGCCAGCGACTTGCCGATCTTCATTCCCGCCGCGAGCATGAAGGTGTTGGCGATGCCGCCGCCGACAATCAAGTAGTCAACCTTCTCGGCGAGCGCGGCGAGAATCGTCAGCTTGGTGGACACCTTCGAACCCGCGACGATCGCTATCAACGGCCGCTTCGGATTGCCGAGCGCGCGCGTCAGTGCTTCGATCTCCGCTGCCATGAGCGGCCCGGCGCACGCTATCTTCGCGAACTTGGCGATGCCGTGCGTTGTCGCTTCCGCGCGATGCGCGGTGCCAAAGGCGTCGTTGGCGTAGACGTCGCACAACGCAGCCATTTTTTTCGAGAGCGTCTCGTCGTTCTTCTTTTCGCCCTTGTTGACGCGGCAGTTTTCGAGCAGCACGACTTCGCCCGGCGCGACTTGCACGCCATCGAGCCAATTCTGTTGCAGCGCGACTTTTTTGCCGAGCAATTCGCCGAGCCGCACCGCCACCGGTGCCAGCGAATCTTCAGGTTTGAATTCGCCCTCGGTCGGACGGCCCAGATGCGAAGTCACCATCACCGCCGCGCCCGCATTGAGCGCGTGCTGGATACCCGCGACGGATGCGCGAATGCGCGTGTCGTCGGTAATCGCGCCGTTGTCGTCTTGCGGCACGTTTAGGTCCGCGCGGATGAAAACCCGCTTGCCTTTGAGGTCGAGGGAGGTGAGTTTCAGAATTGGCATTTGGACAAACTCGTAGATGGGATGGGTAAAACGTGAAGAGTGAAAAGTGAGCCCCTCATCCCACCTCTCCCCGGTAACGGGGAGAGGGACGCGTTTCACGTTTCACATTTCACTACAGAGCGGCCATCCAAACCTTCGCGACATCCAACATTCGGTTGCTGAAACCCCATTCGTTGTCATACCAACTGCAGACTTTAACGAGCGTACCTTCGCTCACCTTGGTCAGCGTCGCGTCGAACACGCTCGAATGCGCGTCGTGGTTGAAGTCGATCGAAACCAGGGGCGCTTTGTTGTAGGCGAGAATGCCCTTGAGCGCGCCTTCCGAGGCTTTCTTCACCGCTTCGTTCACTTCTTCGACTGTCGTCGCGCGCTTGGCGACGAAACTCAGATCAACGACCGACACATTAATGGTCGGTACGCGAATCGCGAAGCCGTCGAGCTTGCCGTTCAAGTGCGGCAGTACCAAGCCGACCGCGGCGGCAGCGCCGGTCTTGGTCGGGATCATGCTCATGGTCGCGGAACGCGCGCGGCGCAGATCTTCGTGATAGACGTCGGTCAGCACTTGATCGTTGGTGTAGGCGTGAATCGTCGTCATCAAGCCGTTGACGACGCCGACGCTATCGTCCAGCGCTTTGACGAGCGGCGCTAAGCAGTTGGTCGTGCACGACGCATTCGAAATCACTTGCTGACTCGCTTTCAGCGAGTTGTGGTTGACGCCGTAGACAACGGTGTTATCCACATCCTTGCCGCCGGGCGCGGAAATAATCACCTTCTTCGCGCCGCCCTTGATGTGATTGATCGCCTTTTCTTTGCTCGTGAACAAGCCGGTGGATTCCATGACGATATCCACGCCGAGGCTGCCCCAAGGGATCTCGGCAGGGTTGCGTATCGCAAACACTTTGATCTTGTCGCCGTTGACGACCATCGAATCGCCTTCGACCGCCACCGTGCCTTTGAACTTGCCATGCGCGGTGTCGTAGCGCGTCAAGTGCGCGTTGGTCTCGGCGTTGCCAAGGTCATTCAACGCGACGATCTGAATTTCGTTGGTACGCCCCGATTCGTACAGGGCGCGCAGAATGTTGCGGCCGATGCGGCCATAACCGTTAATTGCGACTCGGATTGCCATGGGATACTCCTAGAACGCCGTGAGGCTTGCGAAAACGCGGATTTTAGCGCCGAAAACATGGAAACTCACGCATGTTGGCCATTTGCACCGCTGGGATGTTGACCAAGATCAAACATCGGTCCGCGTACATGCAACCGGGTAAGCATGCTCAGCAATACTGCGTGCCTACCTACGGCGCAGCGCGGCCGCGCCTTTACTTGGCCGGCCCAGGCCCGACGATGACGGTGACCATTTTCTGCGGATCGATGCGGCGTTTGAACGCGTTTTTGATCTGGTCGACCGTGACGTTCTCGACATTGACGAGATAGTCATCCAAGAAAGTTAGCGGCAGGTTGTAGAACCCGATCACTTCCAAGTAGTCGAGCAATTTCTTATTGCTGTCGATACGCAAGGGGAAGCTGCCGATCAAGTTGCCTTTGGCGCTCAGCAATTCCGCTTCGGTGGGACCTTCGTCGATGAACTTGGCGATAACTTCACGCACCACCTGCAGCGCTTCTTGCGTCTGCTCCTTCTTGGTCTGCAAACTGATCGTGTACGGACCTTGGTCGGCGAGCGGCAAGAAATAGCTGGACACGCCGTAGACGAGACCGCGCTTCTCGCGCACTTCGTCGGTCAGCCGCGAGGAAAAGCCGCCGCCGCCCAAGATGTGGTTGCCGACCAGCAGCGGGAAGTAGTCGGGGTCGGCGCGCTTGAGGCCCGGCACGCCCAGCATGATGTGGCTTTGCGAGGCGGGATGAGCGATCTCGCGCGCCACCGGCTGCTGCGGCATCTTCACCGCGGCGAGTGCGCCCAAGGCTGAAGTGGGTTTGCGCAGTTGGCCGGTCAACTGTTCGGCGATCGCTTCGGCTTGCGCGCGCGTCACGTCGCCCAGAATGGAAACGACGGCTTGATCGGGGCGATAGTGCTGCTCATAAAAGCGCTGCATATCGGCTCGCGTCAGCGTGCTGAGCGTGGCTACCGTCGGCGTCTGTGCGTAAGGATGATCCTGATAGAGCGCTTTGTAAAACGCGCGCTCGGCAATTGCGCCCGGCTCGGAACCCGCTTGCTTGACGTTAGCGATCATGCGGGCTTTCTCGCGCTGAAAGATCTCCTCAAGGAAATCCGGCTGCTGCACGATCTTCGCCAGCGTCGCCAATGCGGGCGTGCGCTCCGTGTCGCTGGAGAGCGTGCGCAGGCTCAAGCCGGCACGGTCGCGGTCGATATTGCCCGAGAACTGCGCGCCGACATCCGCAAACTGCTCGGCTAGTTGTTCTTCGTTCATGCCGCCCGCGCCGCTGTTCAGATTGTTGAGCGTCAGACTCGCCAAGCCAGCTTCGCCCGCTGCGTCGCGGCCAGTGCCAGCGGGGAAATCGATGCTCACATCGAGCATCGGCAAATCGCGCGTTTCCACGAAATAGACGTGCGCCCCGGCGGAGGTCTGCCAATGCTGAATCGCGAGCGCCGCATGCACCGCTGCCGAGTTCGCCAACAGCATCAGAGCGGTCACAACCAACCACAGTGCCCCTAGAGCGCCTATACTCTCCGTACGATATCTCATCCAATCTTGTCCTATTTGAATCTTGTGAGTTAACTACTGGCTGTACCACTACTGCGTGTGCCGTAACCCCTCCACAGCCGGCGCTTGGCGCGGCTGCAGCGGCTGCGGATCGAGCACGGCGACGGTGAGGTTGTCATCAACGAGATACTTCTGCGCGACTTGCTTCACCTGGTCGGCGGTAACGCTGCGCAGCTTCTGCACCATTAGATCCGAGTCTTGGTGCGACAGCCCGGCCGTTTCCAGCGTGCCGATCTGCATCGCCTGATAGAACACCGAGTCGCGCTGGAACACTTGCGCGGCGACAACATTCGCAATGACTCGCTTCAATTCCGTCTCGGTCACGCCCTCGGTTTTGATCCGCTCGATCTCCGCGCGCAGCGCGGCTTCCAATTCGGGTACGGTCTTGCCTTCGCGCGGGGTGCCGTCGATGACGACCATTCCTGGCCCGCGCTGGATGGCGTCGTAACCGGCGCCCGCCTCCTGCGCGATGCCTTGCTCGCGCACCAAGCTCTTTACCAAACGCGCCGAATCGGTGCCGTCGAGCACGCCCATCAGCACTTGCAGCGCGTAGGGCTCCCAGTCGCTCTTGGGATCGCGCAGCGCCGGAGCGTGATAGCCCATGGCGATGTAAGGCAATGCTGAGGGCGCTTTGACGTTGATGCGCTTGATGCCGAGCTGCGCCGGCTCCTCCTGCGGTTTGCGCGCGGGCAACTCGCGCTTGGGTAGCGGCCCGAAATACTTCTGTGCCAGCCCCAGCACTTCCTGCGCATCGACGTCGCCCGCCACCACCAGCGTCGCATTGTTCGGCGTGTACCAGCGCTCGTACCACGCTTTGGCATCCGCCAGCGTGTAGTTCTCAATATCGTTCATCCAGCCGATGATCGGACGCTGATACGGGTGTGCGCTGAACATGGCCGCCATCAACTGCTCGTACACGCGCGAATGCGCCTGATCTTCGGTGCGCAGCCGGCGTTCTTCGGCCACCACTTTGCGTTCGCGCTGGAACTCCTGCTCGTCGAACAGCAAGTTGACCATGCGGTCGGCCTCCATCTTCAGCGCCAGTTCCAATTTGGACTTGTGCAATTGTTGAAAGTAGGAGGTGTAGTCGTGACCGGTGAACGCATTGTCACGCCCGCCGTTGGCCGCGATGATCTTGGAAAAATCGCCCGGCGCCACACTCGGCGTGCCTTTGAACATCATATGCTCGAGCATGTGGGCGATGCCCGACGTGCCGCTCATCTCGTCGATAGCGCCGGTTCGATACCAAACTTGTGAGACGACGGTCGGCGAACGGTGATCTTCCTTGACGATCACCTTCATGCCGTTGTCGAGGTTAAATTCTTCAGTCGGGGTGGCGGCGCCCACGAAACCGCTAGCGGCGGCAAACAACAAGCAGAGCAGGAATTTGAGCATAGTCCTTTGCTTCAAGGCAGCGCGACGGCAGGTCGCATAAAATAGCTATTCTACGGCTGCGGTGGCCGGGTGGGCGCACCCTGCATTGACCGTGGCCACTTGCAAAGATTCCAAATGCTGAATTTGTTTCGTAGGAAGCCCGACAAATCCCCCGATCAACCGAGCGAGCCGGCGGCGGAAGCGCCGGTCGTCGAGAGCCCTCCAGCAGAGAGCGCCGCACCGCCGAAAAAGGAGGGCTGGCTCGGGCGCCTGCGCGCGGGGCTGACAAAAACGCGCGAAAAGCTCTCGACGCAGCTCACCGGCCTGTTCAAGCGCGGCGGCGCCATCGACGCCAGTTTCTACGAAGAACTGCAGGACGTGCTCTTGAGCGCGGACGTCGGTGTCACCACCAGCGAGCGGCTTATCGACGAACT
>CAZAWU010000045.1:13774-22649 GCA_964488915.1 uncultured Burkholderiales bacterium
GCGGCGTGCGAGCAGTTGGAAATCTGGGGTCAGCGCAACAACGTCACGGTGATCACGCAGCGCGACGGCGATCCGGCGGCGGTGGTGTTCGACGCCATCGCGGCGGCAAAGGCGCGTGGCATCGACGTGGTGATCGCCGACACGGCCGGCCGGCTGCCGACCCAGTTGAACCTGATGGAAGAGATCAAGAAAGTACGCCGCGTGATTACCAAGGCGGAGCCAAGCGCACCGCACGAAGTGTTGCTGGTGCTCGACGCCAATACCGGGCAGAACGCGCTAGCGCAAGTAAACGCGTTTCACAGCGCCATCGAAGTTTCGGGTTTGATCGTCACCAAACTCGACGGCACCGCCAAAGGCGGCACCATCGCGGCGATCGCCGGGAGCCGGCCGATCCCGATTCGCTTCATCGGCGTCGGCGAAGGCATCGACGATCTGCGGCCGTTCCGCGCAAGCGATTTCGTCGATGCGCTATTGGATTGAATGAGCGCTTGACCGGGCGATTGATCGACATCAAGCAAGTCGGCAAGCGCTACGCCAACGGCTTCGAGGCGCTGCGTGGCGTCAACTTGCAGATCGACGCCGGTGAGATAGTCTTTCTGAGCGGGCACTCCGGCGCGGGCAAGTCCACCCTGCTGCGCCTGATCGCCGGCATCGAAACGCCCACCAGCGGCTCGATTCACATCAGCGGCCAGGATGTCGCGCGGCTCAAACCCGCCGCCGCAATGACCTTGCGGCGCAGCCTAGGGCTCATCTTTCAGGATCACAAGCTCTTGTTTAACCGCAGCGTGTTCGACAATGTCGCGCTGCCGTTGTTAGTCGACGGTTATCCGGATGAGGATCTGGGGCGGCGCGCACGCGCCGCACTCAATAAAGTCGGCCTGCTCGAACGCGAGAAGCAGTTTCCGGTGATGCTCTCAGGCGGGGAACAGCAGCGCCTGTGCATCGCGCGCGCCATCGTGCACCGACCGAGCCTGGTGCTGGCCGACGAGCCGACCGGCAATTTGGACGAGGCCTACGCGCGCGACATCTTGGCGATGTTTCAGTCATTCAACCAAGTCGGCGTCACTATCGTCATCGCCACGCACGATCGAACGTTGCTCGAAAGCGGACTCGCGCGCACTGTGCGGCTGGATCACGGGCGCGTCGAAACCACTCAAGGGCAGGCCGCGTAGCGTGGGCAGGTGGCTCGCCTATCACCGCCGCGCACTGCGTCAAGCGTTGCGCCGCTTGTTCGTCGCGCCGCTTTCGGCGCTGCTCAGTGTGTTGGTGATCGGCTTGACGCTGAGCCTACCCGCCGGGCTTTACCATTTGCTGCAGAGCGGGGCGCGCGCGATCGGCCAGCAGCCGATCGATCCAGAAATCAGTTTGTTCACCAAGCTCGACGCCACCGGCGAGCAAATCGACAAGATCAAGGACGAACTCGCGCGCATGGGAGGAATCGCTCAAACACGGTTCGTGCCGAAGAACGAAGCATTAGAGCGCATGAAGCAGTCGATGGACACGGCCGATCTGCTCGAAGGCATCGAACGCAATCCGCTGCCGGATGCGTTCGTCATCAAGGCCGAGAGCAAGGATCCCGCCAAACTCGCCGAACTGCGCGACCGTCTGGCGCAACTACCTGGTGTGGAGCACGCGCGTATCGATCTGCAGTGGGCGCGAACGCTGGCGTCGTCGCTGCGCCTGGCGCAGCGCGTCACCTTGATCATCACTATCGGCCTATGCGCGGGCTTGATCTTGGTAGTTGGCAATACGATCCGCCTGCAGCTGCTCGATGCAAAAGACGAGATCGAACTGTCGCGCTTGATCGGTGCGACGCCGCGCTACGTCCGGCGGCCGTACCTATACTTCGGTGCCCTGCAGGGTTTGCTCGGCGGCGCGCTGGCGGCCGCGCTGGTGTGGTTCGCGCTCACCTATTTCAACCGCAGCGCAGCGGAACTGTTGAGCCTATCGCAGCTCGACGTCAACCTGCCGAACTTGTCCGCCCGCGACGCTCTTCGGCTGACCGCCCTGGCAACGCTGTTGGGCTGGCTGGGCGCATATCTTTCGGTGCAGGGGCATCTGCGGCGGCGGGCATAACTTCGCGGGCGTTAACGCCTGCGCGTCTTGGTCCGGCGCAGCACGCTGTTGCCGATGCCGAGGTCGTCCAGCCTCGCCCGTGGGCCCCGATAGCTCTCCGGCTTGCGCGCCGCCACGGTAAAAACATAGACGTCGAACCACGCAGTATCGTTTGCGCTTTGGTATACCGTCGTCAATCCCTCGCGTTCCAACAGCCGGCGCACGCACGCTGGCGTCATGCGCCACCAGTCGCCGAACGACCCCTCGATGAAGTGAACTTCCTGTACGAACGGCGTGACCAGGATAACGACGTCGCGCGAGAGCGCACACAACGTTTTTACGGCTTGGTGAACATCGAAGATGTGTTCAAGCACGGTGTGGTTAAAGACCACATCGAAGCGCGCTATCAGCTCGTGCGGCGCTTGCGCCTCGAGATCGAGCAACAGCTCGCCCGGCATGCCTTGGACGCCTTTTACTCCGTGGTGGTAATTAGAGATCGCATAACTTCGCGCGCCCGCGAAGTATTCGCGGTATTGGCCCCCGCGCTTGTCGCTGTCTTGCCAGCCACTAACGTTGACGACATCACCACCGACGAACGGTGCGACCTTCTTTAACTCGGCATTGGACCAATCGCGCGGACGGTCCTGGCGCCGCCGCGCGCGCTGCATGACGTCATGGGAAAAGTATTTTGTGCGCAGCATCCACCAGCGCACCACTGTACCCAAAACCGGCGCGCGCGCAAGCCAGGAAATGGGGGTTCTAAGCAGCCCCACGTACCACGAGCAGTGCGGTGTTCAAACGGAACGAAACACAGGCGAATTTAACTGAAATCGGAAAATCGGCGCAATACCGCACCTCATTCGTCCCACCCCTTCTCGTACTCTTCTTCGTCGGTATCCTCGTCGTCCTCGCTGGAGCGCTCGTAGGCTTCGTCGTAATCATCCTGACTAAGCTCATCGGCATCCTCCATGAACGCCGCAAGTTCCTCGCGAAACTCTTTGTTGCCGGGATCATCGGCCTCATCCAAGCGATCCAGGACCTGCTGGTAAATGTCGAAATTAGTAACGCTCGTTAAATACAAGCCATTGGCGCTGACGACGTAGAACGACTCCGGGAAAAGCGTCTCCAGCACGGAATCCTCGTCCGGGCCAAACTTCTGATCTTCGAGGGGCACAAGCTCATCGATATCGATTGCCATACGTGAACACTTGCCGTTGAGTTTCCGGGAGCTTACCCGACCTGAAAGCGCCCAACAAGCTTGAGGTGCGCTCGGTTTGCTGCGTTCGCCCGGGCGTTGTTGCGGACACAATACACGTGCCTGTTCCTCACATCACGCGAGAGCCCTCGCCGATCTCAGAATCAAGCTGTTTTTAGTATCGCAGTGCGCGCAACACGAGCAAACCCCTCAGTATCAGCGAAGCAACCCAAACGCCTGGAGGTATGCACGGCTACTATTCTCGACACTATTCTTTGCCACCGCCGCGCGCAGGCGCTCGGCGTCGCGCGGTTGTTGCAGCCGCCATAAAATCGCCTCGCTGAGTGCGACATCATCGTCGATTGGCACCAGCGGACCCAGCTCGCCGTCTCGCAACAATTCGCGCGTTCCACCGGGGCAGTCAGTGGCTACCACAGGCGTACCGCACGCCATTGCTTCGATCAGCGCATTGCTAGAGGCTTCGGAACGCGCGGTCGAGGCATAGATCGCGGCACGCGCCATGTATGCGTACGGAGTGGCGGAAAACCCGGGCAAATCTAGCGCGTCGGCCACGCCTAACTGCCGAGCGAGTGTGGTTAGCTTTGCGTGATACTTGCCTTCGCCGAGAATAACCACTCTGCAGTCACGCCGGCGGCGAACGTGTGCTACCGCGCGCACCAGCATCGGAAAATTCTTGACACGGCCAAGCCGGCCCACGCCGAGCACAACGGGCGGTTGCCCCGGGGCGAACCAGGGATGATCAAGCGGCGCACGCGCCTTCTCGGCCAGCTCAGGCGGCACGCTTGGATTGGGCAGTATGCTGAAACTGCCAGGATCGCGCCTCAGAATCCGGCCGAGATCTTGCGCTACGGCACCCGACACGCAGATGATGTGATCGGCTTCGCTGAACACGTTGCGCACCCAGCGGTAGCGTTGCCAGCGCTTAATCGGGCCAGCGTTACCACTCACTAGCTCAGAGCTGACGTGAGCGCTAAGCCGGAGAAACACTCGCGGTGGATCGGCGAGCAACCGCTTGGCCGCCACGGCGAGTGCGCAATCCTCCTTCGACGCCATCAACACCAATGGCTGCGAGTCCGACAGATGCTTGCATAGCCGAGCCAACAAATCCTCCCCGGGCGCCAGCCGCGCGAGCCGAACGCGTGGGTCGAGCGCTTGCACGAACGGGCTGTCTGCGTTTACGACGATCAACTCGACCGACACGCCGTGGTCGCAGAAGCCACGCGCAAGATGGGAGAACGCCCGAGCTACACCGCCTGTCAACGGGTTTTGCAGCAGTAAAGCGACGCGTCCTGGCACTTCTCGAAAAACGGTTAGGCGAAACCGAAGGCTTTGAGATAAGCGGTGCCGCTGTTCTCTATGGTGTAGCGCGCCACCGCTCGACGCAGTACATCCGAGTCACGTGGCGCATTCAATCTAGCAAGCATCGCCCGCGCCAAAGCGTGTTCATCGTTTGGCGGTACCAACAGACCGAAGCGCCCGCCATCGAGTATCTCCGCCGGGCCACTGGGACAGTCGGTGGACACGACGGGTGCTCCGCATGCCATCGCCTCGACCAGCACATTTCCAAAGCCTTCCCATGCCGACGACAGCACGAACAACGCACAACGCGCCATGTATTTGTAGGGGTTTGGGTCGAACCCCGGTAGGTCAACGCAGTCTCGGATTTGCAAGCTATCGGCCAGTGCCAGCAATTTCTCGCGCTGCTTGCCTTCACCTAAGATCACTAGACGGCAAGGCATTTGACTGTGCGCCCGCGCGAACGCCCGCAACAATAGCGAGAAATTCTTTGCCGGCACCAATCGGCCCACGGCGAGGACTACCGGCGGCTCCCCTTGGGCGAACCACGGGTGACCGAGCGCTTCCGCCGCTCCCGTACTAAGCAGCTCAGTTATGGTTGGGTTGGGCAACACATGGGTCTCGATCTGACGAGGCGCGAGGATGTGACGCATGACGCGCGCCACGCCTTCGGATACGCATATAAGCACATCGGCTTGCCCGAACCATCGGCGCACTTGGCGACGCCGCCACCAAGTCTTGAGCCTGCCCGAGTGGCGACCAGCGAGTTGACCCGAGTAGTCCGTACTGGGGCGCAGGAACAACCGAGGCGGGTCAACCAAGCGTTTCTTCGCCGCGCCGGCCAGCGCGCAGTCCTCGTCCTTAGCGGCCATTAACACAGCCGGACGCTGACTGGAAAGATGGGAGCACACGGCAGGCAAGAACTGCCGCGTATCGGTCGAACCCAACCAGACCAGCTCGATGCGCGGATGCAAATTATCGAAGTACGGGTTGTCCCTCGTGCCTACGATAAGATCGACCGGAAAACCACCTTCGGCAAAACTCTGCGCGAGATTGACCAGCATCCGTTCGACGCCGCCAGTTTCCGGATTGCGCATCAGAATCGCGATGCGTCGAGCGTTGTCCGCCTGTGGTGCGCCAGCAAGTGATGAACCGTTGGTCACATGATTGAAGGGTAGAATCCAGGGCGCATTATAAATCCTGATTCAACGCAGTAACCTCGCACTAAGGCACTCACGCATTGCTAAGCTCGCTGCACATCACCGGCAGCCGTCAAATGGGCGGAGCGGACCAGTTCTTCGTGCGCTTGGTGCAAGCACTGCGGGAAACCGAACACCAAGTTAGCGCCGTCACCCGCCGCGGCGCCCCTATCGCGAAATCTCTGAGCACGACACCGGTCGAGCAGATTCATCTGCCGTTGGCAAACTCGTGGGATTTCTATTCGGCGTGGCGTATTCGGCGCTTGGTGCGAGCAAAACAACCGCAGATTGTGCAAACCTACATGGGACGCGCCACGCGCTTGACGCGCCTTTCCAAGGCGACAGGGGTAGTCCATATTGCGCGCCTCGGCGGCTACTACAAGCTCGACGGCTACTACCGCCACGCGCATGCCTGGATTGGCAACACCAAGGGCATCTGCGACTACTTGATTCGTGAGGGGCTACCGGCAGGTAGAGTATTCCACATCGGCAATTTCGCGCCGGAACCGCTGTTCTATGACAGCGACGCATTGCTCGCCTTGCGGGATCGATTGGGTCTAGTGCCCGATGCGTGGGTAATATTCGCTTTGGGCAGGTTTATCCCAAAAAAGGGTTTTGATGATTTGTTGCGCGCATTCGCACAAGCGCCGGCTAAATTGCGGCAGCGGCGAGTGCACCTGTTGGTGGCAGGAGACGGGCCTCTCTATACGGAACTGCAAGCGCTCGCGGGCGAGCTCGGCGTAAATGAGCGCGTGCGTTGGTTGGGCTGGCAAGATGCGCCGGGGGCATACTTCGCGCTAGCCGACATGGTTGTGTGCCCGTCGCGGCATGAACCGCTCGGAAACGTCATCCTGGAAGCGTGGAGCTACGGCAAGCCGGTCCTCTCGACTGCAACCGAAGGCCCAACGGAATTGATTGAAGACAACGAAAACGGACTGCTGGTACCTCCATGCGACTCCAAGGCGATGGCGATGCGCATTGAACAGACGCTGTCGCAGGGTAGCGATCGGCTGGAGCAGCTTGGCAAGGCCGGAGAGCGCACACTGAAACAGCGTTTCAGCAAGGCCGCCATCGTGCGTCAGTATCTTGACCTATATGCCCAGCTTAGTGATCGCCAGCGCGGCGAACGGTAGGTTGTAAATGGCGAGCTTAAACCTCTCCACACCGTCCGTTCAGGACAAACTAAATCAGTTGCAGTTCTTGCTGCTCTGTCTGTTGGTGTTTAGCTTGCCGAACTGGCAAGCGCCGAAGAGCATCGCACTCGGACTGCTATTGGTATCGGTTTTCCTGGAACGGCCTTTCGTTCGGGGGGACAGCGTGCGACCGAACACCATTGAGGTCATCTTGCTGCTGATGCTCGCAACAGCAGCAGTTGCAACCTATCAGGGGTGGGCTCAAACACAGTCACTGCGCGGCCTCAAAGACGTCGCAGTCCAATGCTTTTTATTCTGGTTCATGTATCGGCACGCTTTGAGCGAGGATCGCAAACACCTATTGGGCTTGTCGATTTTGGGAGGCATGCTCATCGGCCTTGCCATCAGCCTAGGGGGAGCGCCGGCGCCAACGAGCTCGCGATGGGTGTTCCCCGAGATCCCAGTAATCAACCGAGCCGCTCAATACGTCGGAATAGGCGTCTGCTTGGCATTCGGCATGGCGCTGCTGGCACCGCGCTCCAGAACCGCCTTGTTGAAACTCGTCTCCCTTGTCGTGCTCGTGCTGGCACTTTGGTTTCTGGGCAGCCGCGGCGCATTCTTGGGGGTGATCGCAGCACTCTTTCTGGTTCTTCTCAGAGTGGCGCGCATCCGATTGCTCGTTTGGGTCATGGTACTGGCTGCGGCTATCGCGTTGGCTGTTTCTTATCTGCCGCCAAGCGCCGAGCAAGCCAGGACGTTGGCGAAAGTCCACAATCTGATCACAGGAAACTTCGAGAGCGACACTGTAAGAGTCTCGATCTGGAAAGTGGCGATAGATCACCTGCGAGAAGGTCGCGATTTCTTTTTCGGTGTGGGACCGAACAATTTCGATTCGATCTTGCGCGACGGAACGCAATTCAATCACGCCCACAACTGGATCCTCAACAAGTTCGTCGAAGAGGGCATACTTGGACTCGCCGCGTTCGCCGCACTCATCGTGTATCTCGCGGCGGGGCTCATGCGCAAGCAAGCCGAACAAATGCCGCAATGGCTTTGGGCCGCCGCGGTCGGGGCACTGTTCGTGCCCATGCTTGCCGGGCTTTTCTCAGGAGAATGGATGCGCGAACACGCGTTTCTGGCGATGATGATTCTTGGGCTGTGGGCTGGGGAGCAACGGCGCATCTCGCCGCACAATGCCCAACCGATTCTCGGAGAGCTCCAGGCGAGAGGGCCGGGAGGTTGCACGGAAGCCAAATCGTGAGCTATTGATCACACCACTGGTCTTGTTGCCATCCTAGCTTTGGTGTCGGTGGTATTTGGGTGGCCTTTTGGCGTCGACTCAACAAGATCGAGTGCCGCATGCAGCGAGTAACGGCCCAGATCGAAGCGTTGACGGCCATCGACAAGGAGCTACGTTTTGACCGTACTCTACCGCCGAGCCGGGGCTGGGCGGCGTCGCCGGATGTCTTGCGCTGGCTACTCGATACGGCCCGCAGCAGGCGACCGATCGCAATGCGCGCTTCTTCAGTTGATCCACGCAAGCGGTTCCTCCTCGGGTGCCGGTGCGGCGTCGGGCTGCGCGACGAAAACCCGATGCCAAATCGCAAACTGCAGCAAACTCCACAGCGCCCGGCTGGCATCGCCGCGCGTTTGCTGGCGCGCGACCAGCCAGTTCAAACCCTCCGGCTTGAACCAGTGGCAAACGGCGTCGTTCTTGCGCAACGCATCTAACACGCCTACCAGCCGCTCGCCGCGCAGCCACTCGCCGACCGGCACGTGAAATCCCGTCTTCGCGCGCGCTAAGTGCTCGCGCGGCAGCACGCGCTCGGCCCAGCGCTTCAAGAACCATTTGCCTTCGCCGTCGCGCACTTTGAGTTTGTCGGGTAGCGCCAAGCCGAATTCGACCACGCGATGATCTAAAAACGGCACGCGGCCTTCGACGCCGAAGGCCATCAGCATGCGGTCGGCCTTGACCA
>CAZAWU010000046.1:0-22618 GCA_964488915.1 uncultured Burkholderiales bacterium
GGCGGGCGCGGCAAGCAGGCCACGGCTACCAAGGATGACGATTTTATCGAGCGCGTGTTCATCGCCAACACGCACGACTTCATTCTTTGCTTCTCCAACCGCGGGCGAGTGTATTGGCTGAAGGTGTACACCGTGCCGGTAGGCAGCAGTGCGAGCCGCGGCAAACCCATCGTCAATCTGCTGCCGATCGAGGAAGGCGAAAAGATCACCGTAGTGCTGCCGGTCAAGACCTTCGATGAAGAGCACTTCATCTTCATGGCGACCGCGCAAGGCACGGTTAAGAAGACGCCGCTGTCGGAGTTTTCGCGTCCGCGCACCGCAGGCATCATCGCGGTCGATCTTGATGAGGGCGATTATCTGGTCGATGTCGCCATCACCGACGGCAAGCACGATGTCATGCTTTTCTCCGATGCCGGCAAGGCGGTGCGCTTCGACGAACAAGATGTGCGTCCCATGGGCCGCGCCGCGCGCGGCGTGATCGGTATGCGTTTGGGCGACGGGCAAAGAGTCATCGCCATGCTGGTTGCCGAAGACGAACAGCAAGCCGTGCTTACCGCCACCGAAAACGGCTACGGCAAGCGCACGCCGATCGCCGAGTACACGCGCCACGGCCGTGGCACGCAAGGCATGATCGCCATCGCTACGTCCGAGCGCAATGGCAAAGTCGTCGCCGCCACCTTGGTGCGCGACGACGACGAAATCATGTTGATCTCCGACGGCGGGATCTTGATTCGCACGCGCGTGAAAGAGATCCGCGAGATGGGCCGCGCCACCCAAGGCGTGGTGCTGATCAACGTCGGCGAGGGCGAGAAGTTGATTGGCCTCTCCAGGATCGCGGAGACGGAGGAGAACGGCGAAGAGCAGTGAGCGTGAAAAGTGAAATGTAGAGCTTAAAACGTGAAATTCTTCCCGCTTGACACTTCACGTTTCACATTTCACTTTTCACCTCACCAAGCGAGGTAGGGTGCGCACCGCGCACGGTCTGCAACACATCGAGAGAGTCATCAAAAAGTGAGCAAACGAGTCATCAATTTCAGCGCCGGCCCTGCCGTACTTCCGGAAGAAGTGTTGCGGCAAGTCCAAGAGGAAATGCTCGATTGGCATGGCAGCGGCATGTCGGTCATGGAGATGAGCCATCGCGGCAAGGAGTACATCGCCATTCACGAGCAATGCGTCGCGGATCTGCGCGGTCTGCTCGGCATTCCCGCAAACTACAAGGTGCTGCTGCTGCAAGGCGGTGCGACCAGCCAATTCGCCATGATCCCGCGCAACTTACTTCGCGGCAAGGCCAGCGTCGATCATGTGTACACCGGCGAGTGGTCAAAGAAAGCGATCAAAGAAGGCAAGATTTTTTCCAAGGTGAGCATCGCCGCTTCCAGCGAAGACAAGAACTTCACTTACGTGCCGCCGCAGTCAACGTGGAAATTGGATCCAAACGCTGCCTACGTGCACATCTGCACCAATGAAACCATCGGCGGTGTGGAATTTCACTGGACGCCGGAAACCGGCAATGTGCCGCTGGTGGCGGACATGTCTTCGCACTTCTTGTCGCGTCCGGTCGATGTGTCGAAGTACGCGCTGATCTATGCCGGTGCGCAAAAAAACATGGGGCCTTCGGGACTGACGGTGGTAGTAGTGCGCGAGGATTTGATCGGCACGACGATCCCGAACACCGCGACTATGTTCGACTACAAGCAGCACGCGGAAGCCGACTCTATGATCAACACGCCACCGTGTTTCGCGATCTACGTCTCGGGCTTGGTGCTGCAGTGGATCAAGCGCTTGGGCGGTCTGACTGCGATGGAAAAGCACAACATCGAGAAGGCCAACGTGCTGTATAACTTCCTCGACTCGCAGAGCTTTTATCGCTCGCCGGTAAACAAAGCTGACCGCTCGCGCATGAACATTCCGTTCACGCTGCCGGACGAAAAATTGGACGACGCATTCCTCAAGGGCGCGAAGGAACACAACTTGGTGCAACTTAAAGGACACCGCTCGGTGGGCGGCATGCGCGCGTCGATCTACAACGCGATGCCGATCGCGGGCGTGCAAGCGCTCGTTCAGTACATGGGAGAATTCGCACGCAAGAATGGCTAACGCAGGCATACCCGTTAGGCCTTAGTTACGATAATATCGTACTGAGCGACTTTCATGGCTATGCTGCGCCGTGTATATACACTTAAGCCGTTACGCAGCGCACATCGTTAAGCGATTCCGCTAAAATCGCCCAGCGCATTGCGAGAGAGCAACACAGCGCCCCTTCAGATTCACCTAGATAACAAACCCAACGTCCATGTTGCAGCAGTCATCGCCCTATCAAATTCTCACGCTAAACCAGATTTCCTCCGTTGGTCTCAAGCGCTTTCCCGACGCCGCCTACGAAATCGGCAACGACATCAAGAAGCCAGATGCCATCTTGGTGCGCTCGCAAAACATGCTCGACATGGACATTCCTTCGAGCGTGAAGGCAATCGGGCGAGCGGGCGCGGGCGTGAACAACATTCCGGTGGACAAAATGAGCGCGCGCGGCACGCCGGTGTTTAACGCGCCGGGCGCCAACGCGAACGCAGTGAACGAGTTAGTGATCGCAGCGATGCTGCTGGCTAGCCGCAACCTCGTGCCGGCGCTGCGCTTCGTGGCCGGCATCGAAGGAGACGATAAGGCTTTGCACGAAAATGTCGAGAAGGAGAAGAAACACTACGCCGGCGTAGAATTGCCCGAACGCAGTATCGGCATCGTTGGTCTGGGTGCGATCGGCTCTCTTGTCGCAAACACCGCCACTAAGCTGGGCATGACGGTATACGGATTCGATCCGGAACTGACCGTGGAAGCCGCGTGGCGCTTGCCTTCGACGGTCAAACGCATGCACTCTGTCGAGGAGTTGCTCAGGCACAGCGAGTTCGTCTCACTGCACGTGCCGCTCAACGACAAGACGCGCAGATTGATCGACGCTAAGCGCGTAGCGGCGATGCGCAATGGCATCGTGCTGCTCAACTTTGCCCGCGAAGGCTTGATCGACGAAGACGCGGTGCTGGAAGGTTTGAACAGCAAGAGGATCAAGTGGTATGTGTGCGATTTTCCTACCAAGAAACTCAAGGATCACGCGCGTGTGGTCGCCTTTCCGCATTTGGGCGCGTCGACCGAGGAAGCGGAAGAGAACTGCGCGCGGATGGTGGTCGATCAAGTGCGCGATTTTCTCGAGAACGGCAATATCCGCAACGCGGTGAATCTACCCGATGTGGCGATGCCGCGCGAAGCGCCGCACCGTGTCGGCATCGTCAACGCCAATGTACCGAACATGCTCGGGCAGATCTCGACGACCATGGCGCAAGCCAAACTCAACATCCACAACATGATGAACAAGTCCAAGGGCGACTTGGCCTACACCCTGGTGGACGTGGACAGCCCGATCAGTGCGGCGGTTGTAAAGAAGCTCTCTTCAATCGAGGGCGTGCTTTCGGTGCGCGCGATTCCACCGCCGCCGGGGCATTGATTTATGTCCGAGGATTTGGCGAGTCTGCGCGCCAAAATCGATGCACTCGACGATGAACTGCTGCGCCTCTTGAATGAGCGCGCGCGCTGCGCGCAGGCGATCGGGCATCTAAAGAGCGGTCCGATCTACCGTCCCGAGCGCGAGGCGCAAGTGCTGGCGCGCATCGCGCAGAAGAATACCGGCCCGCTGCAAGCTCAGCATGTGCAGCAGATTTTCCGCAACGTGATGTCGGCGTGCTTGGCGCTGGAGAAGCCGCTCAGTGTCGCCTTCCTCGGCCCCGAGGGGACATTCAGTCAGGCCGCGGCGGTGAAGCAGTTCGGCGCCGCGGCCACCACGGTGCCGTGCGCCTCGATCGATGACGTGTTCCGCCAAGTCGAGAGCGAAGCGGTCGACTACGGCATCGTGCCGGTGGAGAATTCCACCGAGGGTGCGATCGGGCGCTCGCTTGACTTGATGACGGAATCGCCCCTGAAAGTTTGCGGAGAGACCGTCTTGCGCATCCACCACAACTTACTCGCGCGCGAGGACGTGGCCGATCTTGCTGCTATCAAAACTGTCTACTCGCACGCGCAATCGCTTGGACAGTGCCAAGAGTGGCTGAACAAAAATCTGGCGGGCGCGGCGCGGGTGCCGGTGGCGAGCAACGCGGAAGCGGCGCGCCGCGCGGCCAATGAGACAGGAGCGGCTGCCATTGCCGGCGAGCACGCGGCGCAGGCGCACGGCCTGAAGGTGCTGCGCGCTCACATCCAAGACCAAGCGCAGAACACGACCCGCTTTTTGGTGCTGAGCCGCTACGACGTCGCGCCTTCCGGAAAGGACAAGACTTCGCTGGTGATGTCGGCCAAGAATCGTCCGGGCGCCATGCACGACTTACTGACGCCGCTGGCCGAGCACGGCGTCAGTATGACTAAGCTGGAGTCGCGCCCCTCGCGTACCGGGCTTTGGGAGTACCTGTTCTTCGTCGACCTCGAAGGCCATGCCCAAGACGAAAAGGTGGCGCGTGCGCTGGAGCAGATTCGTGAACGTGCGCTGTTCGTGAAAGTGCTGGGCTCCTATCCGGCGGCGGTGTTTTGATGACTACGCATTTGTGCGACCTGGCGCCAGCTTACATCCGCGAAATCGCACCGTATGTGCCGGGCAAGCCAATCTCGGAGCTGGAGCGCGAGCTCGGCATCACCGACATCATCAAGCTTGCATCCAACGAGAACCCGTTGGGGTCGAGCCCGCACGGGATCCAAGCCGCGCGCGCGGCGCTGGATGAGGTCGCGCTCTATCCGGACGGCAACGGTTTCAATCTCAAGCAAGCGCTGGAGCGTAAGCTCGGCGTGGCCATGGACAGCTTGGTGCTCGGCAACGGCTCGAACGACGTGCTCGAATTGGCCGCGCGCGCATTCTTGCGCCCCGGCGCGGCGGCGGTGTTTTCGCAGCACGCTTTCTTGGTCTATCCGTTGGTGGTCAAAGCCACCGGCGCGCGCGCGATCGTCACGCCAGCGCGCAACTACGGCCACGATTTGCCGGGGATGGCCCGCGCGATCGACGCGGATACGCGCATCGTATTCGTCGCCAATCCGAACAATCCCACCGGCACCTTCGAGCCGCCGGCCGCGATCGAAGCGTTCTTGCGCAGCATGCCACGCGAAGTGCTGGTCGTGTTGGACGAGGCATACACCGAATATCTACCGGCGTCGCAGCACACCAATGCCGCTGCGCTGGTGCAAGCGTTTCCCAACCTGGTCATTACGCGCACTTTCTCCAAGGCGTACGGTTTGGCGGGGTTGCGCGTAGGCTATGCGGTCGCGCATCCGGAAGTGGCCGATCTCATGAACCGTGTGCGCCAGCCGTTCAATGTTAACAGCGTCTCGTTGGCGGCCGCGCAGGCGGCGCTGGAGGATGAGGAATTTCTGGAGCGCAGCCGCCAGGTGAACGCGCAAGGCATGCGGCAACTTGAAGACGGCTTCAAGCGCTTGCAGCTCGAACATATTCCGTCCGTGGCGAACTTCATCACCGTAAAAGTGGGCGCGGCCGGGCCGATCTATCAGTCGCTGCTCAAGCGCGGTGTCATCGTGCGCCCGGTGGCGAACTATCAGTTGCCGGAGTTTTTGCGTATTACGATTGGCACCGCGTCGCAGAACTCGCGTTTCTTGAGTGCGCTCGAGGCCGCATTGGCCGAGCAGCACCGTTAAGGCCGGTGGGTTTTTCAGTCGCCATCGTCGGCGTCGGATTGATCGGCGGTTCGTTCGCCCTCGCGCTTAAGCAGGCGCGGCGCGTCGATCATGTGATCGGCATCGGCCGCCGTCGCGCGAGCATCGATGCCGCGCTCAAGCTGCGCGTGATCGACGAAGGCGCCACCGATATCGCCGCCACGCACGGTGCCGACTTGATCCTGCTGGCGATGCCGGTGGGGCAGATGGAAGCAACGATGCGCTCGCTCGCCGCGCACATGCGAGCCGATGCGATCGTCACCGATGCCGGCAGCACCAAGCAAGACGTAGTTTCATGCGCGCGCGCGCAACTCGGTGCCGCGCTGCCGCGCTTCGTGCCGGCGCACCCGATCGCCGGTGCCGAGCAAAGCGGTGTCGAAGCGGCGCGAGTGGATCTGTATCGCGACCGCAACGTCATTCTCACCCCGCTGCCCGAAACAGACCCGGCGGCGGTGCAAGTGGTGGACGATTTGTGGCGCGCGTGCGGTGCACGCGTGCGCAGCATGGCGCCCGAGCAGCACGACCAAGTATTCGGTGCGGTGTCGCATCTGCCGCATCTGGTGGCTTACGCTCTAGTGCATATGCTCGCGCAGCGCGGTAACGGCGCGCAACTATTAAGCTTCGCGGGCGCGGGTTTTCGCGATTTCACCCGCATCGCTAGTTCCTCGCCGGAGATGTGGCGCGATATCGCGTTAGCCAATCGCGCGGTGCTGCAGTGTGAGCTGGCTGATCTCGAGCAGCACCTGGTGCGGCTGCGTGAAATGCTGCGGGCAAGCGACGGCGCCGGCATCGAGCGCGTGTTCAGCGAAGCGCGCGCCGCGCGGCAAGATTGGTTGAAGAGCAAAGGGTATGCGCAGAAATGATCGTGAGGAGTGAGGCGTGAGGTGTGAGGAAAAAATCCCCCTCCCCCTGATTCAGGGAGAGGGTTAGCGTGGGGGTTAACTATCTAGTTGCGCCAGGTGGATGCCTCACCGGCGGCGTCCGCGTTCCCGGAGACAAATCTATCTCGCACCGCAGCATCATGCTCGGCGCAATCGCCGAGGGTGTGACGCAGGTCACCGGTTTTCTGGAAGGCGAAGATGCGATCTCGACCATGAACGCGTTTCGCGCCATGGGCGTGCGGATCGACGGCCCGCATAAGGGCAGGGTGACGGTGCACGGCGTCGGTATGCGTGGCTTGCAAGCGCCGGCAGCCCCCATCGATTGCGGCAACTCGGGCACCTCGATGCGTTTGCTGAGTGGCCTGCTTGCTGGACAGCGTTTCGCTTGCGAGTTAATCGGCGATTCGAGTTTGATGAAGCGGCCTATGCGGCGCGTGGCCGAGCCGCTTGCAAAAATGGGGGCGAATATCGCGACATCCGCCGACGGCCGCCCGCCCGTGACTATCTCGCCCGCCGCCCGCTTGCGCGGTATCGACTACGACATGCCCGTCGCCAGCGCGCAAGTGAAATCTTCGCTGCTGCTCGCGGGCCTCTATGCACAGGGTCGCACCTGTGTGCGCGAGCCGGCGCCCACGCGCGATCACAGCGAGCGCATGCTGCGCGCGTTTGGTTATCGCGTGGATGTGAATGGCAACGAAGTTTGTTTGGAGGGCGGCGGCAAGCTGCGTGCCGCGCCGATCCAAGTGCCGGCGGACATTTCCTCAGCCGCGTTCTTCATGGTCGGCGCGAGCATCGCGCCGGGTTCAGACATCACGCTGGTCGATGTCGGCGTCAATCCGACCCGCACTGGTGTTATCGACATTCTGCGCATGATGGGCGCCGATTTGACTTTGACTAGCGAACGCGAGCTGGGTGGCGAGCCGGTGGTAGATATCCGCGTGCGCAGTGCAAAGTTGCACGCTATTCAAATTCCCGAGCATCTCGTGCCGTTGGCGATCGATGAGTTTCCCGTGATCTTTATCGCTGCGGCGAACGCGGAAGGCGAAACGTTGCTGACTGGCGCGGAGGAATTGCGCGTAAAGGAGTCGGACCGCATTCAAGTCATGGCCGACGGCTTGCGCGTGCTGGGCGTCGATGCGACGCCGACGCCGGACGGTATGCGTATCGTCGGGGGTCGGTATGGCGGCGGTGACATCGAGAGCCACGGTGATCACCGCATCGCCATGTCCTTTGCGATGGCGGCGTTGACAGCGAGTGGGCCCATCGCGATTCGCGATTGCGCCAACGTGGCGACTTCGTTTCCCGGCTTTTCCGAACTTGCAAACAATGCTGGACTGGCGCTCCAAGCCGAAAACCCGGGCTAGGGAACGCGAAGGGTCCCCGGATCCACTGCGCGGATCTGCGGATTACGGCTGCGCCTAACGGGCTACGAATCTACCAATCGCAAACAAATGTCCGCTCAGTCCTCGGTCCTCAATCCTCGCCCCCCGTTGGTGCCCGTCATCGCCATCGATGGCCCGTCGGCGTCCGGTAAAGGTGCGGTTGCGGCGCGCGTGGCCGCTGCGCTTGGTTTTCATTACCTCGATAGCGGCGCGATTTATCGCGTCGCCGCGCTTGCAGTGGAGCAGGCAGAACTGGACCCGGCGCGGAGTGAGCCGGCCGCATTGGCTGCCGTGGTGGCGCGGATGGCGCTGCGTTTCGAGGGCGAGCGTGTGCTGCTGGACGATACCGATGTCGGCAACGCCATTCGCTCGGAAGAGTGCGGGCGGCAGGCGTCGATTGTTGCTGCCATGACCGAGGTGCGCCAGGCGCTGTTGGAGCGGCAGCGCGCCTTTCGCCGGCCGCCGGGGCTGGTGGCGGATGGGCGCGACATGGCGAGCGTTGTGTTTCCGGACGCCAGGCTCAAGATTTTTCTCACGGCCAGCGCCGAAGTGCGCGCGGGCAGGCGCTATAAGCAGTTGATGGATAAAGGAATAGATGCTAATATCGCACAGCTTTTGCAGGATATTCGGCGCCGCGACGAGCGCGATAGCTCGCGTGCCGTGGCACCGTTGCAAAAGGCGGCGGGCGCGTACGAACTCGATACCTCTTCTCTCACCATTGATCAAGCAGTGGCTTGGGTTTTGGAGCGGTACGAGCAGTGCAAGTAGCCTAACGCCGTAACCCACGCCAGCTTGCAGCCGGTCAATGTGCGATGCCGCCGGGATAGGACCCGGCTCCCGCGCGTTGCGGCTAGAAGCTGGGTTGATCAACCTAACCGTGTAGTTTGGTTTCTCCTCCGAAGGTTCTATGGCCACTGTCGCTTCTTCCATTAGCTCACCCAAAGAAAGTTTTGCCGCTCTGTTTGAAGAAAGCCTGTCGCATCAGGAGATGCGATCGGGCGAAGTCATCACCGCCGAAGTCGTGGGCGTGGATGCGAATTTCGTAACCGTCAACGCAGGATTGAAGTCGGAGAGCTTGATCCCGCTCGACGAGTTCCGTAACGATAAGGGTGAGGTGGAAGTCAAGATCGGCGAGTTCGTCAAAGTCGCCATCGACGCGGTAGAAGACGGCTACGGCTCCACCAAGCTCTCGCGCGAGAAAGCTAAGCGCTTGGCCGCGTGGCTCGATCTCGATGAGGCCATGGCGAAAGCGAGTATCGTCAAGGGTGTGGTCAGCGGGCGCGTCAAAGGCGGGTTAACGGTGATGGTGAACGGCATTCGCGCGTTTCTGCCCGGCTCGCTGGTCGATATCCGTCCGGTGAAAGACACGACGCCGTACGAGGGCAAAGAGCTCGATTTCAAAGTCATCAAGCTCGACCGTAAGCGCAACAACGTCGTCGTCTCGCGCCGTGCGGTAGTGGAAGAATCGCAAGGCGTGGAGCGCCAAGCGCTGCTGGAAAGCTTGAAAGAAGGTGCGGTGGTCAAGGGCGTGGTTAAGAACATCACCGACTACGGCGCGTTCGTGGATTTGGGTGGTATCGACGGTCTGTTGCATATCACCGATCTGGCCTGGCGCCGCGTCAAGCATCCGTCGGAAGTACTCAACGTTGGCGACGAAGTCGAAGCCAAAGTGCTCAAGTTCGATCAAGAAAAGAACCGCGTCTCGCTTGGCATGAAGCAGTTGGGCGAAGACCCGTGGGTGGGCCTCGGCCGCCGCTATCCGACCGGTACACGCCTGTTCGGAAAAGTGACCAACTTGACCGACTACGGTGCGTTCGTCGAGATCGAGCAGGGCATCGAGGGCCTGGTGCACGTCTCGGAAATGGACTGGACCAACCGCAACGTGCATCCGAGCAAGGTCGTGCAGTTGGGTGATGAAGTCGAAGTGATGGTGCTGGAAATCGACGAGGAGCGCCGCCGTATTTCGCTCGGCATCAAGCAGTGCTTGCCGAACCCTTGGGAAGAGTTCTCGATGAATCACCAAAAGGGCGAGAAAGTGCGCGGTCAAATCAAGTCGATCACCGATTTCGGCGTGTTCGTCGGTCTGCCGGGCGGCATCGACGGCCTGGTGCACCTATCGGATTTGTCTTGGTCGCAGAGCGGCGAAGAAGCGGTGCGCAACTACAAGCGCGGCGACGAAGTCGAAGCAGTGGTGCTGGGCATCGACACCGAGCGCGAGCGCATTTCGCTTGGCATCAAGCAACTGGCGGGTGATCCGTTCACCAGCTACACCTCGGCGCACGATAAGGGAGCGCTGGTGACCGGCAAAGTCAAGAGCGTGGACGCCAAAGGCGCGGTGATACAACTGGACGCGGACGTGGAAGGCTACTTGCGCGCGTCCGAAGTCTCGCGCGAACGCGTAGAAGACGCGCGCACGAAGTTGAAGGAGGGCGACGACGTCGAGGCTGTCATCATCAATGTCGATCGCAAGAATCGCTCGATCAATCTGTCGATCAAGCAGAAGGATGCTGCTGACGAGAGCGCGGCGATGCAGAAGTTGCAGGCGGAAAACGCGGCCAGCGGCACGGCGGGAACCACCAGCCTGGGTGCGCTGCTGCAAGCGAAGTTGGGTAACAAGCCTACCGACAAATAACACGCACAGAAGGCGCGCATGACCAAGTCAGAGCTGATCGCGGCGCTGGCGGAGCGTCACACTCAGTTAGTCGCGAAAGACACCGAGCTTGCAGTAAAGACGGTTTTGGATGCGATGGCGCAGGCCCTTGCCGAGGGCCAGCGCATCGAAATTCGCGGCTTCGGCAGTTTTGGTCTCAACTATCGACCGCCGCGTACCGGGCGAAATCCCAAGACCGGCGAGCGCGTGCAAGTGCCGCCTAAGCATGTGCCGCATTTCAAAGCGGGCAAGGAACTGCGCGACCGTGTCGACTATGACGGCAACGCAGCCGAGCCCGCCGCTGCGCCAGCAGCCCCCTCGCCGGTACTGGAAGAGTAGTGTACTGCACCCTCTACCAGGATGAAAATGCTGTGAAGTTTGATTTGTTGCCGTATTCTGGGTCGAGTATCTGATGAGATACGTCTCCCTGGCGATCAAGCTGGTGATCTTTGCCGTTCTGCTCGGGTTTGCTTTCAAGAACTCGGCGCCTGTGACGCTAAGCTACTGGTTCGGCTACGAGCTCACGGCGCCGCTCGTCTTGATTCTCATGGGGTTTCTCGGCATCGGCATCGTCATTGGCTTGCTTGCTTCGCTGGGTTCGATGTTCCGTCTGCGGCGTCAGGTTCAATCGCTCAAGAAGGAGCTTAAGCTGCAGGCTGCAACGCCCCCTGCGGTGGCTGCGCCTACCCCGCAGGCGCCTGTTCCGGCCACTACCCCGGCTCCGGTACCCGAGCATCCCGTTGCCTGAGTTGCCGGAGCGGCTTGTGCCAAATCCGGAATCTCAGCGCCTTATCTTCTCTACCCGAATCCGCGTCAGCGAATTTAGGCCTTGCTCTAAGAGAAGTACGGGCTAGGTAGCGAGCGCGGGAATGGAATTCGAGTTCTGGTGGCTGCTGGCTTTCCCGGTTTTCTTCGGGCTGGGCTGGCTGGCCGCACGCATCGACATCAAGCACCTGTTGAGCGAATCGCGCGCGCTGCCCGCTTCGTACTTCAAGGGCTTGAACTTCCTCATCAACGAGCAACCAGATAAGGCCATCGAAGCTTTCTTGGAAGTTGCGCGTGCCGACCAGCAGACGACTGAACTGCACTTCACCCTGGGCGGACTATTCCGCCGCCGCGGCGAAGTCGATCGTGCTATCCGCATGCACCAAGCGCTGATCGACCGTCAAGACTTGAGCGTCGAACAACGTCAAGCCGCGCTGTTCGAACTCGCGCAGGACTATCACAAAGCCGGCATGCTCGACCGCGCCGAGCAGCTTTTTACCAAGCTGCGCGACTCCGAACATGCCGGGCAAGCGCTGCGTTTCTTGCTGGAAATTTACGTCACGGAAAAAGATTGGCCGAAAGCGGTGGACACAGCCAAGGCGCTGGAAGCGCGCTCCAGCGAGCCGCTCAATAAAGAAATCGCCAACTACTACTGCGAAATTGCCGCGGGGGAGTACGCGCATTCGCGGCCGCACGAAGCGCGTGAATACCTCGACAAGGCGCTGCAAGAAAACCGCAAGTGCGTGCGCGCGCATTTAATGCTGGGTGACTGGGCCGCGAAGGAAGGCCGCCATGCCGAAGCGGTGGAGCAATGGAAGAAAGTCGAGGGGCAGAATCCGGCCTACTTGTTTCTTGTCGCCGACCGCTTGCTGCAGAGCTATCGCACACTCGGCCGCACGCAGGAGGTGCTGACGCTGCTGCGCGGTTTTCAAGAACGTTACCCCGCCATGGGTTTGCTCGACGCCGCGTTCCAGGCAACATTGGAGAGTGAAGGCGCACCGTCCGCGTATCGGCTCGCGCGTGAAGAGTTGCGGCGCAACCCTACTTTGCCTGGCTTGGACAAGTTCTTGGAAGCGCAGTTGCTGGAAGCTACCGACGAGCGCCGCGGCGACGTTCAGTTAGTCAAGAACCTAGTTCAAAGTCATAGCGCGCGCTTCGCGTACTATCAGTGCGTGCAATGCGGGTTCAAAGCGCGGCAGTTCTATTGGCATTGCCCGGCTTGTGGAAATTGGGAAAGTTTTCCGCCGCGCCGGCACGCCGAGCGCGAGCCCGCGGCATTTCAATTATCGTGAAGCAAAATCCACTTCCAACGCTCGTGGAAAAGTATCGGAAGGTTTTCCGCTGCGCCGTTTCGCCGAGCGTGAGCCGGCCGCGTTGCAGTTGTCGTAAGCTTGTGTCCAGCGTCGGGTGCGCGCGGAAAGGAACACAACTGCCTAGACGATGTGGCATTACCTAAGCGCCATATTTAAGACCGATGCCTAACGATCCAAAGCTTATCGTCGCGCTCGACTTCGCTACCGAAGCCGAAGCACTCGCCATGGCCAAGCTGCTCGACCCGGCGCGGTGCAAAGTGAAAGTCGGCAAGGAACTGTTTACCGCTGCAGGACCCGCATTGGTGCGTCAATTGGTGAGTGACGGTTTCGATGTCTTTCTCGATCTGAAGTTTCACGACATTCCCAACACCGTGGCTGGCGCTTGCCGCGCAGCGGCCGGCCTTGGTGTTTGGATGGTGAACGTGCACGCCAGTGGCGGCAGCGACATGATGAAGGCTGCGCGCGAAGCGCTCGAGCGCGTGCCGCACCGGCCGCTGCTCATTGCCGTGACCGTGCTGACGAGTCTGACTGATGCGGCGCTCCAAGAAATCGGCTATGAGTCAACGGCCACGGTACAGGCGCAACATCTCGCCCAGCTCGCTCACGCTAGCGGCGCCGATGGCGTGGTTTGCTCGGTGCACGAGGTGGCAGCGATCAAGCGCGCGTGCGGCGCCGCGTTTCGTACCGTGACGCCCGGCATACGTTTACCCGGTGACGACAAGGGCGATCAGGCGCGCATCGCCACACCGCAGAGCGCGATCCAGCAAGGCGCGGACTATATCGTCATGGGCCGGCCAATTACGCAATCAAGCGATCCCCGGCGGCGCGTGCACGAAGTCGCGGCCATGCTCCAACAACAGGAAGTCAAACGATGAAGCTCTCGATGATTGGCACCGGTTACGTCGGCCTGGTGACCGGAACTTGCTTTGCTGAAGTCGGCAACGACGTCATGTGCTTGGATATCGATCAGTCCAAGATCGATAAACTGCGGCGCGGCGAGATTCCGATTTTCGAGCCTGGCCTGAGCGAGATGGTCAAGCGCAACGTTGCGGCCGAGCGCTTGCACTTTACTTCGGATATCGATCAGAGCGTCGCCTTCGGCGATGTGCAGTTCATCGCGGTCGGCACGCCGCCGGGCGAGGACGGCTCCGCCGATCTGCAGCACGTGTTGGCGGCGGCGCGCAATATCGGTACGCGCATGAAGTCGCGCAAGATCGTGGTCGACAAATCGACGGTGCCGGTCGGAACCGCCGACAAGGTTCGCGCTACGATTCAGGCCGAGTTGGAGCGGCGCGGGGTGAGCATTCCTTTCGGCGTGGTCTCCAATCCGGAGTTTCTCAAGGAGGGCGCGGCGGTGGAGGACTTCATGCGGCCCGATCGTGTCATCGTCGGTGCGGAAGATGAAGAATCGATCGGCATGATGCGCGCGTTGTACGCTCCGTTTCAGCGCAGCCACGAACGTCTCATCATCATGGACGTGCGCTCGGCGGAGCTAACCAAGTACGCGGCCAACGCCATGCTGGCGACGCGCATTTCGTTCATGAATGAACTCGCGCTGCTGGCGGAGAAACTCGGTGCGGATATCGAGAAGGTGCGCCAAGGCATCGGTTCCGATCCGCGTATCGGCTATCAGTTTCTTTACCCCGGCTGCGGTTACGGCGGTTCGTGTTTTCCCAAGGACGTGATGGCGCTGCAGCGTACCGCGCAAGAAAATACCATGCAACTCGGCGTGCTCGGCGCGGTACACGATGCGAACGAGCGGCAAAAGCAAGTACTGGCGCAGAAAATCTTTGCGCGCTTCGGTCATGATCTGAAGGGTTATCAAATCGCTGTGTGGGGGCTCGCGTTCAAACCCAACACCGACGACATGCGGGAGGCGCCCAGCTTAGTCGTTATCGATGAGCTGACGCGCCGCGGCGCAACGGTGCTGGCTTACGATCCGGTGGCAATGGAGCATGCGCGCCAAATTCTGGCGGGGCAGCGCGGTGTGCGCTTCGCCGATTCGCCGATGGCGGCACTCAAAGGCAGCGATGCGCTGGCAATCGTCACCGAGTGGAAAGAGTTTCGCAGCCCGGATTTCGCCATGATCAAGAGTACACTGCGTCATCCGGTCATCTTCGATGGGCGCAACATGTACGATCCGGCGTTCGTGAAGAAGCAGGGCATCGAGTACCACGGGATCGGGCGCATGTGAAGCACTCAGTTTGTTGTTTTGTGTTCTCGCCCGCGTTCGGGTTTGACCGGTAAGCGATGACTCTTCCTGATTTTTCTCGTGCCAGTGTGCTTGTCGTAGGCGATGTCATGCTCGATCGCTACTGGTTCGGAGACGTGCAGCGCATTTCGCCCGAGGCACCGGTGCCGGTCGTGCACGTTACGCGCGTTGAGCAGCGGCCCGGTGGCGCGGCGAACGTCGCGCGCGGCGTGGCCGCGCTCGGTGCGAAGGCGCGTCTGCTCGCGGTCGTTGGCGATGACGACGCCGGCGCGGCGCTGGCGGATCTGCTCGAGCGAGCCGGTGTTGCGGCGAACTTGCACCGCGATGCGGCGTTTGAGACCACGGTGAAGCTGCGCGTCATCGGCCGCCAGCAGCAGCTAATCCGTTTGGATTTCGAGAGTGCCCCAAGCCGCGCTGCACTCGACAACAAGCTCGCCGATTTCGAGCGCTTGCTCGCCGATGCGGACATCGTCGTGCTATCCGACTACGCCAAGGGTGGCCTGACCAACGCGCGCGAGATGATCGCTTTGGCGCGCGCGGGGGGGGTGCCCGTGATCGTCGACCCAAAGGGCGAAGACTATGAACCCTATCGCGGCGCCAGCTTGCTCACGCCCAATCGCGGCGAGTTGCGCACGATCGTCGGCAAATGGCGCGATGAAGAGGAACTGTGCAGCAAAGCGCAGGCACTGCGCGAGCGTTTGGCGCTGGAGTGCATGTTGGTGACGCGCAGCGAAGAGGGCATGACGCTATTTCACGGCGGCGGTGCGCAGCATGTGTCCGCGCAAGCGCGCGAAGTGTTCGACGTGACCGGTGCGGGGGATACTGTGGTGGCCACGCTCGCGGTCATGCGCGCAGCGGGGGCGGCATGGGAGGATGCGGTGTGCGCGGCGAATCTTGCCGCTGGTGTCGTGGTCGGCAAGCTCGGCACGGCAGTGGTGACACGCGAAGAGCTGAGCAGCGCATAGACATCGTTGCGCTTTGCCAAGATCAAGTTGGCCCAAGCGCGTAGTGCTACCCTTACGGCTCCAATAAGGGAGGGGAATATGAAAGCACTTATCCGGGGGTTCGCGCTGTTTTTCATCTGCGTCGGGTTCGCGCTGGCGCGGGTGAACGTTAACACGGCGACGCAACCCGAACTGGAATCACTGCCGGAGGTCGGCCCGGTCAAAGCCAAGGCGATCCTCGACTACCGCAAGAAGAACGGCCCGTTCAAGGCGCTGGAAGATCTCGAGAAGGTCCCGGGTGTTGGACCGGCAACAATCAAGGCGCTCAAAAACGAGGTGAGCTTCAGCGGCGTTTCGACACCGCCTGCCAAGCCGGACGACAAAGCAAAGCCGGTGAAGAGCAATGACGCGGCCAAGGCGCCCGACGCCAAACCCAACGGCGCCGCCGTGCGCGCGCTCGCCAAGCCCGAGACCAACAAGGCGATAGCGAACGACAAATCCGCTGGCCGTGCGCAAGCCGACGATAAGGCGAAGGCGAAGAGCATCGCCGTAGATGGCGCTGATAAAAACAAGGGCAAAGGCAATGACAAGATGCCAGCGGCCAGCGCGGCGCCGCCGAAAAGCAAGCCGGCCGACAAGGTCAAACCGCAATAGATCATGATCAGCGTGCGAGCCGAACCCCGGGCATATCTCGGGTTTTTTCGTTTGCGCCGCGTGCGATAATGGTTTCCTGAGTTCTCGATGATTCGCGATGCACAAGCACCAAGACGATTTTGTCGGCAACACGCCGCTGGTTCGGCTCAAGCGCTTGCCGGGCAAGACCAGCAACGTCGTGCTGGCGAAGCTGGAGGGCAACAATCCAGCAGGTTCGGTCAAAGACCGCCCGGCGCTGTCGATGTTTCTCGGCGCGGAACAGCGCGGCGAGATCAAGCCGGGCGATACGCTGATCGAAGCCACCAGCGGCAACACCGGCATCGCGCTGGCGATGGTTGCGGCGATGCGCGGCTACAAGATGGTTTTGGTCATGCCCGAGCACTTAAGCGTCGAGCGGCGGCAAACAATGGGCGCTTACGGTGCGCAGTTCGTGTTGACACCGGAGAAGGGCGGCATGGAAGAGGCGCGCGATGTGGCCGAGCGCATGCAGCGCGAAGGCAAAGGCATCATCCTCGATCAGTTTGCCAACCCGGATAATCCGCGCGCGCACTACGAGGGCACCGCGCCGGAGATTTGGCGCGACACCGAGGGCAAGATCACGCACTTCGTCGCGACCATGGGCACCACCGGCACTATCATGGGATGCTCGCGTTTCTTCAAAGAAAAGAACCCAGCGATCCAGATTATCGGTGTGCATCCGCTACCCGGCTCGCAAGTGCCCGGTATACGCAAGTGGCCGGAGCAGTATCAGCCGAGAATCTACGAACGCGCGCGCGTCGATCGCATCATCGAAGTCAGCCAAGCCGAATCGGAAGCGATGGCGCGCCGGCTCGCGCAGGAAGAGGGCATCTTCGCCGGAATTTCCTCGGGCGGCGGATTGGCGGCGGCGCTGAAAGTGAGCGGCGAAGTCGACAACGCGGTGATTGTCCACATCGTTTGCGATCGCGGCGATCGCTACCTGTCGACGGGGGTGTTTCCCGCTTAGGGCATACATTCGAGAGGATAATATCCTCGATGAAGCTGAACTTGATATATCGGGATATCCTCATCCCGGTATGCTCCATTTGGCTCGCCGGGCTGAGTGCGCCTGCGCAGGCGATTCAGCGCATCAGTCTAAGCGCGGCGCAGATCGATTCACCCGCATTCCGAGCCACGCAAGTGCGCGCCAGCATCGGTTTGCAGACGCCCTTGGGCGAGTTGCGCGTATCCGCGCGTGAATTTGCCGCGCGCGGCGATCGCTGGAGCGACGTCGAGTTGCGTTGCGCGAAACTGCAAGCGCGCAACGATCGCATCACGTGTTCCTCGGCGACGCTGCGCAGCGACGGTTCGAAGCTGCCCTTGTCGTTTGCCCTCAGCTCCGCTCCCGCGCTGCAACTTGCGCTGCAGCCGCAAGCGGGCGAAGCGTGGCAACTCGACGCGGACTTCGCGCGCGGTGCGTTGCAGGGCAAAGTCAAACTCGTCAACGCGCAGCTCGAGCGCCTCGGTAACTGGCTCGGCACCGAGCAACCCCGGCCGAGCAAAGGCCGCGCCGACGGTACGCTTGCGCTACGGCTCGCGGGCGACGGTTTAGCCACGCTGACCGGCAATGTCGACATCCGCGATTTCGCATTCGCCGATGCGGCGAGTGCGCGTCTCGGTGAAGGCATCGCCGGCCGCATATCGCTCGACGCGCGCGCGCAGCCCGATGGTGCGTGGCGCTGGCGTACCGATCTCACCATGACCCAGGGCGAAGCATTTTGGGCGCCGCTGTACTTGCAGCAAATGCCGGTGCAGATGCGTGCCGGCGGAGTCTTGGCCGCCAATGGCTTACGTAACGTTGCGCTCGACGCACAATTGGCGGGCATCGGTGCGATGCAGGCGCAACTGCGCTTCGGGCCGGGCAAAGGCAGCGGGACGGTGCACGCACAAGACATCGACCTCGCCGGGCTGTACGCGGCGTTGGGTAAGCAGTTGCTGGAGCAGCCTGGCGGCACGCAGTATGAAGTCAGCGGACGCGGTAGTGTGGATTTGCGCTACGACGCGAAAGGCGCGCAACGCCTAAATCTCAAGCTGCGCGCCGCGGCCATTGCCGACAGCAATGCTCGGCTGAAGCTGCGCGGCATCGACGCCGATATTCCGTGGGTCAACGCGGGCGCGTCGCAGGGCGTTGTGCGCATTGCCGCAGGCGAGCTATGGCGCGTGCCGCTGGCGAACGTCGAAGCGCAAACGCAGATGAACGGCTACAACGTGTACGTGCCGCGCTTGTCGTTCAATGTGCTGGACGGCATTTTCGCGCTCAACGACTTGCGCGCGCGCCGCGTTGGAGCGAATTGGCAATGGGAATTGACCGCGGGTTTGACGCCGATTTCACTTGAGAAGCTCAGCAAGCAACTGAACTGGCCGCTGCTTTCGGGCTCGGTCTCCGGGGTAGTGCCGCGCCTGCGCTACGCCGACAACGAAATCCGCGTCGACGGCAATGTAACGTTCAACGTCTTCGGCGGTAGCGTGCTAGCACAGAATTTGTCGATGCGCGATCCGCTTGGCAGCCAGCCGATCGTGCGTGGCGATGTGCAGATGCGTAAGCTCGATCTCGGCGTGCTGACGCGCACGTATTCGTTCGGCCACATCGACGGTCTGATCGACGTCGATGTCAAAGGTGTGGAACTGCGCAACTGGAAACCGGTGCGCTTCGATGCCCGTGTGGCGAGCAGCGCAGGGGACTATCCGCGCCGCATCAGTCAGCAAGCGGTGCAAAATTTATCCTCGCTCGGCGGCGCCGGGGCGACAGCCGCCTTGCAGCGCAGCTTGCTGCGATTCTTCGAGACGTTTCGCTACCGGCGTCTGGGCCTGACGTGTGAACTGCGCGACTCGGTATGCAAGATGGGCGGCGTCGCTACGGCGCCGACAGCAAAAGGTACGCCGACGCGTGGCGGTGGTTACGTTATTGTCGAGGGCGGCGGCATCCCGGCGATCACGGTCATGGGCTACAATCACTCGGTCAGTTGGCAGGAACTATTGCAGCGCGTGCGGCGCGTCACGCAAGGAAACAGCAAGGCTGTGATGAAGTGATGAGGCAGAACATGACTTTCAAGCAATCGCTCCTGGCGCTTGTGGCTTGCGGCTTGAGCGCGTGCGTGACCATCAATATTTATTTTCCCGCTGCCGCTGCCGAGAAGGCGGCGGACAAGATCATCGACAAAGTTCTCTCTAGCGAGCAGGCGCCGAAGCCCGCGACCGCACCGGCAAAGCCAAGCGCCCCGGTGCCGCAGCCAAAGCAGTAAGGTGAAAATGAAAGCGACGATGAAGCACTGGTTAGTCGTATTGCTGCTTGCGCCGTTGCTCAGCTTCGCGCAAGCCGACCTCGAAATCAACACGCCGGCCATCGCGGCGCTTACCGCCTCGATGGAAAAGCGCCACGCGCAGCTTGCGCCGTTCTACGCCAGCGGAGCCATCGGCTACACCGGCGATGGCAATGTCGCCGTGCGTGACGCCAAGTTGATCCCGCTGCCGCAGCGCCAAGCCGTCAATCAAGCGCTGGCAGCGGAGAATGCCGATCGTGCCAAGCTGTACCGCGAGATTGCCGTGGCCAACAGTCATCCCGAATGGGAAGGCGATGTGCGCGCCACGTTTGCACAGCGCTGGGTGGCGAAAGCGCCGGGCGGATGGTATTACCAAGATGCCGGGGGCGGCTGGGTCAAGAAATGATTCCTACGTGTTAGGCGGGGCCACGTAGGGTTCATACATGATTCCCATTCTTGCCTTCGATATCGAGACCATCCCCGATACACAAGGCATCGCCAAACTCTGCAACCTTGATCCGACTTGGTCCGCTGCGCAAATCGCGGAGTTCGCTTTCGCGCGTCGCCGTGAAATCACTGGCTCCGACTTCTTGCCACTGCACCAACATCGCGTAGTCGCAATCGCGTGCGCGCTGCGCGAACGCGATAGCTTTCGCGTATGGTCGTTAGGCAGTACGCAGGACAGTGAGAAAGCCCTGATCCAACGTTTTTTTGACGGCATCGAAAAGTACACGCCGCAACTCGTTTCTTGGAACGGCGGCGGTTTTGATCTACCGGTGTTGCACTACCGCGCCATGATCAACCAAGTGCGCGCTCTGCGCTACTGGGAGATGGGCGAGGACGATCGCGAATTCAAATGGAACAACTACATCAGCCGCTACCACACGCGCCACACCGACCTGATGGATTTGTTGGCGCTCTACCAAGGCCGAGCGAATGCGCCGTTGGACGAGCTCGCGAAGTTGTGCGGCTTCCCGGGCAAACTAGGTATGGGCGGCGCGCAAGTGTGGCCTGCGTATCAGCGCGGTGAAATCGCCGCGATCCGCAACTACTGCGAGACCGACGCCGCCAACACTTATCTTGTGTACTTGCGATTCCAGCTCATGCGCGGTGCGCTGAGCGAATCGCACTATGCCGCGGAGGTCGACGTGGTCCGGAGCGTGCTATCGAACGCCAAGGAAAAGCACTGGATGGAGTTCATGGCGGCGTGGGAATAGTACGCTGATCGCGGCCGCCTCGTCAGGCGGCTTCCGGTTTGCTGGTGGGAGCGGGCGTTTGCGTGCCGTCCGGCAACGGCACGGTGTTCGCGTCGTCGTTGCCTTTACGCAGACGCTTGTCTTCTTGCTTACGTTTTCTCTCTAGTTCCTTCTGGCGTTTCTGATACGCGTAGTTAGGCTTGACCAAGGTCACTCCTTTCGCGAAGAATTTTGCTGGCGCGGCAGCGGATGCATATGGCTGATCGTGCAGGCACGCGCGAGCGCATCAGCGGTTGCGGCCCGCGCTAGTGCGTGGACCAGAGGCGCGAGGACTTGGACTGCCGCCGAAGCCTGCGCGGCGCTTGGCGCCTGGTGCACCCGCTTTGGGTGAGGTTGGACCAAGACGCCCTCTGCCGTGAGCGGCAGGCGCGGAGCGGTGTGCTGCACCGCCGCCGCCACGGACGTGCTGGATCGGTTGTGGGCGCTCGGTCGGGTCGGGCTCGAAGCCAGCAATAATTTGCAGTGGCAACTCGCGTTTGATCACGCGCTGGATGTCGGTGAACAACTTGCGCTCGTCCGCGCACACCAGCGATACGGCATCGCCTTCAGCGCCTGCACGCGCGGTACGGCCGCTTCGGTGTACGTAGTCTTCCGGCACGTTGGGGATATCAAAATTGACCACGTACGGCAACTCGGCAATGTCGATGCCGCGCGCGGCGATATCGGTTGCTACCAGCACGGGTACGCTGCCGTCTTTGAACTGCGCGAGCGCGCGAGTGCGCGCCGATTGGCTCTTGTTGCCGTGGATGGCAAGCGCTTCGATCCCGTCTCTGGTCAGTTGCTCCGAGAGTTTGTTGGCCCCGTGCTTAGTGCGCGTGAACACCAGTACCTGTGACCACTTATCGCGCCTAATGAGATGCGTAAGCAATGCGCGTTTTTTGTCGCGGCCGACCGCGTAGGCGGTGTGCGTTACGCCTTCGGCGGTAGCGTTGCGACGGGCAACTTCGATCATCATCGGCTTACTGAGCAGGCCGTCCGCTAGCGCCTTGACCTCGTCGGAGAACGTCGCCGAGAACAGCAAGTTCTGCCGCTGTCTCGGCAGCAGCGCGAGGATGCGCCTAATGTCGTGAATGAAACCCATATCGAGCATGCGGTCGGCTTCGTCCAGTACCAGAATTTGCACGCCGGAAAGATCGAGCGTTCTCTGCTGCACGTGATCGAGTAGTCGCCCGGGTGTGGCGACGAGGATATCGACTCGGCTCTTCAAGCGTCTGATCTGCGCATTGATGCCCACCCCGCCGAACATGGCCATCGAACTCAGTTTGGTGTACTTGCCGTAGATGCGTACGCTTTCCTCTACTTGTGCGGCGAGCTCGCGCGTCGGCGTGAGAACGAGGGCGCGCACCCGCGGGCGCCCACTTGAGGGGCCCTTGACGCTCTTGTCGGACAGCCGATGCAGGATCGGCAAGGTGAAACTGGCGGTTTTGCCGGTGCCGGTTTGCGCGCCGCCGAGCAAGTCGACGCCCGAGAGGACGGCTGGGATGGCCTGTGCTTGGATCGGGGTCGGATTCTTGTAACCGCGCTCGGTAACGGCGCGAACGATTTCCTCGGACAGGCCGAGACTGGAAAATAACATGGAACTCCAATAC
>CAZAWU010000047.1:0-21912 GCA_964488915.1 uncultured Burkholderiales bacterium
CCTACGTCGATGCGTCGGCAGCCTCCGCTTTCCGCGAGAAGCGGCGCCGCGCCCTGGTGGGCGCGGCTGGCGTTATGGTGGAACTGGCGCTGGCGGCGTCGGCTGCGCTGCTTTGGCTGATGGTCGAAGACGGTTTGTTGCGTGAACTTGCTTTCGTCGCGATGTTCGTCGGCACAGTGTCGACCCTGCTCTTCAACGGCAATCCGCTCATGCGATTCGACGCGTACTACGTGTTGTCGGACGCGCTGGAGCTTCCCAACTTGGCGGCGCGCAGCCGCGCGTACCTCGCTTACCTCGCGCAGCGCTACCTGCTGGGAATCAGTTCTGTGCGTTCGCCAGCGGCGACGCGCGGAGAACGTTGCTGGCTGATTGGCTACGGCGTTGCGGCCTGGGGCTATCGCTTCGTTCTTAGTATTGCTGTGGCTGTCTGGGTAAGTGCCAAGTCGGTGTTCCTCGCGCTGCTGTTGCTGGCATGGTTTAGCTTTTCTTTAGTGGTGATGCCCATTTGGCGCATGCTGGGATTCCTATTGACGTCTTCGCGCTTGACGAAGCGGCGCGCCAGAGCGATTGGCGTTGCGCTCGCGCTATGCGCAGGGGTGTTGCTATTGTTCTTCGCCGTGCCGCTGCCGTTGTCGACGCAGGTGGAAGGCGTCGTGTGGCTGCCGGAGCAAGCGCGCGTGCGCGCTGCGACTGAAGGTTTCATCAGTGAAGTGCTGGCCGCAGACGGTCAGAGCGTCAAGCGCGGCGATGCTTTGCTGGTCATGCGCAATCCCAAACTAAGCGCGCGGCGCGACGAGCTGCAAGCGCAACTCCGCCGACTTGCGACCGCGCATTCGAGCGCCCTTGCCGTTGACTTGTCGCGCGCGCAAGCGCTGACCGATGAGACCGCCAAAGTTACCAGCGAACTAAAGCAAGTGAGCGCGCAGATCGACGGGCTCGTCTTGCGCAGCGCCGTCGATGGCACGCTTGTGCTGCCTCATGTCCAAGACATCCTGGGCAGCTATGTTGCGAAAGGTGCGCTGCTTGCGCACGTGCTTGCACCGCAGGATTTAACTATCCGTGCGCTGCTGCCGCACGACGCCGCGGCGCTGGTGCGTGAACGCAGTCGCGGCGTGCAAGTTCGCCTAACGGATGCAATGAGCGAGGCGCTCCCGGCGCGTATTCACGGCGAAACCCCGCAAGCCTCGAACGAGTTGCCAAGCGCGGCGCTTGGAGACAAAGGTGGTGGCGCATGGACGACCGATCCGGCAGAGGGTAAGGGGATGCGTTCGCTGGAGCCTTTTTTTGTCGTCGACCTGCGCGTTCCGGCTCGCGTTGCCACGCGAGTTGGTGGACGCGCCTATGCACAGTTTGATCTCGGCAGCGAGCCGCTCGCGCAGCGCCTGCAGCGCGCGGGTCGCCGCTTGTTCTTGCGGCATTTCGCGGTGGGTAACGTCTAATGAGATGCTTGAATAGTATGCGGCCCTTAATGAGCAATAAAAACACTAACGAGCGTTACCTATTGCCAGTATATGGTTTTTTGGATGTTGCCATTTGCGCTTTATCAAAAATAATCGTCCAAACGCCGTTGGCAACGAGCAATCGAATGCATACCGCAAGGATCAACCCATGAAACTGCGCGCCTACTATCTTCTTCCGGCCTTGTTGCCGCTCGCCCTCGAAGCGGGCGCACAAGCGCAGCCGATCGGCTGCTTGGTGGAGCCGAACGAAGTGATCGAAGTCGGCAGCCCGGTCATCGGTCTGCTCGAACGCGTCTTCGTCGACCGTGGCGATCTCGTGCGCGAAGGTCAAGTGCTGGCACAACTGCAAGCCGACGTGGAGCGCTCCGCGGTGAATGTCGCGCAGACACGGGCGCAGCGCGACGCTGAACTAGAGTCGGCAGTGTCCGCGCATGAGTTCGCGCGGCGCAAACAGGCGCGTACCGAGTCGTTGTACCAAGCCAATTTCATCTCCAGCCAAGTGCGTGATGAAGCGCGCACGGAAGCCGATCTCGCTGCGCTGAAACTCAAACAGGCGCAGGAGCAACGCAAACAGGCGCAGCGCGAACTCGATTTCGCGCGTTCGCAACTCGCGCAGCGCACCATCAAGAGTCCCCTCTCCGGCGTGGTGGTCGAGCGCTACATGGCGCGCGGCGAGCGCGCCGAAGAGAAGCCTATTCTGCGCTTGGCTTCGCTCGATCCCCTGAAAGTTGAAGTCATCATGCCCGTGACCGAGTTTGAAAAGGTCCGCGCAGGCACATTGGCGTCCGTGGAACTGCAATTGCCAAGCGCCCCACAGCGCACAGCGAAAGTTGCGCACGTCGACCGCGTGATGGACGCGGCCAGCAACACTTTCCGAGTGCGCTTGGCGCTGCCCAATCCGAAACTGGATCTTCCGGCGGGCGTGCACTGTAAAGTTGCATTTGGCGGTCAAGGCAGCGGAAAAGCCACGAATTCGCGGCGAGAGCAGCTTTCCGATGTGAAATCGTCGTCGCCGAATGCTTCATCGGCGCTCGTAGGCAAGACGCCGGCCAACCGCAGCGACAAAGCGCCGCAGAATAGCGCCAAGCAAGCGGGTCCGCGCTTGGCGACATTCAAGCTCTCGCGCTCGCTCGATCGGGCCCGGTTCGCCGCACCGGACCACACCAACCTCGCCGCGCGAGGCGACTAGCTTAGCCCACGCGCGTACCTTCCATGCACTGCCGCCGCCAAGCACCGATGTCGTTCGTGTTCGAAGAACTCGAGCCGCGCATCATGTATTCGGCCGACTTCGCACCGGGCCTGGTGGATGAAGCCGGCTGGCAGCCCGACGGTCAAGTGCGCCTTGCCGAAGACGCGACACCTGCGCTGAGCACGCAAATCGAGCAGCGCAGGAAGGAAGTCGTATTTGTTGACGCGGGAGTCGTCGACTACCGCTCATTGATCGATGCCATCGATGGGGAGCGCAGCGCTGCTGCCGAGTTGGAGTTTTTCTTGATCGACGCCGATCACGACGGCGTAGAGCAGATCACCACGGCGCTCGAGCAACGTCACGACATCGCTGCCGTGCACATCGTTTCGCACGGAAGCGCAGCGAGTTTGCAGCTTGGAAACACAAGTCTCGATGCACAGAGTCTCACGCGCTACGTCGATGCCTTGCAGCAGTGGCGCGGCGCCCTTACGTCGGAAGCGGATCTCTTACTCTATGGTTGCGACGTTGCCACGGGCGCGCAAGGCGAGGCGTTCCTGCGCCAACTCGGCATGCTCACTGGCGCGGACGTGGCTGCCAGCGACGATGCCACCGGCGGTGCCGGCAGTGGCGGCGACTGGTTGCTCGAAAGCCGCTACGGCGCGGTCGAGGCGGCCTCGCTGGGCCAAGACGCCGCGATGCAAGCGTGGGGTGGGCTGCTTGGCAACGAGTTCGCGGTCAATACCACCACGAGCAACGACCAGACGACGGCGGCACTCACGCGCGGCAGCCAGCAGGCGATCGCTTACGACGGCGCCGGAAACTTCGTCGTCGTGTGGAGCAGCAAGAGCCAAGACGATGCCGGCACCGACGGCGTGTACGCGCGGCGCTTCACCGATGACGGCACGCCGCTCACGGGCGAAATCCTGGTCAACGCGACCGTAACGGACGAGCAGAACATGGCGCGCGTCGTTTCGGATGCTGCCGGCAATTTCGTCGTCACCTGGACCAGCAATCAACAAGACGGCGACACCACCGGCGTCTACGTGCGCCGCTTCGATGCCTCCGGCATTGCGCTCAGCGGCGAGATCGCCGTGAACACCACCACGACTGGCGAGCAGCGCAACTCGGTCATTGCCATGGATCGCAGCAGCGGCAACTTCGTGGTCGTATGGGAAGGAGAGGGTTCGGGCGACGGCGACGGGATCTTCTTCCGCCGCTTCGCGGCCGACGGCAGCGCGCTGGACGCGAACGAGCGGCGCGTCAATACCAGCGACAGCGGGACCGAAGGCAACGCGGCGGTAGCGATGGACACGAGCGGGCGCTTTGTCGTTGCGTTCGACGTCAATAACAAGATGTACTTCCAGCGCTTCGATGCCACAGGCGCCACCCAAGGCGGGCGCACCCAAGTTGACAACATCGCATCGAACAGCACTGGCGCCGCGATCGCGATGGACGCCGCAGGCAATTTCACGCTGGTCTATCGCGAACAAAACACCTTTACTGGTGTGTGGGGCCGCGGCTACATGAGCGATGGTACGCAGCGCTATAGCTGGTTTTATGCTGCCTCCGGTGATGCGACCAGCCCTTCAATTGCAATGGCTGGCGATGGTTCCTTCGTGCTGACTTTCCAGAAGACCGGCCCCGCTGGGATCGAGGTCTATGCGCAAAAATTCAACGCTAACAGCAGCGCCAACGGCAGCGCGTTCATCGTCAACGAGACAGCGAGTGGCGATCAAACCGAACCTTCAATTGCGCTGTTTTCCGCCGATCGCTTTGCGGTAGTGTGGGGCGGCAACGCCGCAACCGACAACAAGGGCGTGAGCGCCCGCGTGTTCGCCCTGGCCAACACTGCGCCATCCATCGCGTTGCCAGGCGGTGCGCTCAACTACGTCAGTGGCGACGCACCGACGCCAATCGATGCGAGCGCTACCGTGGCTGACGCCGAGTCACCCAATTTCGGGACGGGCACATTGACCGTCAGCTTCACGGCCAACGGAAGCGCGGACGATCGACTGCTCATCGCGAACCAAGGCATCGCTGCGGGACAGATTGGCATCTCGGGCAACGCTATTACCTATGGTGGTATAACCATAGGATCCTTTGTTGGTGGGACTAATGGGTCTACACCGTTAGTAGTAACACTAAATCACAGCGCGACACCCGCGGCCTCGCAGGCTTTGCTGCGCAGCGTTCAGTATCACAACGTCAGCGGCACGCCTTCCACGCTCACGCGCTCGCTCCAGGTAGTCTTGACCGATGGCGATGGCGGCACGAGCACCGTGGCGACCACGGCGATCCAGGTTGCCGACGTCAATCAGCCGCCCTCTTCTTCGGGTGGCAGCGTGACAGGCGTCGAAGATACCTCGCGCATCTTTTCCTGGGCAGACTTCAACATCACCGATGCTGATAGTGCAATCGGTGCTACCACGGCAGTGCGATTGACCACATTGCCCGCTGTGGAAGTACTAGAGTATTTCAACGGCAGCGTGTGGACTCGCGTCGGTTTGGGGCAGGTGTTCACCAAGGCCGATATCGACGCCGGCCTGCTGCGCCTCACGCCGCTCGCCGACGAGTCAGGTTATGACGGATACGCGATAGCTGGCGTGGGCAATCTCAAGCAAGATTATGCCCAGTTCTCGTTCACCCCAATCCATGCCACGATCGAAACGATCGTCAATCCAGGTGGTGAGGCGGATGGGCTCGCTGATGGTGCGTCGCAAACCGGCGCCGCCGGATGGTCGCAGGCGGGTAACAACGCGGGTGTGCAAAACCTCGTTGCCAGTTCTGACACGTTCGCTATCGACGACGATGCCTCGCTGTTTGTCGATGCGGGCGGCGCATTAACGCAGACGCTCGCAGCGACCTTTTCGTCGGCGCGCAACTACAACCTCTCATTCGAATTCGGCTGGCGTGGCGATGCAGCGTTCTATCCCACCGAACCGGGCTTCAAAGTCGAGGTTTATGCAGGTGCGACGCTGCTCGGCGAGTTCAACGAAACCTATATCACTGGCGTACCGGGCACGTTTGTAACCGGCGTGCTGGCTTTAGACGGAAGTTTGTCGGGCGCGACCAACGGCAGCGCGCTGCAGATAAGGCTGACTGGGACTTGGACACAAGCGAACTTTGACAACTTCCGATTGATCTCCTTCGATCGCGGTATCGATATCGGCGGGGCGGCGCAGATGAACGTCGACATCACGCCAGTGAACGATGCACCGATCAACAATGTGCCGGGCGCACAAAGCGTGAATGAGGACACTGCGCTCTCTATCGCCGGACTGAGTATTGCCGATGTGGACGCAGCCACTGCCAGCACGCAACTTGCCGTGAGCAACGGCAGATTGAACGTCAACCTTGCCGGTGGGGCGAGCATCAGCGCGGGAGCCAACAACAGTGGCGCGCTGACGTTGTCGGGCACGCTGGCGCAGATCAATGCCGCGCTCGCGACGCTGAACTATCAAGGTATCCCCAACTTCAACGGTTCGGACAATTTGCAGATCGTCACCAACGATCTGGGCAGTACCGGCGCCGGCGGCGCGTTGAGTGACACCGATTCGATAGCGATAACCGTAAACGCGGTAAACGACGTGCCGGCCATATCCTCGCAGACATTCAATCTTGCGGAGAACAGCCCCAATACAACCGTCGTGGGCAACGTCGGCGCGAGCGACGTAGACGCCGGCGATACGCTCACCTACGCAATTACCGCCGGCAATAGCGGTGGTGCTTTTAGCATCGACGCCGCGGGGCAGATTCGTGTGGCTAACAGCGCCGCGCTCGATTTCGAGACGACGCCCAGCTTCAACCTGAACGTGCGCGTAACCGATGCCGGTGGCTTGATAGCCAATGCCGCCATCACGATCAATCTCATCAACGTCAATGAAACGCCGGCGAACACCGTGCCGGCGGCGCAAAGCGTAAACGAAGACACGGCGTTGCTGATTTCCGGCATTTCCGTCAGCGACGTAGACGGCAACATCGCTACCGTGCAAGCGAGTGTGACGAACGGGCGGCTGAATGTGAGTCTTGCCGGCGGGGCTACCATTACGGCGGGCGCGAACGGCAGTGCGGGTCTGAGGCTGGCCGGCACGCAGGCGCAAATCAACGCCGCTCTGGCTACGATTAGCTATCAAGGTAACAACAATTTCACTGGCGGCGATGTACTGACGTTGGTATCCGCGGATGGCGGTGGCCTTAGCGATAACGACACGGTGAACATCACGGTAAGTCCCATTAACGATACGCCAAGCGTTGCCAATGCGCTGGCTGATCAAACCGCCACCGAAGATCTCCCGTTCAACTTTCAGTTTGCCGTCAACACGTTTGGCGATATCGACACAGGCGACAGCCTGAGCTACACAGCGAGCGGCATGCCGGCGTGGCTAAACTTCAACGCAGCTACGCGCACGTTCAGCGGCACGCCAGGTAACGCGGATGTGGGAAGCTACGCCATCACGGTACGCGCGACGGACTTGAGCGGCGCGTTTGTGGAGGATCAATTCAATATCAACGTCGTGAGCGTCAACGACGCGCCGGTTATCAGTGCGCCCGCTCCGCAAAGCATGGCTGAGGACGGTAGCCTCGTGTTCTCGGCCGCCAACGGTAATGCCATTGCGGTTGACGACGTCGATGCCGGTGCGAATCCGATCGAAATCGCGCTAGCGGTGAGCAATGGTGTCTTGAGTTTGAACGGCACGGCGGGACTAACCTTCGTGAGCGGCGACGGCAGCGGCGATGCAAGTATGATCGTGCGCGGCACGGTGGCAAACATCAACGCGGCGCTCGACGGCATGACCTTTACGCCAGATGCCAACTACTTTGGCGCCGCGAACTTATCGCTGGTCACACTCGATTCAACCCTCGTCGCGCTGAACACCGACGCCGCGCTACGCGGCTACTACAGTTTCGAGAATGCTGCCGCCCTCGGCGCGGACGGCAGTCCATCCGCGAGCGCCAACGGTACGGTGTTCGGTGCGAACGCGCTGGTGGATGGCGTGCGCGGCAACGTGCTGGATCTGAACGCGAGCCAGGGAGACTACGTGCACGTGCCAGGATTGTTCGGCAACGCGCCCAACGTGACGCTGTCTGCGTGGATCAAGCTCGCGTCGACCGATCCGCTCGGGGCCGATGTGTTGTCGTTAGGCGACAGCATGTCTTTGCGCATCACGAACACGGGCCGCCTTTCGCCATTCTTCTACAACGGCGTTACGTGGATGCCGCTGAGCAACGCTACGCCGCTAGCCGGTACCGGTTGGCATCACGCCGTCTATCAATTTGACGATGCTGGCAATCAGCATCGGCTCTATCTCGACGGTGCTTTGGTCAATTCCGCGGCAACGACTGACTCGATTGTCTACTCACTCGGCGTCGATACTTTTATCGGCCGGCACGGCAACGGCCAAACCCGTTTCTTCCCCGGACAACTAGACGACGTCCGCGTGTATAGCCGCGTCTTGACCGCTGCGGAGATCGCAACGCTGGCAAGCGATGTGAGCCTGCGCGCCACTAGCAACGTGGCGATTACGGTTACTCCGGTCAACGATGCACCTGTCGCGGCGGACGACAGCTATGGCGTCAATGAGAATGGCACGCTGACAATCGGCGCGCTCGGGGGCGCGCTCAGCAACGATGGCGACATCGAGAATGCGCCGCTGACAGCGGCACTGGTGAGCGGACCTGCCAACGGCAGCTTGACGTTGAACGCGAACGGTTCGTTTGTATACACACCCAATGCGAACTTTAGCGGCAGCGATAGCTTTACTTATCGCGCCTCTGACGGAAATCTCGACTCAAGCATCGCTACGGTCAGCATCAACGTAAACAGCGTCAATACGGTCCCCTTCATCGTTACGAACTCCACCGCGAACGTTGCCGAGGGCGGCAGCGTCGTGATCGATGCAGCTCGTCTGCTCGTCGACGACTTCGACAACAGTCCCGCACAGATCGTCTACACAATCACCGGCGCGCCCGCGAACGGTGCGCTGATGCGCAGCGGCGTGACCCTGACTGTTGGCAGTCAATTCACGCAGCAGGACATCAACGCCAACCTGTTGACCTACACGCACGATGGTGGCGAAAGCACCGGCGATGCGTTCTTCTTTACAGTGAGCGACGGTCTTGGAGGTACGCTCGCTGCCACGTCTTTCACCATCAATGTCGCGCTAGTCAACGATGCCCCGGTCATCACCAGCGATGGCGGTGGCGCAAGCGCCGCGGTAGCAGTGGCTGAGAACGGCGTCGCAGTGACCACGGTCGTGGCCAGTGACGCTGATTTGCCGGCGAACACGCTGGGCTACACGATCAGCGGCGGGGCGGACGCCGCATTGTTCGCAATCGAAGGCGCCAGTGGCGCACTGCGCTTCCTCGGCACGCCAAACTTCGAAGCGCCGGTGGATGCGAATGGCGACAACGTATACGAAGTGACCGTGCAAGTCGATGACGGCAATGGCGGCATCGCCGTGCAATCGTTGAGTGTCAGCATCACCAACGTCAATGAAACACCAGCGCACGCTCTACCGGGAAGCTTGAGCGCGACAGAGGACACCTTGTTGTCCATCAACGGCATCGCGGTGAGCGACGAGGACGGTGACGTTACGACAGTAAGTCTCAGCGTGACCCACGGTTCACTCAGCGTCGATCTTTCCGGCGGCGCGAGCATCGGTGCCGGCGCGAACGGCTCCGCCAACCTGACGCTCGCCGGTACGCAGGCGCAGCTCAACGCTGCATTGACCAGTATACGATATCAACCCTTACCCAACGCCAACGGAAGCGACATTCTGTCAATAGTATCGATCGATACGGCTGGCTTGAACGATTCCGACGTGATCGCAATCGACGTCGCTGCGGTGAACGATGCGCCAACCATTGTCGCCGCCCAACTCACAGTGGCAGAAGGCGAAAGCGTCACTGTCCGCGCTAGCGAGATCGGCGCAGCCGACGTTGAGCAAAGCGCGGCGCAGCTTGTGTTTAGCGTCTTCGGTGTATCGGGCGGTCGCGTGGAGTTCGTCGGCCATCCGGGCACGGCGATCACCTCTTTTACCCAAGGCGACATCGAAGCAGCGCGCGTGCGTTTCGTGCATGACGGTAGCGAAGCGGTGCCGAGTCTGATGATCGCGGTGAGCGATGGCGCGGCGAGCGATGGTCCATACGCGGTCACCGTAAACTTCGCCAACCTCAACGACGTACCGGCATTGACGCTGGGCAGCGCGACTCTTGGAGATACCGGCACGGTAGTCTTCGATACCCGCCAGCTCAGCGCGATCGACGTGGACAACGCGCCGGCGGAACTCGTGTTCACGCTCTTGTCCGGGCCCAACTCGGGTCGCTTGGAGTTTGGCGACACCCCTGGTGTGGCAGTCACGCGGTTCACGCAGTCGGATATCGATGCAGGCCGCCTGCGCTACGTGCATACCGGGACTGGGCAGGATGACGGTTTTGCGTTCGCGGTCTCCGATGGCAGCGCATCTATTGAAGCGTCATTCACCGTGCGCGGCCATGCGATCCAGTCGAGCTCGCAAGAATTGCTGACGCTGCCCGCAAGTCCCACAGCCGATTCTGAAGCGGCGTCGACTGATGCAAGAGTAGACACGCAATCAGAGACTCGAGCGGACCGGGTTCAGTCTAGTCCGGTCGAATTCTCGCCGGTGTCCCGTGGGGAAGGCGATACAACATCACCGGTCATCGTGGCGATCGCTGTGGATTCGAATGGCTCCGCCGCTGCAGCCGGTCCGTCCGTGAATAGCGCGTCGGCAAGCCGCCGGACCGTTGCGACTCCTGCCATCGGTTTCACCAACTCCGTGCAAGCCACTGCATCACCTGGCAACTTTACTCTGCAAGCGACAAGCGGTGAAAAGACTCGCTCCGCCCAAATCACTGTGGAGCTAACCGATACGCGCTACATGCGCCAGCTCGACCAAGCACGCGGTCAGATGGACGACGAGATGAAATTCGACAAGATAGCGATAGGTTCGTCGATCGCCGCCAGCACTGGGTTGTCGATCGGCTATGTCTTGTGGCTGCTGCGCGGCGGCGTGCTGGTTTCAAGCTTGCTGTCGTCGTTACCCGCATGGCGCATGATCGATCCGCTGCCGGTGCTGGGCAAGTCCAGAGACGACGACGAGGACGCCGATGAAGAGTCGCTGCAGTCTCTGGTGAAAAAGCACTGGCCGAAGCGTCGCCAGCAAATCGAAGGCGCGACGGGGAGCGCCGACTCGGGCCTCGCGCACGGCAAACTTGAGATGATGGGCTGATCGCCATGAGGAGAAATCGGCCAAAACTCTACATCGTGTTTGGGCTTGTCTGCCTGACTATCTGCGTGATCCTTTGGGCCATTTTCCTCGGGCTGGTGCCCGATCGGACCAATGCTCTTCTGCAAGGCCGCACTGCATTGGCGGAATCACTCGCCGCGAGCAGTTCTGCATTGATCGGTGGAGAACAAGCGGGTCGCCTTCAAGGTCTGCTGAGCTTCGTGGTGGAGCGCAACCCGGAACTGCGCTCAATTGCAGTGCGCCGCCCCACGGGCGAACTCGTCGCCCACACTGCGGGCCATGCGCAGAACTGGCACGGACGCGAGGACGAGCGCTCAACCGAAACCGAGGTCAAGGTGCCAATCTGGTCGCAACATGGCGAGTGGGGGCAGCTTGAACTGCGTTTCGCTGCAATTGGCGCGCCAGGCGTGGCTGGGGTGTTAGCGGACGAGCGCGTGCAGATGATTGCGTTCATCGCGGCGTGCTGCTTTGTCGCGTTCTACTTTTACCTTGGCCGCATGCTGAAACAACTCGACCCTTCCGGAGCCGTTCCGGAGCGCGTGCGCAGTGCGCTGGATACTTTGGCCGAGGGACTGTTGGTTGTCGACGTGGAAGGCAACATCGTGTTGGCCAATCAAGCCTTCGTCACTGTCATGGGGACCAAAGCGGACAGCCTGATCGGGCGGCAAACGACATCACTCGAATGGTGCGGAAGTGACGGCAGGCCGATTCAAGCGGGTGCGCACCCGTGGATCACCACCGTCGCGCACGGCGTGGCGCGGCGCGATGAGGTGGTTTGCCTACACGATCGTGCAGGACAACTACGCACTTTCAAGGTCAATAGCACTCCGGTGATGGTGGGCGAAGGCAAGCATGGTGGTGCCCTAATCACTTTCGACGACATCACGCAGTTGCAGGAAAAGGAAATCGAACTGCGCGGCGCTAAAGAGCAGGCGGAAGCGGCTAATCGCGCGAAGAGCGATTTCCTGGCCAACATGAGCCATGAGATTCGCACGCCGATGAACGCCATCCTGGGATTCACCCATGTGCTCAAGCGCCGTCTTTACCGAAACGAGCGCGAAAAGGATCGTCACCTCGACACCATTCACTCGAGCGGCACGCATCTGCTTGGGTTGATCAACGACATTCTCGATCTTTCCAAAGTGGAAGCAGGGCGGCTGGAAGTCGAGCGCGTTGAATGCAAACCGCATTTGGTAATCGACGAGGTGGTGCGCGTGCTCGGCGTCAAGGCGGCAGAGAAAGGCCTCGACCTCCGCTTTGTCACCGAAGGGTTACTGCCGGAGACGATCGAAAGCGATCCTGCGCGGCTGCGGCAGATCGTCACCAACTTGGTTGGGAACGCAATCAAATTTACTGCATCCGGCGCGGTGACGGTAACTGCGCGCATGGGAACGTTCGGAGCCAGTAGCAAATACGTCATTGCCGTTCAGGACCAAGGCATCGGCGTTGCAGCTGACAGGCTCGAAGCGATTTTCGACCCCTTCACTCAAGCGGAAAACTCAACTTCGCGGAACTTTGGCGGCACGGGGCTTGGCCTGACCATCAGCCGGAGGTTTGCGCGCGCGCTGGGCGGCGACGTCGTTGTGCAGAGCGAAATGGGCAGCGGCAGCGTGTTCACGGTGACGCTGGATCCGGGCAATCACAGTGAGGTCTATCTGGATGCCGGCCAAGTCAAGAGCGCCTGCGCGGCCGCGGTGGAAAGCAAGGCTTTGCGCTGGCGCTTCGAACCGGCGCGTGTGCTGGTTGTCGACGACGCCGAGCAGAACCGGGAACTAGTGCGCATCGTGTTAGAGGAAGCAGGGTTGATCGTGGAAGAAGCGGTGAATGGCTTGGAAGCCTGCGAGAGCATCGCACGCGCACCGTTTGACGTGGTGCTCATGGATGTGCAAATGCCGGTGATGGACGGCATGGAGGCGACCCGGCGTTTGCGCGGAGAGGGTTTGCGCGTGCCGATCGTCGCGCTAACCGCTGACGCAATGAAAGGCGTGGAGCAAAAGATGCTCGCCTGTGGATTTACTGCCTATTTGTCCAAGCCCATTGTGGTCGAGAGACTTATGCGAACGCTTGCGAGCTACCTCGCAGGGCACAGTTTTGAGCAGCTCCCAGCGCAGGATCGGGAAGCTGAGGAGATCGGTCACAGCATTGGTGTGGGACCGGTGGTGTCGCGCTTGGCAGATCACCCCAGACTGCGCGCGACAGTGCGGAAATTCGCTCAGCGTCTCAACGAGCAGCTTGCCGCGATGCAAAATGCTCACGCCCAAAATGACTTCAACGAACTTGGAGCTCTGGCGCATTGGCTCAAGGGTGCCGCAGGCACGGTGGGTTATGACGCGTTCACCGATCCGGCGATCAAGCTAGAGCAAGCCGCTAAGAAAGCCGATGCCGAGGGCTGCGCCGCGATTCTGAGTCAGTTGCACGTGCTTGGGTTAAGGATGGTAGTACCTGACGAGTTCGCCCCACCCAATCGGTCCGAGGTTGCCCATGCCAATTAGGTCTCAGAACGTTCTTGCGGCCGCGGCGCTCGAAGCAAGCGCCGGCCCCGACGCCGACCGGGAGGGCGCTCTAACCGATGCCAAGGTCATGCTCGTGGACGATGAGGCGCTCACCTTGGAAGTGATTACCACCTTCCTCGAAGAGTCGGGCTATTCGCGCTTCGTCACAACCGCCGATCCCACGGAGGCGATAGACCTGCTGGTACGCGAGCATCCCGACATCCTGTTGCTAGACCTGATGATGCCGAAAGTCTCAGGCTTCGACATCATGGCGCGCATGCGAGCCACCCCTGAGCTTCGCTACACGCCGGTCATCGTGCTGACCTCGGCAACCGACGCCGCGACCAAGCTGCGCGCGCTCGAATGCGGCGCAACGGACTTTTTGGCCAAACCGGTCGACGCCAGTGAATTGCGCTTACGCTTGCGTAACACGCTGGCGTTCCGGTCATATCAAAATCGCTTGGCCAATTACGATCGTGTTACCGGCCTCCCGAACCGCCAACTGTTTGCCAAGCATGTGGAGCAAGCTCTGCGCAGCGCCCGGCGACACAACCACAGTTGTGCGCTGCTGCACTTAAACTTGGATCGCTTTGGGCAGATCAACGACGCGCTTGGGCACGGCGCTGGCGATGCGTTGTTGCGCATGGTCGCGCAACGGATTCAGACAGCGGTGCGTGAAAGCGATCCGCTCGGGCGCAATGACGATGGCGCCGCGCGTCCGGATTTGTCGCGTCTCGGTGGCGACGAGTTTACGGTCCTATTGCCGCGTGTTGACCGAGCGGAGAACGCCTCGCTCGTGGCGCAGCGTGTGCTGACTGCGGTCGCCACTCCCTACCAGGTCCAGGGCCGGGAGATTGCCATGTCGGGAGGTATCGGCATCGCTGTCTATCCGGACGATGGGGACAGCAGTGACGTGCTCTTGCAACACGCAAGCGCTGCCATGAGTTTCGCCAAGGGCCAAGGACGCAGCACCTACCACTTTTACTCGCGAGAAATGAATGCTCGTGCGCAAGAGCGCTTCATGATCGAGAACGACCTGCGCAAAGCAATCGAGCGCAACGAGTTGGTTCTGCACTTTCAGCCCAAGGTCGATTGCTTTAGCGGTGCTTTGGTTGGCGCCGAGGCATTGGTACGTTGGCAGCATCCGGAAAAGGGACTCTTGCTCCCAGCCCACTTCATACAAGTGGCGGAAGAGTGCGGACTAATTGGCGACTTAGGAGAATGGGTGTTGCGAGAGGCTTGTCGCGCCTTGAGCGGTTGGGGGCGCCGGGGGTTCGCGCGATTGCGTATGGCAGTCAACGTCAGCAGCGATCAGTTTCGCCAAGACAGGTTTCAAGCCGTGTTGGAGGATACAGTTGCGCACAGCGGCTGCGACCCAGAGCAACTCGTGTTGGAGTTGACCGAAGGCACCTTGATGGACCACGCAGGCCGCACCATCAGCACGCTGCATGCCATTAAAGCGTTCGGCGTCAAGCTGTCGATCGACGATTTCGGGACTGGCTACTCGTCGCTCAGCTATCTGAAGCGGTTTCCGTTGGATGAACTGAAAATCGACCGCTCGTTCATCAAGGACGTAACGACCAGTCCGAGCGATGCGGCGATTGTTCGAGCGATTGTTTCAATCGCCGAGAGCTTGGGTTTGAGCGTGGTCGCTGAAGGTGTCGAAACAGCGGAGCAACTCGCGTTTCTAAAGCAGCAAGGATGCTCGCAGTATCAAGGCTACTTGTTCAGCAAACCCATCCCAGAGCAGGATTTTCTCGAACTCGCGGCCTGGAACACCCGCGTTCCCACGACCGTCTTGGCGTAACCGGGTAGAGCGTCAGCTACCGGCTAGCTTGCGTCGCAGCAGAGGGTGGTTGTTCGGCGTGGCATCCGCCGCTCGGCGCCGAGTCACCGCAGGCCAGCGCGGGTGGCGCGTTTACCCGGTTTGGCTGCGCATCGCGGTTGGGCTGGTAGTCGATTTGCTTCATGTACATCGCCAGCACGGCATCCATGCTCGCCGCGTGATTGGTAAACCACTCCGCAGTGGCCTGCGCTAGCACTTTGGCCAGGTGCACCTCGCCTGCCGACACGCGGCGCTGAACTTCCCTCGCAATTTCCAACACGCCCTGATGTTCGCCGGCATGGCAATGCAGCGGCGGAAACGCCATCTGCGCCATCCACTGTTCCTCTTGCGCAAAATGTGCTTGCGTGTGGGCCACGAACTCATCCAGCACTTGCGCGGCATCCGCTTCGGGCACATCGGCCAGGCGATTGAGCAGCGCCGTAAACTCTTCGTGCGTTTGGTCCATGACGCTCTGCCCAAGCGCCAGCGATTCATTCCATGTCAATACCGGCACGGCGCACGCTCCGAGCCAAAGACGACCGAACTTACTTGCATAATGGCATTTCAATATCCTGCGACTTGCCGAAATTACCACAAACTAGTCGCGAGCGCCTTCGACGTTGCCAAGCTTCCGCAGAATCGGTTGGCGCCGCGTCTTAGACAGGCTGGGCATGTACAAATCGATGCCTTTGTACGTCAAGCGGCCGCGCCGTTGCAGCGCGGCCACCAAGGTATGCATGCGTGCGTCCAGTTCGCGCAAATCGCGCATGATCGGTACGAACGGCAAGTTCTTGCGGCGGTCGAAACGCACTTCACCCAACTGGCGGAAGCCGTGATCGAGGAGCCTGGGCAGAATCGACGGATTCGCCACACAGAACAATCTCGACCAGTGCCGCTGCCTGGCCCAGGCATAGGCCAGCGTCCAAAGACAGAACGTGACACCGGTGGCCTTACGAAAAGGTTGGTCGAGAAAAAGCCAAGAACCGGTGCCGTAGACTTCGCTCGGCGCGGGCGCATGAAAGCCGAAGTCGAAAGCTTCCTCAGACGAACTGCCGACTGCCGATCGTTCGGTAAAGCGCAATCCCCCGATGACTTCGCGTTCATGTAGGGCGACGAAATTGGCGCTGGTCGGATAGCTGTCAAAGCGATCGTAGAGACGGTTCTCGTCGTTGGGCGCCATGTACGCGTCGGTTTCGACGAACACGCGGTAGCGGCCGCGAAACACGGCATCGAGTTCTTCCTCGTTTTCGGCAAGTTTGATTTGCAAGTTCATGGTTCGCTCGCTCCGATTCCTTTAGAGAAAGCGCAGCACTTGCGACACCGGCCGCCGAGGCGCAGCGGGTAGCGGTTCGCCGGCAGGCATGCCCAGCCGAAACAACAAAATTCCCGCCGCCTCGCCGTGTACATCAAACAAGCTTGCATAGTCTGGCCATAATTCTTCGAGCGTTTGCTTGACTGTAGGCGGCAACGAGCCTGGTTTGGCCTGCAGGCGCGCGAACAAGAAAGGCAGAGCGGAAATCGGGTGTACGGCAAGCCCTTCCCTAGTGGCGGTGAGCCAGGCTCGCTGCATGGCGCGCCCGCCTTCAAAATAGGCGCTTGCGCTGCATGCGGGCATGCTGAGCAGTGCCATCGCTGAGCACGCACGCACGTTTTTCTCCGCGAATCGGCGTAAGCCGCTGCCTCCGCCCCAGGCCTTGTTCATGCGTAATACCTCGTAGTCGCGGCACAAGTCCAACCCGGCGCGATCGAGTGGTGACAGAGCGAGGCTCTCGAGCGAAATGCCGTGACCGCTACCGGGCGCCTGCGCGTCTTCCCATTGAATCTCGTGCATCATCTGCGCGTGTGCGGCGTCGTGCTGCAGCAGTAGTTGCTGCGTCACGCCCAGCAGGTGCGCTAGCTTCACCAGGCCATCGCGGTTGCTGACGAACTGCAAGCGTGCACCATCGATCGCACTTGCAGCGGTCTGTAATGCGTTCAGCGCCGATGCGGGCAGGACCGCTGGTTCGGTCATGCGGCGGTCGGTGCGACGCCGGGAGATCTGCGCCGCTAGATCGGTCTCGTTAGTGGAATGGGGTACGGGCGAGAAACGCAGTGCAGCCACGCGCAGCGCGTCGCCCTGCAGCGGAAACGCGTGGCAGTGTGTATCCAGCCCGCGCACGGCGGCGTGCAGCTGCACGTTCTCGGCCGCCGCTCCGAGCGCGACCAGCGAACCCCAGCCATTGATGTCGAGGAAGGACTCGCTCGCTTGATCGCGCATCAGCAGCAGCGTGCCGCGGCCATAGGCCCAGCGCCAAGGCTGTGCGTTGCCGCCAGAGGGTGCCGCGATACCTGCTGCGACCAAGTCTTCGACCACGCGCCTGTCGAGATCGATTCCGGGTGTTGCCGCCGCGGCGTCGATGGCGCGATGCAGCAACGCATCCGCATGGTACGCGCGCAGGGTAACCGGCGCGCGCAACTGGGTCGGCGCGTCTTCGACTGCCGCCGGGATCAGCGTGCGCAGGTCGACGTAGTAGCGCCCGGAGGCGATGCGTTCGCCGAGCAAGATTCTTCGCGCGGTGTCGGCTGCAATCGCGCCGCCCATGTACACCGAAGACGCGAGCTGAGGCCAAGTGCTGATCGTTTGTTCGATCTCCAGCATCGAGGCGCGTAAACGCGTCGACAAGTTGTCGACGCCGAGTAGGTCGAGCAAGTGCGGTACTTTCTCCTCGCTCGACAGTTTGCCGAGTGAGCTCGGATCGAGATTCGGTGCGAGGCCGTGGAACAGCGGGCGTGCGGGCTCCAGATCGAAGCGTTCGACGTCGAGCAAACCGCGGTCGCTGGTGTCCATGAGCACGGGAATGCGCAGCGAGCGTGCATGCTCGCGCACCAAGAACTTGATATCGAGGCTATCCGCCTCCTCGATTACCAGATCAAGCTTACCTCCCTCACTCAAAAACGTGCCCACATTCTCCGAGGCGATGCCGTGCGGGTAGCAATCGACGTGTAGGAACGGATCGAGTTCGGCGATTTCGCGTGCCGCGATGACGACTTTCGGCACGCCGAGCTGCTGCACGCCACCGCGCAAGCGGTTGAGATTAGTGGCGTCCAGTGTATCGAAGTCCGCCAAGCGAATTTCCCCGCAACTGCGCTCCGCGGCCATGGCCAACGCCACCGCCTGTCCGGCAGAAGCGCCGACGATGCCGATGCGCTTGCCACGTAGCGCCGCTTGCTCGGCGTGGCTGATCTTGTACAAATTGCGGTTGGTGCGCAGTTCGATGAACTCGGCCTCGTTCACCAAGTGCACCAAGCGCCGCGACCACGGGAACAGCGCCCATACGCCGTAGTGCAGCCGCGCCGAAGGCGGGCAAAACTTACCTGCGTCCAATTCGAGGGCGTCGTGGTCGAGCTTTTCGCGCGGCCGCCGGACTTTGCACAGCTCGCGCAACTGTGCGCCGATGCTGTCGATGACCTCGATAGCAAACGCTCGCTCCAGCCTGGCTCCGAGTTTGCTGAAATCGGTGTCGGCGCGCAAGCGCAGCAACAGCGCACGGTAGTGCGGCGAGCGCACGCCGAACGCCGTTTCATCGAGCATTCGATCGATGGCGGAATAGGAGGTGACTTCTAGAATTCGATCGGCGCGCGGCTCCATTGCCGGCGCCACAGCCAGGCGTTGTGCCAACATGACTTGCTCCCCTCGGTTATTGATTTGCCACATGACGCGGCATCTCTTTTGTGCAGCGTGTGCGATGATAGGAGAGGGGGCGTACTCATTCCCTACCTGGTCGGGTGGGACTGCGCTCGGCGCTGATTGCGCGTGCTTTAAGCTACCGCTGAATCGGGGCTTCTTGCATCGCGGCGATCTGCTCGCGCAGCTCGAGGATGCGGTCTTGCCAGTAACGTTGCGTGCCGAACCAAGGAAACGCCGCAGGGAAGGCCGGGTCGTGCCAGCGCCGCGCCAGCCAAGCCGAGTAGTGGATGAGACGCAAAGTACGCAGTGCTTCGACGAGATGCAGCTCACGTGCGTCGAACTCGCAGAAATCCTCATAGCCCGCGAGCACGTCTTCCAGTTGCCGCGACATCGAACGCGTATCTCCGGAAAGCAGCATCCACAGATCTTGCACCGCCGGCCCCATGCGGCTGTCGTCGAAATCGACGAAGTGCGGACCGCGCTCGTTCCCGTAGTCGGTCCAGAGTACATTGCCGACGTGACAATCACCATGCAGCCGGATGTAGCGCACCGCATCTGCTCTTTCGTAACAGGTGCGCACGCAGCCGAGCGCATGATCGACAACGCCGCGCCAGGTCTCGCGCAGATCCGCGGGTACGAAGTCGTGCGCAAGCAGATACTGGCGCGGCTCCTCGCCGAAGCTCGCGATGTCCAGCGCGGGGCGATGCCGGAACGGTTCGATCGCTCCGACCGCATGAATGCGGCCGATAAAGCGTCCGAGCCACTCCAATGTATCGGGATCATCCAGTTCCGGCGCGCGCCCGCCGCGGCGCGGATAGACCGCGAAGCGAAATCCGCCGAAGCTGTGCAGCGTGCCCCCGGCAAACGCCAACGGAGCCACGACGGGAATTTCGCGCGCGGCCAGTTCGAGCGTGAAGGCGTGTTCCTCGAGGATCTGCGCCTCGCTCCAGCGTAGCGGACGGTAGAACTTCGCTATCAGCGGCGGCTGGTCTTCTATGCCGACTTGATAGACACGGTTTTCGTAGCTATTGAGTGCGAGTTGCCGGCCGTCGCAGCGCAGGCCGAGGCTCTCGAGCGCGTCGAGCACGGCGTCCGGCGAGAGGGTGGCGTAGGGTGGCTGCAGGGCATCGGTCATGAACGCATTCTACCGGCGCGCTAAACTGCGTTCTTCGCCAACAGGAGGATGTAATGACTACCGCGTCCGCGCTCTTCGAACAATTGCGCCAGTTCGACACCCCTACCATCTGCAATGCACTGGAAGTCGTGCGCGGATCGCGCTCGATCAGCGGCTTCACGCGGCGCGGCTTGATTGCATCGCGTGGCGGCGCGCATGCCATCATCGGTTATGCCCGTACCGCGACCATCCGCACCTCGGCGCCCACGGCCGACGCCGCGGCCGAGCAGCGGGCGAAGCGCCTCGGCTATTACGAGTACGTCGCGCAGGCCCCGCAACCGACGCTGGCCGTGGTGCAGGATATCGATGCAATGGTTGGCGTCGGTGCGTTTTGGGGGGAGGTGAACACGCACGTGCACTGGGGGCTGGGCTGTGTTGGCGCGGTTACCAACGGTTCGATGCGCGACCTCGACGCCATGCGACCGGAATTTCAATGCCTCGCTGGCATGCTCTCGCCGAGCCACGCATTTGTGCACGTCGTCGATTTCGGCAAACCGGTCGATGTTTTCGGCATGAACGTGCGCGACGGTGACATAGTTCATGCCGACCGGCACGGCGCCGTGGCGATCCGGCCGGGCGAGTTAGAGCAATTGCCCGCAGCCATCGATCTCATGGCGCGGCGCGAAAAATGCGTTCTCGATGCGGCCAAGGCGCCCGGCTTCACGGTCGAGAAGTTGCGTGCAGCGTTCGCGGCGATGGACGCCGTCAAATAGCAGATACTTATGGTAGCTATGTTCTGGTCATCTCTCTGAGTATTATTCTTGACGAGATACTCCGATATCATTGCGGATGTGTGGGCGCAGTGTACACTGTAATCGTGTACACTAATCCAGTGTAGAGAGTCATGAAGAACATCACATTGAGTGCCGACGCGGCACTGATTGAAGCAGCGCGCGAACGCGCGCGCGCCGAGCGCACAACCTTGAATGAAGAATTTCGCCGCTGGTTGGCCGGCTACGTGCGTCAACAACAAAAGGTGGGTGCAGCGCTAAGGGTGATCAAAGACCTGCGGGGCTACGCCCGCACCGGCGGCAGGAAATTCACGCGCGACGAAATGAATGAGCGCTGAGTTCATCGACTCGAACGTTTTCGTTTATCTGTTCGACGAAAGGGACGAGCGAAAGCGCAAGAGCGCCGAGAAACTGGTCACGCAGGGCCTGGAAACGGGGCAAGGCGTCATTAGCGCGCAAGTCATTCAAGAAACGCTCAACGTTATCACGCGCAAACTGTTAACCCCGGTTACGCCCGCTGACGCGAAGCGTTTTCTCGATGAGGTGCTCGCCCCGATGTGGCGCGTCACGCCGAGCATCGCCCTGTATCATCGCGCCCTCGAAGTTCAAGCTCGCTATCGTTACAGTTTTTTCGATGCACTCATCATCGCCGCTGCGCTGGATGCTGGCTGCGCACGCCTCTACACCGAAGATCTGCAGCACGGGCAGCGCATCGATAGCCTAACCGTTACCAATCCATTTCGGTGAGCGGCGTTCGTGTTGCCGATACGTTCGATGTAATCGTCGCCGGTGCAGGCGCGGCGGGCATGATGTGCGCGGCGGTCGCGGGGCAACGCGGCCGGCGTGTGTTGCTGATCGAGCACTACCACAAGATCGGAGAAAAGATCCGCATCTCCGGCGGCGGGCGCTGCAATTTCACCAACCTGCATTGCAAGCCGGAAAACTATCTTTCGCGTAACCCGCATTTCTGTCGCTCGGCGCTGGCGCGCTACACGCCACGCGACTTCGTCGAGTTGGTCGAGCGTCACGGCATCGCTTACCACGAGAAGAAGCTTGGTCAGTTGTTCTGCGACGGCAGTGCGCAGCAGATCATCGACATGCTCAAGC
>CAZAWU010000048.1:0-18039 GCA_964488915.1 uncultured Burkholderiales bacterium
GCGCTGGATGCCATATTCGCTGCGCAGAGTTTCGATCAGCACGCCGAGATCGTTGAAGACGCAAAAGCCGGCCGCCCGGTCGCGGCGCGCATGATGCAAGCCCCCTATGGGTTGGAACGAGCGCCTTGCTTCGCCGCGCAGTATGCGCGCCGCCGCATCCAGCGCCGAGCCGACCACCGCAGCGGCGGTTTCGTACATGCCCGCGATCGCCGGCGTGTCGCCGTAGTCGAGGTAGCCGGTGCCGGTCTTGGATAGCGTGATGACGCGATCCACGTACTCCGCGGTGTGAAAGCGTTCGATCAGCGCGCGCTCAGCGGTTACTGGCGCGCAGATATTCGCGCGCTCGTGCAAACCTATGCGCTGCGCCTCGCGCCAGAATGCACCTTGGCGATCGATGGAGAGCGGGTGGCCGTTGGGAAAGCCGTAGTTACCCAGAGCGGCCCCGACGTAGAGCAATGGTTTCATGGATTCGCTTGCGTTCAACTGCGACATCGTTTACGTCGACCGTAACGGGTAACGATTCCGCAGAAGCCCAGTCTGGGTATCGAAGTCAGTCGCGAGGTGTCAGCGAAGTACCAGGTCCAACTGAATACGGTGAGCGGGAATCTACTTGCCAGGCAGCGCTGTGGCCAGATGAAGCGTAGCGCGATCCGGGGATAGCCAAGTGGTTACGCATGTTGGCCCCCCGGATTTCGCTGCGCTTCATCCGGGCTACCGCCAAGTTACTTCAATACGTCCTTGACGGCGTCGAGCGCTACCTGCGCACACTCTTCATCTTGATCGCCGGTCGCCCCGCTGACACCGATACCACCAACGTGCGCCCCGCCTGCCATGATCGGCAGACCGCCGGGGAAGGTCGCGGTCTTCGGCGTGAATTCCAAACCGGGCGCATTGTTCTTGGCGATCTCCCCGAACTTGCGGCTCGACACTGGCACGGCCGCTGAGGTATTGGCCTTGGTCTGCGATATCCCCACGCTGATCATGAACGAATCATCCATGCGTGTGAAATGCTTTAACACACCGCCGGCATCGACGATCGCGATGACCAGCTTCCAGCCCTTGCCACGCGCGTAGTTTTCGCAGGCATCGGCCATTTTCTTCGCGGTAGCTTGGGTCAATATCGGACGGGTTTCTTGCGCCAACGCGCCTTGCGCGCATGCCAGTACGACGCCTGCGCATAGAACTTTCGAAAGTGCACGAATCATTGTTCCTCCTGTTGAATTGAACGGTTAGACTGCCTGCGCTCGACACTGCTGCCTTAGCAGGCCGAACCAATGATACCGGTGTTGCACATACTTTGTTCGCCGCATGCGACGTAAACCTTACGCGCCGCGCGCCAATTGCAACACCTGTCGCAGCTCACCCTAACTGCGCGCCGGCATCCAGCGGAAATACCGGCCGCTTGACGTTTCGATACGGTAGGCGCTTGACGTTGGAGGGCGTCGGCCCTGGCGTATCGACGAAGATCTCTTTGGCCGCCATGGCGCCGAACCCCGCACGCCAGGCTTTTGCACCCTTCACGCACAGAATCTTCTCGCGCTCGGGCCTGAGACCAAGCACGGTCCAATGATCGGCGTCGAACGGCATGACGCGCTCGCCGGTCAAGACTAGCTTGAGCCCGCCACAGTCGACGATCGCCACATCACCCATCGGCACCCGCTGCCCGGTCATGTATGGCCCGCTGCGGGCGTACGTGACTTGATCCAAGAACGTGACTACGCCGTCGATGCTCACCGGTTTGCCGGACAACTTGCTCGCAAACCCGCCCACCGCGCCGCTGAAGCGATTGCCTTTACCGACAGCTTTCGCACCCGCGACACCAGTTGGATCCCATAACATAATGATCGCTTCGCTCGCCCTCGCCTTTAGCATCGCTTCGAGCACGAAGGTGATATCCCCGGGGGAACCGCCGCCGACGTTGTCTGCGGGCTCGGCGATCACTATGGGTCCGGTGCCGTCATAGCTACGCAGCGCAAGCTGTACTGCGGCGTCGACGTCCATCAGCTCTGGCAAGAAAGCGTCGCGACGCCGCCAGATAATGCGCGCCATCTCCTCGGCGCAGCGCTCGGCCGCGGCGCCATCTCCGTACGCCAGCACCGACACGCCCAGGTGCGCCACGTCGGCATACGCAAAACCGGGCACGACCGAGCAGCACCACAAATCGAGCGCCTGCTCACGAAAGTACGCTTCATGCATGATCGAGCGCATCGGTTCGTCTGCTGTGGCTTGCATTTGCGGCACGGTGATGAGCGGCAAGCGCCGCATCGCTTTATCCGGCCGCCTGCCGCACACTAGGATGCGGTGCAGGATCAGTGCCGCTTCGCGCCCACGCATGCCCATATCGATGTGCGGCAGCGTGTCGTAACCGATCAGAACATCGGCAAGCGCGAACGCTTGATCGCTCAAATTGGCGTGCAGATCGAAGCTTGCGACGATCGGGCGCTCACCCGCGACCGCGCGCACGCGCCGCAGCAGTTCGCCGTCGCCATCGGGAAGCCCCTCCACCACCATGGCACCGTGCAGTGCGAGCAAAACGCCGTCGCAGTTCGGCAGTGCACGCAGCGCATCGACGATGCGCTGCGCAATCGTTTCGAATGCCTGGCGCGTGACCGGTCCCGAGGGTATCGCGGCGGCGTACAGGCCCGGATGCAAGCAAAAGTCGCACTCCCGCGCGGCACCGTGCATACCGCCGATTTCAGTGTTGGTGCCGGCAAGCGCGGTGAGCATCACCTCGCCTTCCAACCATTGATAGTCGCGAAAGCGCTGCAAATCCGCCGGTAAGGGTGAAAAGGTGTTGGACTCGTGCCAAACACCCGCGAGGAAAATGTCGAACATGATGACGACTTACGCGACGGACGCAATCATTGCAGCTTGTAAGTTGACGGTAAGCGCAGCGAACCCAACCTACAGAATCCCCGATCTATCAAACACCGACTTCAACGACTCCCCAGCCCGCAACGCATCGCGCACGCCGTTCTCTCCGTTCACTTTCTGCAACGCTTTGTCGATGGTTTGCTTCAATGCAGTGGCCGGGATGACGACGATGCCATCGATGTCGGCGAACACGAAATCACCGGGACTCACGCGCGCCCCTGCGCATTCGATCGGTGTGTCGCGCGTCATCATCTTGCCGCGCCCCCAGGAATCGAGTGGGCTGATACCGCCGCAGAACACGGGGAAATTCATCGCGCGGATCTGGCGTACATCGCGCACCAATCCATCGGTAATGCAGCCTGCCGCTCCGCGCTGCTGCGCAGCGGTACTGAGCAGCTCACCCCAAGGGCCAATGCTATCGGTCGGTCCGTTGCAGCCAAACACCACGACATCGCCGGGACGCAGATCGTCTATCAACGCAATCTCCACGTCGTACGGATGCTTTTCGCTCGGATCGAACACCACCGGCATGTACATGCCGGTGCGCGCCGGGCCGAAGATCACACTCGTTTCATCCAGCGGCCGCACCAAGGGCCTCAGCGCTTGATTGCGATACCCAAGCTGATCGAGCACGTCCGACAATACGGGCGAGTAAAGCTGCGCACGCAGCTCGGCGATTTCCTTCGCGCTTAGCATGGCGGCCCGCCTACATCAGTTTGCGCAAGGTGTGGCGGCGGTTGCGCGTGTAGGGGCGCACTTGGCTCGGCCAGCGGCCTGCGTCGACCGCTTTCGCCCATGCTTCGGAGAGCAGCACCTCGGCGCTCTCCAATTCGTAAATCGCGCTATAGCGCGGCTCGCCCTCGGCAACTAAGGTCTTCTTCTCGCCGCCGATGATCATTTGCAGTGGCATATTCACGTAGCGCCGCGCGGAGATCACACCAGGCACTTTCAATATGAGCGGAATGTGCTCCGTGTCGTACACTTCGTTGAATACGGCGTCTTTGTCCGGATCGACGTCCATGCTGGCGGTGAAGAGGTAGCGAGCTTGCGCCATGTTGGTCTCCTATGATGTGGGGCGGTCGAACGCGAGTTTTGCCAGGGCGCTACGTGTCGCGGGAGGCATCGGCACCGGGCGCATGCTGGCGCGCTCGACGAACACGTGCACGAAATGCCCGGTCGCCGCCGGCTGCGTATCGCCTTGCCTGAACAAGCCAATCTCGTAGCGCACTGATGAATTGCCGAGCTTGCCCACTCGCAGCCCGGCATCGATCACATCCGGAAACTCCAGCGACTGATGGAATTGGCAGTGCGTTTCAACCGCGATACCGATCACTTCGCCTTCGTGAATATCGAGTACGCCCTCGCGGATCAAATATCCGTTGATGACGGTATCGAAGTATGAGTAGTAGATGACGTTATTGACGTGGCCGTAGATGTCGTTATCCATCCAGCGCGTCGGGATGGCGAGAAAGTGCTTGTAGCGCTCCCGCGTTTCGGCAAGCTTGGCCTCGGCCATCACCTATTGAGGCTTCGGCAGCGCCGTGGACTGCCGCTGCAGAAGTTGCCAGCGGCCATCGCGTTTCACCCATACGTTGAGATAAAATAGTGAAACTTTTCTTTGCTCGCCGCCGAGCACGATGTCCAGATGCGTCGTCGCCATCACCGTGGCCACGTCGCCTAAAAACTTAACCCGGCTGTTCTCGCGCTGGAACGTATTGATCTTGACGTCGCCTTTTTGCAGCGAGGCAATGTAGCTTTGCTTGGAGTGCGTTTTGCCTTGCAATGTCTGGTAAACGAACTCATCGGCAAAGATCTTCTCCAGCGTCGGTAGATCGACGTCCTTCATCGCTTGGTAGCGTAAGTCTTCCAGCCGGTTGAGTTCGGCCTCAGTGGACTCTTGCGCAAATGCACTTACGTTGATCACAAACAAGAAAACAAAAAACAGTTTTGCAAGTTTCATTGCCGTCTCTCCTCTTAGATGACCCTCACCCCCGCCCCGCCCCCTGCTTGTAGGGAGAGAGATGCTTTTACCGAATTCTGGATCTCACTTCTCCGAACCTTGGCCCTCAATCTTTAGAACTGATCGCCGCGCGAATCTGCTCCAACGCCGCTGGATCTTCGATCGTCGTCAAGTCGCCCGGATCGCGCCCTTCCACCAGCGCTTGCATGCTCCGCCGCAACAACTTACCGGAGCGCGTCTTCGGCAGCAGCGTGACGAAGTGTACCCGAGCTGGACGGCCGATGGCACCGAGTTGGCGATCGACTGATTCCATGACCTCTTTCTCCAGCGCCTTTTGCTGGGCAGAGCTGGCGGCCCTGCTTGGGTCTTTCGCTACCGCAAATGCCACAGGTACTTGGCCCTTAAGCTGATCCGCGACTCCAACCACCGCGACCTCTGCGATCGCCGCGTGCGACTGCACCGCTTCCTCGATCTCGCGCGTGCCAAGCCTGTGGCCAGCGACGTTGATGACGTCATCGGTGCGCCCAAGGATGAAGAAGTAGCCGTCCTGATCGCGAATGCCCCAATCGAAGGTGGTGTACACCTGGCGTTTGGGGAAGAACGAAAAGTACGTTTTCACGAAGCGTTCATCGTCGCCCCACACGGTCGAAAGACATCCGGGCGGCAGCGGCGGCACGACAGCGACCACGCCTTTCTCTTTCGGGCCGACTTCTTCGGCGGAATCCTCCTTGAGCAGCTTCACGTTGTAGCCGTACACTGGAAAGCTCGGGCTGCCGAACTTGCGCGGTGTGTCTTCCACACCCGGACACGCCGAAAGCAGCGGCCAGCCGGTCTCGGTCTGCCAATAGTGATCGATGACGGGGCGCTGCAAGCCGTCCTGAATCCAGCGCGCGGTAGGCTCGTCCAGCGGTTCGCCGGCCAAGAACAGATAGCGCAGCGAACTCAAGTCGTACTTGGTCAAAAACTGCGGATCTTGCTTCTTCAGCACGCGTATCGCCGTGGGCGAACTAAACATCGTAGAGACTTTGTGCTCCTGCACGATCTTCCACCACACACCCGCGTCGGGGCGGATCGGTAAGCCTTCGTACAAAATCGTCGTCATCCCATGAATGAGCGGTGCATAGATGATGTACGAATGTCCGACCACCCAGCCGATGTCGGAAGTGGTGAACATCGTCTCACCTGCCCGGGCGCCATAAACATGCTGCATCGATGCGGCGAGCGCGACCAAGTAGCCGCCGGTGTCGCGCTGCACGCCTTTCGGCTTGCCGGTGGTGCCCGAAGTGTAGAGTATGTACGAAGGGTGGCTCGATTCCACCCAGGTGACCGGCACGTCGGCTTTGGCATGCGTTCTTTTTAGTTCCGCATAGTCGACATCGCGGCCTGCTGTTACCGGCATCGCTTTGTCGATACCGCGGTTGACGATCAGCACCTTCTTCGGGGCGTGCTTGGCGAGCTTGAGCGCCTCGTCGACTAGGTGTTTGTAGGGAATACTTTTGCCGCCCCGCATCCCCGCATCCGAAGTAATCATGAGCTTGGGTTTGGCGTCGTCGATGCGCGCGGCGAGACTCGCTGAAGCGAACCCGCCAAACACCACCGAGTGAATCGCGCCCAGTCGCACGCAGGCGTACATGGCGAATAGCGCCTCAGCGATCATCGGCACATAGATGATGACGCGGTCGCCCTGCTTGACGCCCAACTCTTGCAGCACCGCGGCGAAGCTGCAAACTTCCTGGTGAAGCTGCTTGTAGGTGTAGTGCTTTTCTTCGCCGGTTTCGGTCGAGATGTAGATCAGCGCCTTCTGCTTGCCGCGTGCGGCGAGATGGCGGTCAATAGCGTTGTGGCAAAGATTGGTTTTGCCGCCGACGAACCACGTGCTGAACGGCGGATGCGAGTAGTCGAGCACGCGCGCATACGATTCATGCCACTCCACTAACTTCGCTTGCTCGCCCCAGAATTGTTCGGGGCTTTCGATCGAGTGCCGGTAGAACTCTTTGTACGTTGTCATGAGTCAACGCTCCAGCGAGGCATACTACTTGATGGATAGTCTTGGCAATAAGAACTAGCGCGATTCGTGAATGGATACTCCAGCAGAGCAAGACTCGCCCGCGATTCTCAATCAGAACCTTCCCAGGGCAAGCACGCACCTACACACGTGTATTGCTACGCGTTGACGTTGACCACCAAGCGTCCACGCACTTTGCCCGCCAGAATCTCCGGCGCCTTGGTAATGGTTTGCGCGAGCGATATTTCCTCCTTCATCGCTTCGAGTGTGCGCGTATCGAGATCGCTCGCTAAACGGGCCCACGCTTGCACCCGCTCCTCGTACGGCACGATGACACTGTTGACGCCAACCAGAATCACGCCGCGCAGAATGAACGGCGCGACCGTCGCGGGGAAATCCATGCCTTGCGCCAGACCGCACGCTGTCACCACACCACGATACTTGGTCTGCGCGCAGACGTTGGCGAGCGTATGACTGCCGACCGTGTCCACCGCGCCAGCCCAGCGCTCCTTGGCGAGCGGTTTGCCGGGCTGCGACAGCTCGTTGCGATCGATCACCGCGCTCGCTCCGAGCGACTTCAGATACTCCGCCTCGTTCATGCGGCCGGTGGAAGCCACGACGCGAAAGCCGCGCTTCGCCAAGAGCGCGACCGCCACGCTGCCCACACCGCCGGCCGCGCCGGTGACGATGATTTCGCCCTGCTCCGGCGTGACGCCCTGCTTCTCCAATGCGAGCACACACAGCACGGCAGTGTAGCCGGCAGTGCCGATCGCCGCAGCTTGCTTGGTGGTAAATGCCGCCGGCACGGCGACCAGCCAATCGCCCTTGACGCGCGCTTTCTGCGCCAGACCGCCCCAATGCTCTTCACCGACGCCCCACCCGTTCAGCACCACTTTGTCGCCCGCCTTCCAACGCGGCGATGCGCTCTGCTCCACCACACCGGCGAAATCGATGCCTGGCACCATCGGATACTTGCGCACGATCGGCGCTTTCCCGGTGATGGCGAGGCCGTCCTTGAAGTTGATGGTCGAATAGTCGATGCGCACCGTGACATCGCCTTCCGGCAAGTCGTTCTCGCTGATATCGGTAACGCTGGCAACAACGCCGGCGTCGGTCTTGTTGAGCAGGATGCCTTTGAACATGTTCGCCTAAGGTGGAGTGAGTTGCTGAAGGGGATGCGCTCAGGCCAAAGTGGCATGCGGCGCGGCGTTCATGATAGCGCGATCCAGGGAGGCGGCGAAACCATGTTCCCCTTCGGGCGCGAGCGCGCACGTGGCTAGGTCACTCGCACGACGTAGCTGTAGAAGTTGCACGCCGCGAAAAACTCGCCCTGCGCGGAATAGCGCTGCATGGCATCGGCCCACTCGTTCGCCTCGCTTTCGTCAATTTGCCCGGATTTCGGCAGGATGCGCCGGAAAGATTGTATCGAGGTACTCCAATACTCCGCGACCCCAGCCTCTGCCAGCACATGCGGGAAGAACTCGACAACTTCCAGCTTGGCCTGTTTGAGCAGGCGCGGCATCTGCCGCATCACGTTGGCGTTGGTGATGACGGCGTTCTGCACGATGCGATCGTAGCGTGCGTTCGCCGCCGGGTCCTCATGGCCGAAGGTGATCGATGCGTAGTCCCCGTCGAAAATGCCGATCAACGCACCGGGCTTCACGACGCGGTGCAATTCGCGCAGCACCGCCAGCGGGTGCTCCACATGGCTCAACAGCGTATGCGCGACCGCCGCATCGAAGCTTGCGTCGGCTAGCTGCAATTGCTCGGTATCGCCGACCAAGAAGTCGATGCGATCGCTTACCCCCTCCCCTTGCGCAAACCGCTCCCCCGCCCGCACCAAATACGCGCTGAGGTCGATCGCCGAGACCGTCCCGAGGAATCCCGGCCGCCGGGCGATGGTGCGCGCCACCACGCCCGCACCGCAACCGACATCGAGCACGCGCTGCGCCGCGTCGATGCGCATGGCCTCGAGATACTGATTAAGAATGGCGATGAATTTCGGATGCTTCGCGCGCGCTTCCAAGCGATCGACCAACGCTTGGCTAGTGGCGTCATCGAGCGTGTCGGTGATACCGTAGACGTCGGTGCGAGGTGTGGTGCTCATATTAACTTGCATGCGCCTGCGCGAGATACTCGCGCGATTGCATTTCCTGTAAACGGCTGACGGTGCGTGCGAACTCTTCGCTGCGCAAACCTTCCGTGTAGAGCAGCTCGGGTGGTGCCTCGGCGGTGAGCACCAACTTTACCTTGTGGTCATAAAGAATGTCTACGAGCCAGGTGAAACGGCGTGCTTCATTGGCTTGATCGGCGCGCAAGCGCGGCACGTTGGACAAGAACACGGTATGGAATTCTTGCGCGATCTCCAGGTAGTCGAGTTGCGAGCGCGCCGTGCCGCACAATTCAGCGAAGTCGAACCAGACCGCGTCTGGCGCACGGCGTTTGACATGCAACTTGCGCCCGTTGACGGTAAGCGCATCCGCCACGCCGACGTGCGGGCACAGCGAGGCGAACGCATCGGCTAACTTGTTCTCCGTCGCCGCTCCGAGCGGCGTGTAGTAGGTCGTGACCTTCTCCAATTGTCGCAAGCGGAAATCGGTCGGCCCATCCACGCTCACCACATCCAAGTGACGCTTCATGATCGCGATCGCGGGCAAGAAGCGTTCGCGCTGCAATCCGTCTTTGTACAGGTCGTCCGGCGCATAGTTCGAAGTAGTGATCAACACCACGCCGTTAGCGAACAAATGTTCCAGCAAACGCCCGAGGATCATGGCGTCGCCGATGTCGTTGACATGCATTTCGTCGAGGCACAGCACGCGCACCTTGTGCGCGAAATCGCCGGCGATGGTCACCAGTGGGTCGGCCTCGTTCTTAAGCTGCGCCATGCTCCGATGCACGCCACGCATGAAGGCATGGAAGTGCTCTCGCCGCTTGCGCCGGTACGGCAAATTGGCGAAGAACGTGTCCATTAGCATGCTCTTGCCGCGGCCGACGCCGCCGTGCAGGTAGAGTCCGCGCGGCGGCGTGCCGAGGTCGAGCGTTTTGACAAAGGGGCGATCGCGGAAGCGCTTGAAGGCGATCAGCTCGTCGTAGAGCTTCTGCAGCAGATCCACCGCACGTTGCTGCGCTTGATCGGGACGAAAATCGGGGCGGCGCGCGAGCGCCGCGTACCACTGCAGCGGCGCGAGCGCCGCCGCGGAGGACTGCCGGTGCTGCTGTGCCGCCGGCTCCTCAGTCATGGCGACTTAAATGTGCAACGTGCGCTTGTCTACCGCCAGCGCCGCTTCATGCATCGCTTCGGACAACGAGGGATGCGCATGCACGATGCGCGCGATATCTTCGCTGCTGGCACCGAACTCGATCGCTACCGTCGCTTCGGCGATCAACTCGGAAGCGAACGCGCCGATGACATGCACACCGAGAATGGCGTCGGTTTTGGCGTCAGCAATCATCTTGACGAATCCGCCGGTTTCGCCCAAGCCTTTAGCGCGCCCGTTCGCGCTCAGAGGAAACGCTCCCGTACGGATCTCACGCTTGGCCGCTTTCAGCGACTGCTCGGTTTGCCCCACCCAAGCGATCTCGGGTGCAGTGTAGATGACCCACGGCACGTGATCGAGATCGATGTGCGGCTGCTGACCGGCTAAGCGTTCCGCCACGGCGACGCCTTCTTCCATCCCCTTGTGTGCCAGCATGGGGCCGCGCACCACATCGCCCACAGCGAACACGCCTTCGACCTGCGTCTGGCATTCCTCGTTGACTTCAACGAATCCGCGCGCATCGGCCGTAACGCCGACCGCTTGCAGATTCAGGCCGGCCGTATTCGGCGCGCGGCCGATGGCGACCACGAGCTTGTCGCACTCCATCTCGCGCGCCACGCCCGCCTCGGTGAAGCCGACTTTGACCAGATTCTCCTCACGCTTGACGTTGGAGACTTTAGCACCGAGGCGAATATCCAAACCTTGCTGCTTGGTGAAGATCTTGAACGCTTCTTTCGCGATCTGCTCATCAGCGGTGGGCAGAAAGGTATCCAAGGCTTCCAGGATCGCTACTTGGGTGCCCAAGCGGCGCCATACGCTGCCCATTTCCAGCCCGATAACACCTGAGCCGATCACGCCCAGGCGTTGTGGCACAGTGGAAATGGAAAGCGCGCCAGCATTGTCAAGAATGTAATCGCCGTCGAACGGGGTACCCGGCAGCGCGCGCGGTACCGATCCGGTAGCGATGATGACATTTTTGGCGGCGATCGTTTGTTTGTTGGCGCCGTCTTCAACTGTAAGCTGATGCACACCGTCACGCGGCGGACCGGCGAAGCTGCCGTGCCCGTGCAGCGAAGTCACTTTGTTCTTGCGGAACAAGAAGGCGACGCCGTTGGTCAACTCGCCGACGATCTTGTCCTTGCGCGCGAGCATGGTCGGCAAATCCAACTCCACGCCTTTCACCTTGATGCCTTGTGCGGCGAACTTATGTTGGACGCGCGCGTAGTTTTCCGACGATTCAAGCAGCGCTTTGGACGGGATACAGCCGACATTCAAGCAAGTGCCGCCCAGCGAAGGCTTGCCTTGCACATTTTTCCACTCGTCGATGCAAGCGACGGAAAAACCGAGCTGCGCGGCGCGAATGGCGGCGATGTAGCCGGCGGGGCCGGCGCCGATGACAGCGACGTCGAATACTTGCGACATGTCAGATGTCCAATAGGAGTCGAGTGGGATCTTCCAGCGCGTCTTTGATTGCCACGAGCGAGAGCACCGCTTCGCGCCCATCGATGATGCGGTGATCGTAAGACAGTGCGAGATACATCATCGGCCGCACCACGACTTGACCGTTTTCGACCACCGCGCGCTCTTTGGTCGCATGCACCCCGAGGATGGCCGACTGCGGCGGGTTGATGATCGGCGTGGACATCATCGAGCCGAACACCCCACCGTTGGAGATCGAGAACGTACCGCCGGTCAGCTCTTCGATGGTCAGTTTGCCCTCCTGCGCGCGCGTGCCGAAATCGACGATCTGCTTTTCGATATCCGCGAACGAGAGCTGGTCGGCGTTGCGCAGGATCGGCACCACCAGACCGCGCGGGCTACCGACAGCGATGCCGATGTCGAAGTAACCGTGATAGACGATGTCGTTGCCGTCAATCGAAGCATTGACCAGTGGAAACTTCTTCAGCGCCGCGATCGAAGCTTTGACAAAAAACGACATGAAACCCAACTTAACGCCGTGCTGCTTCTCGAACTTATCCTTGAACTTGTTGCGCAGATCCATCACCGGCTGCATGTTCACTTCGTTGAACGTGGTGAGGATTGCCGCGCTCTGCTGCGATTGCAGCAAGCGCTCGGCGATGCGCGCGCGCAGGCGCGACATCGGCACGCGCTGCTCCGGCCGTTCGCTGGCGAGCGGCAGGTCCATGCGTATGGTCAACGGTTCGAGGGCCTTACCCGAGGAAGTCTTCACCTCAGCCAGCTTAAAGGCGGGCCTTGCTTCCGGCGCCGCCGCGCGTGCTTCGACGGCGGCGAGAACATCCCCCTTCGTCGTGCGTCCACCGCGGCCACTTCCTTCCACCGCTGCTAGATCCACGCCCTGCTCGGCGGCGATTTTTTTCGCGGCAGGCATGGCCGCCACACTTCTCGCCGAGGCGGCAACCGCAGCAGACGCGGCTGCGGCTGCCTGCGCGCTCTTGGCGGGCTTGGTGGCTTCCGCGGTCTTGCCGGCGGCGGGTTTGGCATCGGTATCGATGGTGGCGATGATTTCGTTCGCCACCACGGTGCCGCCATCGCCTTTGATGATCTTCGCCAGCACACCGCTCGCCGGCGCCGGTACTTCCAGCACCACCTTATCGGTTTCGATGTCGATCAGATTTTCGTCACGCTCGACGAATTCGCCGAGCTGTTTGCGCCAATTCAGTAACGTTGCTTCCGCGACCGATTCGGACAGTGTTGGGACTTTTACTTCAACTAACATACTTCCGCCTTTCCCAAGACAATCTACAGTGATGTGCCACGCATGCGCGGCGCTTGCAGGACTAGAGTTTTAGCGCCGCGTCCAACACGGCCTTTTGTTGCTCAACGTGCTTCGCCATGTAACCGACCGCCGGTGATGCGGAGGACGGCCGCAGCGCGTACGCCAGCTCCTGCTCTTCGCGCATGTTGCGCGCCAGATAATGCTGGATGCGATGCCAAGCGCCTTGATTGCCGGGTTCTTCCTGACACCAAATGACACTCTTCGCGTTCGGATAGAGCCCTAGCTGGGCGGCGAATTCTTTGTGCGGAAACGGATATAGCTGCTCAATGCGCACGATGGCGATGTTGTCGATGTTGCGCGCCTGGCGCTCCGCCAGCAGATCGAAATAAACCTTGCCGCTGCAGGCGACGACGCGCTTGACCTTCTTGGCGTCGAGCTTTTCCGTCTCCGCGATGACGCTCTGAAAGCCGCCGTTGGCGAGCTCGCTGATATCCGAGGTCGATTCCTTCTTGCGCAGCAAGCTCTTCGGCGTGATGACGATGAGCGGGCGGCGCATCGGGCGCATCATTTGCCTGCGCAGCATATGGAAAAACTGTGCCGGCGTGCTGGGCACGCACACCTGAATGTTGTACTCCGCGCACAGTTGCAGGAAGCGCTCCAGCCGCGCCGAGGAATGCTCGGGGCCTTGGCCTTCGTAGCCGTGCGGCAGGAACAGCGTCAGCCCGCACAGGCGGCCCCATTTTGTCTCGCCCGAGCTAATGAACTGATCGATAACCACTTGCGCGCCGTTAACGAAATCGCCGAACTGCCCTTCCCAAATAACCAACTCGCGCGGCTCGGCGGTGGCGTAGCCGTACTCGAAGCCGAGCACCGCCTCTTCAGAAAGCAGCGAATCGATGACAACGAACGAGGGTTGATTCTCAAACAGATTGCGCAAAGGAACGTACGAGCCTTCGTCCCAACGCTCGCGATTCTGATCGTGCAGCACCGCATGGCGGTGCGCGAAGGTACCGCGCCCGGCATCTTGCCCCGACAAGCGCACGCCGTAGCCGTCGGATAGCAGGCTCGCGTAAGCGAGCGTTTCCGCCATGCCCCAATCCAACGGCAGTTTTCCCTGATACATCTGGCGCCGGTTTTCGATCACGCGCTCGACGGTCGGGTGGAGTTTGAATTTTTCCGGGATGGTGGTGAGCCGCTCACCCAGCCAACGCAGCTTCTCCATTGGCACTTTGGTGTCGGGCGAGCTGCGCCAATCGGTGCTCATATAAAGCGACCAGTCGACGGAATAGGCGGGTTTGTGGCCAACCAGGATGTTCGGATTGATTTGCTCGCCGGTGTCGAGCTGCGCGCGATAGCTGCGCACCATCTCGTCGCTCTCCGCTTCGGTCAATGCGCCTTCCTGCGCCAGGCGGTGCGCGTACAACTTGCGCGTCCCCGGATGCTTGGCGATCGACTTGTACATGAGCGGCTGGGTCACCAGCGGTTCGTCTTGCTCGTTGTGGCCAAGGCGGCGGAAGCACACCATATCGATGACCACATCCTTGCCGAACGTCATGCGGTAGTCGAGCGCGATTTGGGCGCACAGCAGCACCGCTTCCGGGTCGTCTCCGTTGACGTGAAACACCGGGGCTTCGACCATTTTTGCCACATCGGTGCAGTAAAGCGAAGAGCGCGTATCGCGCGGATCGGACGTGGTAAAGCCAATCTGGTTGTTAATGACCACGTGCAGCGTGCCGCCCGTGCGGTAGCCGCGCGTCTGCGATAGCGCGAGTGTTTCCATCACCACGCCTTGACCGGCAAAAGCCGCATCGCCGTGGATCAACACCGGCAGCACCTGTTTGCCCGCTCGGTCGTTGCGGCGCTGTTGGCGCGCGCGCACCGAGCCTTCCACCACGGGATTGACGATCTCCAAGTGCGAAGGGTTGAAAGCAAGCGTCAAATGCACCGGCCCGCCCGGAGTCTTGATGTCGGACGAGAAACCCATGTGGTATTTGACGTCACCGGAAGGCAAATCGGCAGCGTGCTTGCCTTCGAATTCCAAGAACAGTACCCGCGGCAACTTGCCCATGGTGTTGACCAGTACATTCAAGCGCCCGCGGTGCGCCATGCCGATCACGATCTCTTGCACGCCCTGCTCGCCCGCGCGCTGGATGACATCGTCAATCAACGGAATCAGCGTCTCCGAACCTTCCAATCCGAAGCGCTTTTGCCCGACGTAGCGCGTGTGCAGGAATTTCTCCAGCGTCTCGGCCGCGGTCAAACGCTGCAGCAAATGCACGCGCTGCTCGCGGCTTAACTCTGGGCGCGAATGCACCCCTTCGAAGCGCTTTTGCAACCAGCGCTTCTGCTCCATGTCGGTGATGTGCATGTACTCGACACCGATGCTGCCGCAATAAGTCGCGCGCACCGCGGCCAAGATGTCGCGCAGCGAAGCATGGTCCGGCCCGACTAGGCTGCCGGTGTTGAATACTTCGTCCATGTCGGCATCGGTAAAGCCGTAGTACGCCGGATCGAGTTCCGGTATATAGGGATGCTCTTGCCGCCGCAGTGGATCCAGGTTCGCATGCCGGCAGCCGAGAAAGCGGTAGGCGGTAATGAGCTGCAGCACGCTGACTTGTTTCTTGGCGGCCGCGTCTGAGGCGCGCGCGGCGCGGGTAGCTTGCAAACCATCCTGGGCGCGGCGAGCGAAGGCTTCGATGATCGGGCCATGCGCGATGTCGCGGGTGAGTACGCCCGAGGTTTTCTGCAACTCGTCGAAGTAGGCGCGCCAATTGTCCGAGACCTTGCTCGGGTCCGCCAGGTAAGTCTCGTACAGTTCTTCGATGAAAGGCGCATTGGAGCCGAACAGATACGAATTCTGTTGGAACTGTTGCATCGACATCGCTATGCCCTCCGCTTGCCCTGTCGGGTGCGCAACGCGCACGCCGCATCCGTTGCCAAGATGTGCGCAGTACGCACCCTACACTCGATCAATCGCGCATCGCCAGCGGCACATAGTCGCGCCGCGCCGGACCGCGGTAGAGCTGGCGCGGACGGCCGATTTTCTGTTCCGGATCGCCGTGCATTTCGTTCCACTGCGAAATCCAGCCGATGGTTCGGCCCATGGCGAAAATCGCGGTGAACATACTGGTCGGGATACCCAACGCGCGCAGCACGATGCCGGAATAGAAATCGACATTCGGGTAGAGCTTCTTCTGGATGAAGTAGTCGTCCTCGAGCGCGATCTTCTCCAGCGCAAGCGCCAGCTTGAACAGCTTGTCGTCGCGCACGCCCAATTCCGTCAGCACTTCGTGGCAGGTGCGGCGCATCACTTCGGCGCGCGGATCGAAGTTCTTGTAGACGCGATGGCCGAAGCCCATCAGGCGCAAGCCACTGCTTTTGTCCTTGACGCGTGCGATGTAGCTGGGAACATTGGAGACATCGCCGATCTCTTCCAACATACGCAGCACCGCCTCGTTCGCGCCGCCGTGCGCCGGACCCCACAAGGCCGCGATACCGGCGGCGATACACGCGAACGGATTGGCACCACTGGATCCCGCCAAGCGCACCGTGGAAGTGGAGGCATTCTGTTCGTGATCGGCGTGCAAAATGAGAATGCGGTCCATTGCATCGACCAGCACTTGGTTCGGTTCGTACTTCTCACACGGCGTGGCGAACATCATGTAGAGGAAGTTGGCCGCGTACGAGAGGTCGTTGCGCGGATACATGAACGGCAGACCCTTGTTATAGCGGTAGCACATTGCCGCGATGGTCGGTACCTTCGCGATCAGGCGCACCGCGGAAATATGGCGATGCGCTTCGTTCGAGATATCGAGTGAATCGTGGTAAAAGGCCGAGAGCGCGCCGACCACGCCGACCATAACCGCCATCGGGTGAGCGTCACGGCGGAAGCCTTGGTAAAAGCGCGAGAGCTGCTCGTGCACCATGGTGTGATGCGTGATCACATGGTCGAACTCGTCGCGCTGCGTCTTGGTCGGCAACTCGCCGTGCAGCAGCAAGTAGCAAGTCTCGAGAAAATCCGACTTCTCCGCCAATTGCTCGATCGGGTAGCCGCGGTAATAAAGCTGGCCGGCATCGCCGTCGATGTAGGTGATGTTCGAAGTACAGGAAGCCGTCGACACGAAACCCGGGTCATAAGTAAACATGCCGGATTTGGCCAGACCGCGGATGTCGACCACCTTCGGCCCGATCGAACCCGAGTAGATCGGCAAATCGACGCTGCCGCCCGGATAGTTCAGTGTGGCAAATTCCTTGTTTTCCATAAGTCCGCTTCCTCGAATGGGCTTTCCGCAGGGGTCAGCCTTGTCGCATCAACTGCACAAGCCGTTCGGTGCTCCCGCTCGGCTCGGCGTGCCCTAACACCACATCCAATAACTCCGTATCCGGCAGCGCCAGCAACTCTTCCAGCACCGCCAGATCGCTCTGCTGCATCTGCGCCAAATGGCGTTCAATGAAACGCTGCAGAGTGAGATCAAGCTCCAGCATACCGCGGCGGCAGCGCCAGCGGATGCGCTCCAGCCGCTTATCGCTCATGCGCAACGCCCGCGTTTCACACCGTGCGCTTAACCATCAACTCCTTGATTTTGCTGATCGCCAAGGATGGATTCAGGCCCTTCGGGCAGACATCCACGCAGTTCATGATTGTGTGGCAGCGGAACAGCCGGTACGGATCCTCTAGGTTATCGAGCCTTTCGGCGGTAACTTGATCTCGGCTGTCGGCGATAAAGCGATACGCCTGCAGCAAACCCGCCGGGCCGACAAACTTGTCCGGGTTCCACCAGAACGACGGGCACGAGGTGGAACAGCACGCACACAGGATGCATTCGTACAAGCCCTCCAATTCGGCGCGCTCCGGTTGTGACTGCAGCCGCTCCTTCTCCGGCAGCGGGCGCTCGTCCTGCACGTACGGTTTGACCGAGTGGTACTGCTTGAAAAACTGCGTCATGTCGACGATCAAATCGCGGATGACCGGCAAGCCAGGCAACGGGCGCAGCTCGACCGGCTCTTTGAGCGTCTTCAGGTTGGTGATGCACGCCAGCCCATTCTTGCCGTTGATGTTCATCGCATCCGACCCGCACACGCCCTCTCGGCAAGAGCGCCGAAAAGCGAGCGTGTCATCCATCGACTTCAACTTGACGATGGCGTCGAGCAGCATGCGGTCGGTCTCCGCGATCGGCACGTCGTAATCCTGCATGTACGGCTTCGCGTCTTTTTCGGGGTTGTAGCGGTAGATGCGGAATTTCAT
>CAZAWU010000048.1:18139-21688 GCA_964488915.1 uncultured Burkholderiales bacterium
CCGCCGGCGCCATCGAGGCGCGCCAAACGCGCGAGCGCGCGATCGGCCGCATCTTGCGGCAATGCCTTGTGCGCGCGCGGTTCGCGCTTGATCGTTTCCACGACATGTTCGCCCGCCGCGCGCCCGAACACCAGCAGATCGACCAGCGAGTTGGTGCCTAGCCGGTTGGCGCCATGCACCGACACGCAGGCGCACTCGCCGGCCGCATATAAGCCGGACACCGGTGCGTTGGGATTGCCGTCTTTGTGCGCGACCACTTGGCCGTAATAGTTAGCCGGAATGCCGCCCATCATGTAGTGGCAGGTCGGCACGACTGGGATCGGCTCTTTGATCGGATCGACGTTGGCGAATTTGATCGCGATCTCGCGGATCGACGGTAGCTTGGAGTTGATCAGTTCCGGCCCGAGATGCTCGAGCTTGAGCAGCACGTGATCTTTGTGCGGGCCGCAGCCGCGCCCTTCCTTGATTTCCTGATCCATCGAGCGCGATACCACGTCGCGGCTGGCCAGGTCTTTCGCGTTCGGCGCGTAGCGCTCCATGAAACGCTCGCCGCTCGCGTTGACCAAGTAGCCGCCCTCGCCGCGCACGCCTTCGGTAATGAGTACGCCGGCACCGGCCACACCGGTCGGGTGGAACTGCCAAAACTCCATATCTTCCAGCGGGATGCCCGCGCGCGCCACCATGCCGAGACCATCGCCGGTGTTGATGAACGCATTGGTGCTGGACTCGAAGATGCGCCCGGCGCCGCCGGTGGCAAGGATGGTAGCCTTCGCCTCGAAGATCATCGCCTCGCCCGTCTCCATCTCCAGCGCCACCACACCCAACACATCACCATGCTGGTCACGAATCAGATCGAGCGCCAGCCACTCGACGAAGAAATGCGTGCCCTGCTTGACGTTACGCTGATACAGCGTGTGCAGCATCGCATGCCCGGTGCGGTCTGCCGCCGCGCACGAGCGGCGCACCGGTTTGCCTTGGCCGAACTGCGACAAATGCCCGCCGAAGGGGCGCTGATAAAGCGTGCCGTCGGCGTTGCGGTCGAACGGCATGCCGAAGTGTTCGAGTTCGTACACGACTTGCGGCGCCATGCGGCACATGAACTCAATGGCGTCCTGATCGCCCAAGTAGTCCGAACCTTTAACGGTATCGAACATGTGCCAATGCCAGTTGTCCTCCTCCATATTGCCGAGCGCGGCACCGATTCCCCCCTGCGCCGCCACAGTGTGCGAGCGCGTGGGAAACACTTTTGAGAGCACGGCCACTTTGAGCCCTGCTTGTGCGAGCTGAATCGCCGCACGCATGCCGGCGCCGCCCGCGCCCACCACCACGGCATCGAAAGAGCGTTTCGGAATGGAATGTTTGATCACCACGCTCATCGCCTCACGCGCCCCAGAGTATGGCCGCGGCCCAAATTGCGTAGCCGGCCAGCGCCACGATCGTCAGCACCTGCAGCAGCAAGCGTGCGCCGGCGGGTTTGATGTAGTCCATGTAAATGTCGCGCACACCCACCCACGCGTGCAGCAGTAGGCTGACCAGGAACAGCATGGTGAGCACGCGCACCCATTGCGGCGCGAACATTGCCCGCCATGCCGCGTAGCTCTGCGGAGCCTTGGCGAAAAAATACAAAGCGAAGAAAACTGCGTAGGCCGCCATCACCACCGAAGTGATGCGCTGCATCAACCAGTCGCGCAAGCCGTAGTGCGCGCCGGTAACCACGCGATCTACCATATGGCCGCTCCGAACAAAAGAGTGAGGATGATGCTGACAATGAGAACCAGTTTCGCGCTCAGGCGCGCCGCCGGCAGCGAAACACCAACGTGTAAGTCATGCAGCAGATAGCGGATGCCCGCGCAGAAGTGATGCAGAAACGCCCAGGCGAAGCCGATCGTCACAAGTTTCGCCAGCGGATGCGCGAGCACATCGCGCCAACAGTTGTAACCGTCCTCATCGCGCAGGCTACCGCCCAACATGGAAAGCAGCAGCGGGATGCCGGCCAAAAACAACACCGCACCGCTCACGCGATGCAAGATCGAAATCCAGCCCGGCAACGGCAATCGGATCTCGAACAAGTTGAGATACTTCGGTCTGGCATGCGTTGTCATTGTTCGCTCTCGCCTCGCCTCAATTCAATTCATTGATGTAGTGATGGCCCTCGGTGCTGCACCAGCCGCGGCGCCACTCGATCGGTTTGTCGTCGTAGGTGTAGGTGACGCGATCCACGCGCAGCAGCGGCGCGCCGCGGGCAACCCTCAAGGATTTCGCCAAATAATCGCTTGCAGCCACCGCTTTGAGCTGCTCGCGCGCGCGGATGGCACGCACGCCGAAGGCGGATTCGTACAAGCTGTACCACGATCCCTTGGTGTCCGCCAGCGTGCTCTGATCCAAATTGGTGAACATGCCGGCCGGCAACACGATCTCGTCGAGCACCAGCGCGCGTGCGCCGACATTGAGCATGCGCGTGATCCAGTACACCGGGCTGCCGGATTGCAAGCGCAGGTCGAGTCCCACCTCACTGTTGGCGCGCCCGCGCGCGAAACCAAGCAGCACGCTGTGCGTGGCCACCGCGCTGCCATCGTCGGCAACGATGCGCAAAAAGCGGTGCTGCACATGCTCCTCGCTGTGCGTAGCGACAAAGGTGCCTTTGCCTTGACGACGCACGAGCAGATTTTCCGCCGCGAGTGCATCGATCGCCTTGCGCACCGTGCCCTGGCTCACTTTGTAACGCGTGGCGAGATCGGTTTCGCTTGGGATCGGCTCGCCCGGCTTCCACTCGCCCGCCACCAAACTCTGTGTAAGCAGTCCCTTGATCTGCTCATATAGAGGCCGGAAACTAGGCGCGGTGGTGCGCTGCATCATTCAGGTACAATCCGCTTGTTTGCGGCGAGTGTACACCGGTTCAAGTTCAACCGTCTACGAACATGTGTCTTATATAAGATATAAGTCACATTGACAGTTACATCGTTCCCGGGTATTTTTCACGACCCTCCTTGTTGCGCATGCCGAGTGACTGACCATGCCTTCCGCTGGTGCTAATTTTCGTGCCGCCGTCAAAGCCGAGAAGCCGCTACAAGTAATCGGCGCCATCAACGCCTACCACGCCCGGCTTGCCCAGGCGACCGGATACCGTGCCATCTATCTTTCGGGCGGTGGCGTTGCTGCTGGTTCTCTGGGGCTACCTGATCTCGGTATTAGCACACTGGACGATGTCTTGACCGACGTAAAACGCATCACCGATGTGTGTGATTTGCCGCTGTTGGTCGACGTCGATACCGGGTTTGGGGGCGCGTTTAACATCGCGCGTACGGTCAAGTCCCTGATCAAGTTTGGCGCCGGCGCGATGCACATCGAAGATCAAGTGCAGGCCAAACGCTGCGGACACCGCCCCGGCAAAGCGATCGTCAGCAAAGAAGAAATGGTCGATCGCATCAAGGCCGCCGTCGATGCCCGCACAGACCGCGACTTCGTCATCATGGCGCGCACCGACGCGTTGGCGGTGGAGGGACTGGATGCCGCCATCGAGCGCGCGTGCGCGTGTGCGGAAGCCGGCGC
>CAZAWU010000049.1:0-21611 GCA_964488915.1 uncultured Burkholderiales bacterium
ACGACGTGGTGGTGAAATCGGACGGCTCGATTTGGTTCACCGATCCGCCGTTCGGCTTGCTCGGCAATTACGAGGGGGAAGTGGCGCAGCAGGAGTTGCCGATGAACGTTTATCGTGTAGACGGAGCAAGCGGCGATATGGCGGTTGTCGAGGGCGAAGTGAACCGCCCCAATGGACTGTGCTTTTCGCCGGACGAGTCAAAGCTGTACCTGGTGGAATCGGGCACCAGCCCGCGCAATGTTTACGTCTACGATGTCGTCGAAGGCAAGCGTCTGGCCAATCGGCGCAAGTTCATCGACGTCGGCACGGGGACACCGGACGGCATGCGCTGCGACGTCGACGGTAATCTCTGGATGGGTTGGGGCATGGGCAGTGCCGAGGCCGATGGCGTGAACGTCTATAATTCTGATGCCCGCTTGATCGGGCGCATCGCCCTGCCGGAGCGCTGCGCCAACGTATGTTTCGGCGGACTGCACCGCAACCGGCTGTTCATGGCGTCGAGCAAGAGCGTGTACGCGCTCTACGTCAACACGCAGGGCGTGGCCGGTGGCTAAGCCACCACCACGCCGCTCGCCACCATCGCATCGGCTCTGAAGAGCTTTTGTGCCCAATGGCCACGTTCCCGTTTAATCATGTAGTCGCGCACCGCTGCTAACTACCGCCGGCGGTTCCAACTTCTGACCACGAGAGGTAGTCCCGAAACCATTAGCAACGCCGTTGCCGGTGCCGGGATGGCGGCGCCTGGCGTTCGAAAAGTGACTGGGCTCGCTGGGTTTGGCGAATCGTATTGAGCATCGAAGAAAACCCATTCGTAGCCCCGCTCGCCCGCTGCCACTCCACCATCATGCGCTTCGATCAAGATAACGTTGTGATCCGTGCCCGGTGGATCGTCCGGGTTCAGGCTCAGCGTTTTGAGGAAGTTAGATAGATTAATCGCTATTGGCTCGGGTTGCCCATTGGACAGTTTGTGGTCGTCTAAGAGGTAAGTTCCCACCTCATGACCATTGAGTTTTACCGACATCCAGTCGTCGGCCGCGATCAACGCTGACGCCACGCCCTGAGGGTCCCCGAAAATCGTGGCACTACTCATATCAAACTCATACTTGAAGAACACCTTGGTCGGACCGGATCGACCGTCGGGTGTTGTGCCAGGCGGTGCAAACCACATCAGCTTCGCATTGGAAGTGCCGGCATCGGGAACTCTCGGGTCGATTTTCGTTGGATCCAAATTGAGATTGGGCGTGGGTTCCGTAAAGGGGTTCGGGTAAGGAGCGTACGCGGGAAACCAGTTGATCCCATCGACGCTGGCCTCCCAGCCTGGCCCACTGGCAATGTCGAGAATTAGGTGCGCATGCGCGGGGTAAAGACAGGACGCGGTGGCCAAGAGTCCGCCAACGAACTTTAAGATTCGGCCGGTCTTTCTGCAGGGGTCTAAGGCGAGCATCTCATGTTCTCCTTCTGTTCTGAAGTGTTCCTGCGAAGGAGTTTGCCGCAATCGCTAATAACGGCATTGATCTAAGTCAACGGCACAAGCAATTTGCTATAGGCGGCATGGTCGCATATGCATTGGGGTTGCTTGCGCGGTCATCGCCAAGAAGAACGGGCTGTGAGGGCGGCGTGCGCAGATACGCCGGACCGCACGCCTAAACGAAGCTCGTGCCGACGGTTCCGATGCCGCTAAAGCTCGTTTCGAACGCGTCACCCGCCATGATCGGCAGCGGCTTAGTAAACGAGCCGGTCATGACGCACTGGCCGGCTTGCAAGCGCTTGCCGTAAGAATGCAGCGTATTGGCGAGCCACGCTAGCGTTTGCAGTTGGTTGTCGATCGCCTCGCGGCCGAGCGGTGCGTGTTTGAGTTCGCCGTTGATGCGCACTTCAGCTCGGATGGCGCCCAAATCGAGCGCGGGCGCAAACGGTATCGCCGCACCGTGCACGAACGCGCGCTGGGCGACGTTATCGGTGAGTGCGAGCGGCAAGTCGGCGCGCATATCCGCGCCGCGCATTTCGACGATCTCGAAGGCGGGCGCGATGGTGGCAGCTGCCTTACGCGCGTCCTCAGCCGTGGCATTGGGGCCGGCTAAGTCGCTTGCCATGGTGATCAGCAATTCGTTCTCCACCATCGGCGTGCGCAGCCCCGCGTAGCGGAAGCGAAAACCGGATTCGATCCGGCCGGATTCGAGCAAGTAGCCGAACACCGGCGCGTCGCTGCCGAACATTTCGCGCATGGCTGGGGCAGTCAAGCCAACCTTCCAGCCGACTTGCTTTTCGCCGCGCGCGAGCTTGCGGTCCAGTATGGCGAGCTGCACGCGGTAGGCTTGCGCGGTATCGAGTTTCCCGCGCCATGCGTCGGGGAAGACATCGCCGCGTTCTTGCGATTGCCATAGGGCTTGCGCGGCCGGTTCGGTCGTCATGTATTGCTCCTAAAAGAAAAGCGATTGGGTATGCGAGCGCCACTTTAGCGCGAAGCGCTACACGTCACAACGGCGCGAGGGGTCCAAGGTATGTCGGCGGGCAATCGCCGCGCAGTCAATGATGCAGGGGTGGACGCGCCGGCGCTTGCAGCGCCTCGATCGGCTCCGGCGTATGCAGCAGGAAGCCCTGAACGTAGTCGATGCCCATGGCGCGCAGCCGCTCGAGCAAAGCAGGGCGATCGACGAACTCGGCCACGGTTTTTAGTCCCAGCACTTTCGCCACATCGATGAAGCTGCGCACGGCGGCAGCATCGAGCGGATCTTCGATCATGTCTTTGATGAAATGGCCGTCGATCTTGATCAGATCGACTTTCATCGACTTCAGGTAACCGAACGACGAAGCGCCGGCGCCGAAGTCATCGAGGGCGACGCGCACGCCAAGCGCACGCGCCCGCTCGACGAACAGCGATGCGTCGGCGGGGTTGGTGACCGCTGCGGTCTCGGTAATTTCCAGGCAAAGCCGGTTGCACACATCGGCGCCAGCCGCTTGCAGATTATCCAAGGCGTACTTGTGGAAAGCGCGATCGCCGAGCGACTGGCCGGACAAGTTCACCGAGAGCAAGGAAACGTGTTCGAGACCTTGGCGCTTGATCAGGTCGATCACGCGCTGCAGCACCCAGCGATCGACGCGCGCCGCCAAATGAAAGCGTTCGGCCGCGGGCAGAAACAGCCCTGGTGCAAAATAGCCGCCGCGCCCATCCGGCAAGCGCAGCAAAACTTCCGCGTGCAGGCCGGAATCGGCGCCATTGGCCGGTTCGATGCGTTGGGCGAAAAGTTCGAAGCCGTGCTCATCGATGGCTTGCGCCAAGCGCGTGGCCCATTGCATTTCACCTTGGCGGCTGCGAATGGCGTGATCGGAGTCGTACCACACATGGATGCGATTACGCCCGGCTTCCTTGGCGGCGTAGCAAGCGCTGTCGGCCGCTTGCAGCACGGCGGAAATCGTGTTCCAGCGAGCATCGACCGGCACCAAGCCGATGCTGGAGCCGATGCGGAAGCGCTGGCCTTCGTGGATAAAGCGAAAATCTTCCATACGCTCGCACACTTGTTGCGCCACGCGCTGAGCCTGCTCCACGGTACAGTGCTCTAGGATCATGGCGAACTCATCGCCGCCCAGGCGTGCCAAGGTGTCGCGCGAGCGTACCGTGTCCGCCAGCAGCTTCGCGACTTGCTGCAGCAGCTCGTCGCCGGCCGAGTGCCCGCAGGCGTCGTTGACTAACTTGAATTGGTCGAGGTCTATGTAGAGCAACGCGTGGTGGCTGCGGTCTTCGTGCGCCGTGTGTAGCGTGCGCCGCAAGCGTGCTTCGAACTCGGAGCGGTTGACCAAGCCGGTGAGCGCATCGTGCGAAGCGCGAAAACTCATCTCCCCGCTCAAGCGCCGCTGTTCGGTGACGTCGTGGAATACCAGCACAGCGCCCAAACACTCGCCGCTATCGTTCAAGATCGGTGCCGCGGAGTCTTCGATGCCGAACTCTTCACCGTCGCGCGAAATCAGCACGGTGTGGTCGGCAATCGACACCACTTCGCGGCGCGTGAGGCAGGCACTCACCGGATTCTCCGCGTCTTCGCGGGTGTCTTCGTTGGCGGTGCGGAAGACCTGTTCGAGGGGGCGGCCGCGCGCTTCATCGGTGAGCCAGCCGGTCATGCGCTCGGCGACGGGGTTGAGCCAGGTCACCAGCCCATTGGCATCGGTGGTGATGACGGCGTCGGCAATCGAATTGAGCGTCACGCGCAGCAGTTCGTGTTCCTCAGCCAGCTGTCGCTGCAGTAGCTGGCGTTGCTCGACCATCTTATCGATTTCTTGCACGGTCCCGGAGAAGTAACCGGGTTTGCCATCGACAAACTGGCACTGGCCGATCATGCGGATCCAAGCGCGCGAGCCGTCGGGACGAAGCAAGGGCAATTCGATATCCCAGCCAACGCCTTCCTGTGTAGTGCGTCGTACGGCACTGCGCAAGCGCGCCTGGTCTGCGGGCGGCATGTCGGCGATCAACTCCTCCACCGTGGGCTGATAGCCGGGCGGGCGGCCGTGGATGCGGCAAGTTTCGTCCGTCAAAGAAAACCGCCGCGTGTGCACGTCGAGCTCCCAGCCGCCGACCGCGGCCACTTTGGCGGTCTGGTGCAACAGATGCTCGCTGCGGCGCAGTTTCTCTTGTTGCTGGGCGAGGTCGTTGCGCAGTTTGGTCTCGCGCGCGAGCGCGGCGCGCGTTTCCAACAAGCGAACCGCGAGGCGCGCCAGGTGCTGCAGCGCTTCGCGCTGGCGTGCATCGAGCTTGTGTGGTTTGCGATCGATGACGCAGAGGCTGCCCACGTTGGCGCCATCGCTCAAGCGCAGCGGCGCGCCGGCATAGAAGCGGACGCCGGGGCGGCCGCGCACCAACGTATTGTCGGCAAAGCGCGCATCGCGCGCGGCGTCTTCGATCTCGAAGATGTCGGTACCGAGAACCGTGCTCGCGCAAAAGGCGCCTTCGCGCGGCACCTGCGTCATGCCGCGCCAGCCGATGCTGGCTTTGAACCACAGCCGGTTGGCGTCGACCAAGCTGATCCAAGCAATCGGTACGCCGCAAATGGCTGACGCAGCGTGCACCAGCGCGTCGAACTCCGCTTCCGGTTCGGTATCGAGAATCTCGAGGGAGAGTAGCGATTGCAGACGCTGGTTTTCGTCTGCAGGCAAGGGTACCGCGGACATTGGAAGTTCTTCGGTCCTACCCAACGACCCAATGTTGCCATTATGCAGTGCTTAAGGGCAACAAGTCGAGTGGGACGCCGGTAGTGTATTGCACGTAGGCATGGCGTAACGCTGGGCGGTACGCTCTTGCGCGCTACTGCACCTGCGCACCTCGCAGCAACGAATCGGCGAGCTACCGCTCGCCGGTGGCCAGCTTTTGTGCCCAGCGCAGGGCTTCGAGCTGCGCTTGGGCGATGGCTTCGAATGAGGGTAGGGCGAGCGTTGCGGCGGCGCGCTGCAGCGCGGCAGTATCGCCCGTTTCCATGCCCTCCGCGGCAGCCAGCAGCGTGCCGAGCTGGCCTTTGCCGTTCAACAGGGCTTCGCGCAGCATTTCGTCGAGCGGCAGCGTCGCGAGGATCTCCCCCAAGGTGACCTGCAGCGCCACCGGCATGAGCGACAGCATGCCGCACATGAAGGCGCGGTCGTGCGCTTCGGTATCGTGTGGGCGCGCCCGCTCGGCGAGCGCCTCCATGAAGCGCCCGCGCATGGCGGCGGTTTGCAGCAGCGGCGAAGCCAAGCTGCCGCCGCCTGCATTGGCAAACACCAGCAGCTGCACCCAGCGCTTGAGTTGGCGCCGGCCGAGCACGGTGATGGCGTCACCGATTGAAGCCAGGCGGCGGCTCAACCCCATGGCCGCGGTGTTGACGATGCGCAGCAAGTTGAGCGTGAGCGGCGGGGATTGACGGATGAGTGCCTCGATCTCGCTCGTTTCCGCGTCGGCCAACAGCAGAGCGAGCAACCGCAGCAAAATCGTCTCCGAAGGCGAGAGCTTCTTGCCGGGAATAAGCAGCGGGCGCGCGAAGTAGTAGCCTTGGAAATACTGATAGCCGAGTTCGCGGCATTGTGCCGCTTCCTCGCGTGTGTCGATCTTCTCCGCTAGCAGCGCGACCGGCCAGGCGCGCGCCTGCTGGGTGAGTTCGGCCAATTCGGTCGGGGGTACCAGCTTGATGTCGACTTTGAGGTAGTCGGCGATTTCCAGCATCGGATGATACGGGGCACTGATCTCGCGCACGTCGTCGAGGGCGAGCTTGAAGCCGCCTTGCTTCAATTCCTTGCAGCGCGCCACCACGTCGGGGGTTATCTCGACGGTCTCCAGCAGCTCCAAGGTCACTAGGCGATGTGGCAACAGCTCGAGCACGTCGCTCATCAGCATCGAGGCATCGATATTGATGAAGCCGCGGAACGGGCCCAGCACCGTGTCGGCGCCGAGTTCACCGAAGGCGTACTGGATCACCTGGGCTGTGGCGGCGGCGCCGTCGATGAACTCGGCGCGGTTATGCGGCCCAGCCCGAAACAACAGTTCGAACGCATGCAATTGCTCGGCACGATCCAAGATCGGTTGCCGGCCCAGAAAGATTTCGCCCGTAGCTTCGCTTGTGGACATGCTGTGGCACCTATATCTCTTGAAGTCTTTTTGCTATTGTCTTCGCACTGGGTTATGGCCCCAGTATACGGGTACTTCGGTTGTATGTGGCTTTGCCAATTCTTCCAAGAACTTGGCCGGGACCATCTCGTAAGCGTACTGGTTGAGCGTGGCGAGCATTTCGCGCACGCGCTCCGGATCGCGCTCCGCGCGGTTTTCGGCCTCTTCGGGGTCGGCCGAGAGTTGGAACAATTCGACGCGGCTGGGCAGCGCGGCATGCACTACCAGTTTCCACTCGCCTCTGCGTAGCGCGCCGCGCAAATCCTCCACGTTGATGAGCACATCTTTGCGCGCGGAAAGTTGCTTGTCTCTGAGCACGGGCCAGATATCGACGCCATCGAGTGCTTTAGCGTGCTCGGCCTTGCCGCCGGCCAGCCCCAGCAGTGTCGGATACATGTCGGTCACGTGAATGATGTCCGAGCTAACGGTGTTCTCGGGTATCGTGTTTGGCCAATTCGCCAGCGCGAATCCGCGCACAGCGCCTTCGTACAAACTGCCCATCCCCTCGCGCAGCACGTCGTTGTCGGCCACACCCTTTTTTACGTCGCCGTCGCCTTTGGCGAACTTGGTCGGCATGGCGCCGCCGTTGTCACTGTGGAAGATGATAAGAGTGCTATCGCCCAGCTTCTTCCTGTCGAGCGCGGCGCGCACGAGGCCGATCGCCTCGTCGAGCGCACTCACCGCGGCAAGATAGTTGCGGCGTGCTTCGTCTTTCTCGTGCGCATAGCGATCGAGAAAGACCGGTGGCGCGCTCGGCGTGCCGTTCGGCGCGGCAAAGGCGAGCAATACGAAAAATGGCGCGCCGGCGTCCTGCTTGTCGATCCACGCTGCGGCGTCTCGGCCGAGCAGTGTGGTGACGTAGCCCTCTTCCTTAGCCGATTGTTCCATGCGCCGCCAATCGTTCTTGGCACCCTTCTTGAGCGTGTAATCGACCGTCCCGGAGAGCGTGCCGTAGAAGTAATCGAATCCGCGCTTGGTCGGCCAAAACTCAGGCTTGGCGTGGCCGAGTAGCCACTTGCCGATGAACGCGGTGCGATAGCCTGCCTCCTTCAGCCCTTGCGCCAGCGTGCGTTCCTCGGCCGGTAAGCCGAACTGACTGGTAGGCAGAATCGACTGTGTTTGCAGCCCGTAGCGCATCGGGTAGCGGCCGGTCAGCAATGCCGCGCGCGTTTGCGTGGAGTAGGGCTGCACGTAGAACTGGTTCATCGACGTGGCGCGGGCGGCGAGTTCGTCCAGGTTCGGGGTGAGTGCGCGCCCGCCGCGAAAGCCCGGATCTTTCCAGCCGAGGTCATCCGCCATGATGTAGACGATGTTGGGCTTGGCGGCAGTTGCGGGCAGGCAGAGGGCGGCCGCCAAGGCGAAGTAGACGCTACGCAGCAGCGTGCGAAGGGAAAACCAACTCATGGATGTACGGCTCGAAGGTAGTAGCGTTGGGGGTTTGGTCCAATGTTCGGGCAAATTTCCCGGCGCATTGTTTATGTGGGCGAAATCTAGCACCTCGGCGGGATAGGGGCTACTGCCGCCTGCGGCGCCTGTGTTAGCATCTTTCGCTCGCCTGTCGAGGTGCCGTGGGCGCAGTGCGTTTAACTGGTGCGGCGATGCCAGGGAGAAGGGGTAAGCACAGTGAGGAGGGGTTCATGAGCGAACACGACAACATCGTGCATGCGCTGCAGCCGATTGCAAAGCGCTTGTGGTGGCAAAGCCTGCGCCAGCATATCGTTGCCGGCCTGAGCGTGCTGGTGGCCGGCGTGCTGGCCTACCAAGTATTACGGCTGTTAGCGCCGTCGGCAACGACTCTTCGCTATGCATTGTTCGTGTTGGTCGCGCTTGGCGCCGTTGTCTGGGTCATCGGCCGCGCGCGGCGCGAATATGGGTTGGCGCAAGCGGCGGGCGAAGCCGACGAGCGCGCCAATTTGAAAGATGAACTCAAGAGCGCCTACTGGTTTCTGGGACGCAAGGAGCGCTCGCCGCTGATCGACGCCCTGCTGCAGCGCGCATCTGGCACCGCCAAGCGCATCACCGCGCCGCAAGTGGTGCCGGGAGCCATGCCGAGGGGGGTGGCGCTGCTCGCCCTGCTAGCCGTGTTGAGTTCGGCGCTGGCTTGGTTCTCGCCACAGTTGGCGCAGTCCAAGTTGCTGGCCAGGCTCACGGCCGGGCCGGCTACACCCGATGGGGATAGCGCGGCACCTTCGCAGAACTCGGCCGAGCAGGCGGCCAAACGCGCCCAGGAACTGCGGCGCGCCGCGCAAGCCAAGGCCGAGGCAGAAGCCGCCGCCAAGGCGAAAGCGCTAGCCGAGCAGCAAGCGCGCGAGGCGGTCGAGCAGGCGCAGCGCGATGCGGCCGCTGCGCTGGGCAAAGCCGGCGCCGGCGACGTGCAGGAATGGGCCAAACTGGAAAGCGCGCTGCAGCGCATGGGTGCGCAGGATAAGGACGGAGCGCTGGCGGCCGCCATCAAAGCGCGCGACGCGGCGCGCGCCGCCAAGTTGTTGGAAGAGATGGCGCGCAGACAAGAACTCGCTCAGGCCGACCCGGCAGTGCAGCCGCAGCCCGATGTGCCGTTCACCGACCGTGGCGAAGGGTTCATTCCCAAACTGCAAGATTTGTTTAAGCAGCAGGAAGATCCGTTCGACAATCCGTTGGCGGTCGAGGATCCGGAAGAGGAATTGCGCAAAGCTGCCGAAGCGGTGCAGAAGCTGGAAGAGAATGCGCAGACCAGTCAGCGCAGGCAACTGCGTCACGAGCAGGCCTACAGCGCATCCATCGGGCGCGATTCGGTGATCGAAGCCAGCCGCTACGGCGAGCGCGACCCCAACGAGGAACTCGATCAAACCGGCTCCAGCCAAACCGGCGAGACGCAAATGCAGGGCGGCATGATGCACCGGCGGGCAGCGATGACGCGCGGCGACCCGGACCAAGACGGCGGTAGTCGTGTCGGCGAGGCCGACGGTGATGCCAAGGCTGATCCAATGATCGGCAAGAAGACCGAGCGGCTGAAGGCGCAGTTGAAGCGTGTCGATATCGAAGCCAAGAAGAAAGACGAGCAAAACAACGAGGGCGATCCGGACAAATTTTTCGCCGCTACGCGCCAGCAAGAATCCAAGCTTGCCTACGCCGAGGTGGCGCGGCGCGCGCGCTACGTCTCCGAGGAAGCCACTAGCGGCGAGCAAGTTCCGCTCATCTATCGCGGCGTGGTCAAGGACTATTTCATCAACTTGAGGCAAAAAGAGAAATGAACGTCGCCGACGTCGAGAAACATATCGAAGCTTTCCAAAAGAAGTTCCGGCGCGGACGAGAGGAGATCGCTCGCGTCATCGTCGGCAACGACGATGTCATCGAGGGCATCATCACCTGCTTGCTGGCGCGCGGGCACGCGCTGCTGGAAGGCATCCCGGGCGTCGGTAAAACCAAACTGGTGCAAACGCTCGCCGATGTGCTGCATTTGAAATTCTCCCGCATCCAGTTCACACCGGACCTGATGCCGGGCGACATCATGGGCTCGACCGTGCTGCGCGAAAGCGAAGACGGACAGAAGCACTTGGAGTTCCAGCAAGGGCCGATCTTCGCCAATATCATCTTGGCCGACGAGATCAACCGCGCCACGCCGAAGACGCAATCGGCCTTGCTCGAAGCGATGCAAGAGAACAGCGTCACCGTGGGCAAAACCACGCACCCGCTCGAACAGCCGGTATGCGTGCTGGCGACGCAAAACCCGATCGAGATGGAAGGCACTTATCCGCTGCCGGAAGCGCAGATGGACCGCTTTATGTTCAAACTGCGCATGGGCTTTCCCGATATTTCAGCGTTGCACGATATTCTCGATCGCACCACGACGCAGGACGCGCCCCAGGTAGAGCGCGTGTTGCAGCATGGCGAGATTCTGGAGATGCGTGAAACAGTGCGCGGCTTGCCGATCGCTCGCCCGGTGCAGGACTACGCCATTCGCTTGACGCTCGGCACGCATCCGGAGAGCGAGTTTGCGCACGACATGACCAAGCGTTACGTGCGCTTCGGTTCCAGCCCGCGCGGCACTCAAGCGCTGGTGCTGGGGGCGAAGGTGCATGCGCTGATGAACAACCGAGTGCACGTGGCGGCCGATGACATCCGCGCCGTGGCGATGCCCGCGCTGCGCCACCGCATGCACTTGAATCTGGAAGGCGAGGCGGAGCAAATCGATCGCGACAGCATCCTCCAGCGCATTCTGCAGGATACGCCGCCGCCGAAGAGCTAAAGGAACGCAGAAGAACGGTCATTGCGAGCGCGGCAATCTCGTCTTTCCCGAAAGTTTTCGTTGAGATTGCTTTTGTCACTTCATTGTCTGCAATGACGCCGTCGCAAGAAGCATCGCAACTCCGCTCAATCAGATGTCGCCCTATACTCCGCTGACCTCAATTGTGAGAATCAAATCGACCCTGATTCTCGGTTTTATACAATGGCCAGTAAGGGTCGCGAGCTGGGGCTCGCGCGCTTTCGTGGTTGAACCTCTATGCCGGTAAGCAAACTGCTCGACGACCGCTTTCTCAATCGGCTCGAGTACTTTCGCATGCACTCCAAGCGGCCCGCGCGCGGGCACTGGAAAGGTGTGCACCGCGCCAACAAGACCGGCTCAGGCATGGAGTTTTCCGATTTCCGCCCGTATGCGGAGGGCGACGATCTGAAGGCGGTCGATTGGCGTACGTACATGCGGCTCAACAAGCTGATCCTGCGTCTGTACGAGGAAGAAGCCGACCTGCCGGTCTACCTCTTCGTCGACAGCAGCGCTTCGATGCGCTACGGCGGCAAGTTCGACTACGCGCGCAAGGTGGCCGCGGCGTTGGCGTATGTGGGCTTCGTCAACATGGATCGCATCAGCGTTGTTGCTGTGGCGGAGGGCGTGGTCAAGGATATCTCCGGCAAGCGCGGCAAGAGCCAGGCGTGGCCGACGTTCGATTTTCTCGAGAAATTGGCCGCCGAAGGCAAGACCTCGCTGGAAGCCGCATTCAAGCGCTACTTTTCCGCGCCGCGCACCAAGGGCGTGGCGTTGGTGATATCAGATTTTCTCGATCCGGCCGGATTCGAACCGGCTTTGCGCGTGCTACGCCAATTGCGCCAGGAAGTGTTTGCCGTACACGTGGTCAGCGATGAGGAACTCGCTCCGGCGTTACCGGATGAGGTGGTGCTGGTCGATGCCGAGGACGGCAGCGCAACCAAGCGCCAGATCACGCCGGCGTTGGTCAGCGCCTACCGCGCGGAGTTCGAGCGCTACGGCGAAGAGATCGATGCGTATTGCAGCAAAAACGGCTGGGGTTACGTGCGTGCTTCGACCAGCACTTCGTTCGAGGATTTGGTGCTGCGCGTGCTGCGCCAACACGGCTTGTTGCGATGAGATCACTGGTGCTCACCCCGAATAACGCGCTTGCCTTGGTGGCGGGGGTGGCCGCGGTGATTTTCCTGCTTTACTTGCTCAAGCCACGCGCGCGCCGCATCGTGGTTTCTTCCAACCTCATTTGGAACCGCGTGCTGGCGCACAGCAAATCGGTGACGCAGCGCTGGCGCTGGTTGCTTTCCCTGTTGCTGGCGGCGTTGATCGGTGTGGGCATAGCGCTGGCGCTGACGCAGCCGGAAGTGCGCGCGCTCGGCGGGGAAGCCAAGCGCGTCGCGCTGGTACTGGATAACGCGCCGTCGATGGCTGCGCGCACCAAAGACGGCGCAAGCCGCTTTCGCCACGCGCAGGGGGTCGCTCGTGGCATCGTGAACGAAGCCGGCGTGGCCAGCCAGTTTTTGATCAGCGACACCATGGGGTTCGCCGGTGCGCGTAGCTACGTCGATCGCGCCACCGCGCTGGCGCAAATAGACAAGCTGCCGGTGGCAGTTAGCGGTCGCGCGCGTTTTCCGGCGCTGCCCACGAGCAGCGATTTGAACGCGAGACTGGAGCGCTACTTGGTGAGCGATGGCGTCGCCGAGTACCCGGTGCCGGAGGGCGTGGTGCCGCGTTCGGTGTTCGAGCCCGCCGACAACGTTGCGCTGGTCGCGTTCGAAGCGCGCGCGCTGCCGAACGATCCGACGCGCTATCAAGCGTTCCTGCAGATTTTCAACGCTTCGCCGACGTCCAAGCAGGTAACGCTGGAAGTTGCCGGTAAGAGCGGCTTCGCGGCGCAGCGAACGGTGGAAGTGGGCGCCGGTCAATTGAGCGATCAGATTGTCGATGTCAGTCAGTTCGAGGGCGGTGTGCTGCGCGCCAGCGTGCGTGCGAGCGCCGACGCATTCAGCATCGACAACGAAGCTTACGCCGTGGTGCAAGCGCATCACACGCAGCGCGTGCTGCTGGTCACAGGCGGCAATCGCTACCTGCAAGACGCGCTGCGCCTGCTGCCGGGCGTGCAAGTTACCACGGTGAATCCAGCCAAGTACGGCGCAAGCGCTGGGGACTTCGATGTGGCTGTGTTCGACCGTTTCGCGCCGAACGAAGCGCCGGCGATGCCGGCGCTGCTGTTTCGGCCGCCGCGATCGGCATGGCTGCCCGATGCGGGTGTGTTGGCCAGCAAGCCGGTGATCACGAGATGGGATGACGACAACGCGCTCGCTGCCGGACTGTCGTGGAAAGACTTGCAGTTGGAACGGGCGCAGTTGGCGAAGCTCCCGGAGAGTGCGACGGGCGAGCAGCAAGCGGTGGTGATTGCGCGCGGCTCCGCTGAGGGCGCGTTGGTGCTGGCAAGCGAGGGCGAGTTGCGCTGGGTGCGCCTGGGTTTTGCGCTTGAGGACTCCAACCTGCAATTCCAGTCGGATTTCCCGGTGTTCTTGGGCAGTACGCTGCGCTGGCTTACCACCTCGGCGCCGCCGCAAACACGCAGTATCGGACCGATCGAAGTGCTGGCGCGCGACGCGGTCATTACCGATCTCGATGGCCAGCGGGTACCCACGGTTGCGAGCGGTACGCGCGCGGTGTTCGCCGCCAACCGTCCGAATGTGTTTACGGTGAAGAGTGCGGCGCGCGAATTTAGTTTGGTCGCGAACGTGGTCGATCAAAGCTTTGCCGATATCAATAGCAGCCGATTAGCCGATGCGCCGCGCTCGGTGGCGAGTGTACGGGCGGCGAAGTCTAGCGCTTGGCACCCGTGGATGCTGCTGCTGTTGGCGGCGGCGATACTGGTGGCCGTCGAGGCGCTGCTGTATCACCGGCGCGTGACGCTATGAGCGGAATTACCTTTACCAGTCATTGGCCGCTATGGCTGCTGGCCTTGCTGCCTTTGGTGTGGTGGGCCGCGGCGCGCAGCCGCAGCAATATGGGCAAGGGCCGCACGATTTTCTCGACCACGCTGCGCTCGCTGGTGCTCGGCGCACTGGCGTTGGCGCTGGCACAGCCGGTGCTGAATAAGGCGCAACGCGACATCTCGGTCGTGTACGCGCTCGACGTGTCGCGCAGCGTTTCGCCCGCATTCGTCAACGCTGCCTTGGAGTGGGCCGAGCAAGCCAACAGCAAAGGCAAGCCGGCGCAAACGCGCTACGTGGTGTTCGGCGATAACGCGCGCCTAGTCGACAGCCCCGAAGCCGTGCGTGACATCGCCGTGACTGATCACATCGATTTCGCACGCAACGCCATCAACCAAAGCGGCACCAATCTGGAACAGGCGCTCAATCTTGCCGCGCTCGGTTTTGCGCCAGACCACGCCAAACGCCTGGTGCTGATGTCGGACGGCAACCAGACCGAGGGTGACGTGTGGCGCTCATACGCGCAGCTGCAAATGCAAGGCGTGCGCGTGTTCGCCGTGCCGGCGTCGGTTTCCGTAGACAACGACGCCTGGGTGGAAGCGATCGAAACGGCACCGGGAATTCGCCGCGGTGAAGCGGCGATGGTCAAGGTGCGCGTGTTTGCGCGCACCGATGGCGCGGCCAAAGTGGAGCTCAAGAATGGCAGCGAATCCGTTGGCGCCCAATCCACGCAGCTGCGCGCCGGGGCCAACAATCTAGCGTTCAAAGTCACCTTCAAACAGCAAGGCGTGAATGCGCTGAGCGCGCAGGTGAGCGCCGAGAGCGACCAAGTCAAGGACAACGACCGCTTGGAGCAGAACGTCACCGTCGGGCCGGCGCCGCGTGTGCTGCTGGTCGAACGGGAGCCGGAAGGCGGCGTGTACCTGCGCGACAGCTTGCGTAAACAGGGTGTGGACGTCGCACTTGTGAGCGCGGATAAGTTCGCTGCCAATCCCGCACAGGTGAAGTCCCAGGATGCGGTGATCCTGAGCGATGTTGCCGCCGAGCAGTTGACGCCCGCGGTGGCGAAGCAGTTGGATGTGTATGTGCGCGACCAAGGCGGTGGCCTTATCTTCGTGGCGGGCGAGAGCACCTACGGCGAGAAAGGTCTTGCCAAGAACGATGTGGAGAAACTGCTGCCGGTCAAGTTTGAAGGTGAAGGTAAACGCAAAGACTTGGATCTGGTGCTGCTGCTCGACCGCTCATTCAGTATGCGCGGGCAAAAACTGGAGTACGCTAAATCGGCGGCACTTGGCGCGCTCGACTTACTCGAAGAGCAGCACCGGCTGGCGGTAGTGGGCTTCGACACCGTGCCGGAAGAGATCGTGCCGCTTGCACCGGTAGGCAACAAGCGCAAAGCGGAGGACTTGATGAGCAGCTTGCAGGCAAGCGGGCAGACCAACATCTTCAACGCGATGTTGTATGCCTACCGGCTGCTGGAAAACTCGCAGGCCAAAGCCAAGCACATCATCTTGATGTCGGACGGCGATACCGCGCCGGTGCGCCCAGGCGCGGATGCTTCCGCGGATGTGCCGATACCAGCGATTCAAATGGCGAAGAAGCTGCGTGAGGAAGCGCAGCGCAAAGAAACCGAGCAGGCAAACCTCGGTTCGGATAAACCCATCCCGACCAGTTATCCAGAGATGGCCGAACGCATGACGGAAAAGAAGATCACTTTATCCACCGTCATCATCGGCGAACTGCCCAACGTGGAACTGATGACGAACTTGGCGCGCTGGACCAACGGCAAGAGCTACCTCGCCGCCACCGACCAGGAAATCCCACAACTATTCGTCACCGAGACCAAGCGTATGCTGCGCGAGGCGATCGTCGAGGAGCCGTTTCGGCCTACGATCAAGCGCAAGGGTGAAGCGATAGCAGGCGTCGATTTCGCCAAAGGACCGGAGCTCAAGGGCTACGTGGTGAGCAAGGCGCGCGAATTCAGCGAAGTGCTGCTCGAAGCCAAGGACAAAGCGCCGCTACTGGCACAGACGCACTACGGATTGGGCAAGACCGTGGCGTTCATGTCGGACGCTAAGAACCACTGGGCGGCCGATTGGGTGAACTGGCCGGGCTACGGCAAACTCTGGGCCCAGGTGGTGCGTGATGCTATGCGCCGCGACAGCGGTGATGACTTGGTGTTCAACGTTGCGCGCCAAGGCAAAGAGGCGGTGGTGAGCGCCGGCGTGCTCAACGCCACCGGCGAGTATCGCAATCAGTTGGCCCCGAAAGTGAAAGTGGTGGCGCCCGACGGCAAGGATTCGGTGCTGCCGCTGCGTCAAGTCGCGCCGGGGCGCTATGAGGCACGCCTGACGCTCAATACCTCGAGCGCGGCGCCGTACCGGTTCGAGTTGGTCGCTTCCAGCGACCTGCCGCAAGCTCAGCTCGCCAAAGTCGGCACGCGCAGTCTCTATTACCCCTATCCCGACGAGTACCGCGTGTCGCCGGCCGATCGCGAACTGCTCAAGACGCTGAGCGAGCAAAGCGGCGGTAAGTTCACACCGAAGTTCCAGGATGTGTTTGCCAACTATGGCGACGGCGGACGCGTGAGCAAGGCGCTATGGCCGCTGCTCGCCGCGGCAGCGCTGGCGCTTTATCTATTGGAAATCTTCGTGCGGCGTTCGCCGTGGCCGGCACGTTGAGCGGCTACATCCGCCACACGTGCAGCAATTGTCCGCGTCCGGCGCCGGTTTCGACTTCGAACGACGGCTTTTGCCCGGGCACGTCAAACTCGCAGCTCACCAGTAGGCTACCCTTGCGCATCTGCTGGCGCGCTTGGCGCCAGAGCGCCGGCATGGCCGCCGGCGAGAGAAAACAAAACACGATATCGAAGTTGCCGAGGTCGATGCGGCTGTAGTCGCGCCGCGCGACGCGGTAGCACCGTCCGCTGAAGAAATTACGCAGCTTGGCGACTAACCAAGGCACTGGCGCTAGTTCGACGCCGAAGTACTTGCCCTGCGGATGCACACGGCTCAAGTGCGCCAGCACACCACCGAAGCCGCAACCGATATCGACGAAGCGAAAAGCTTTGTCTTTGGGACAAAGGCCCGCAATAGCGTCGCGCACTTTTTGTCCACTCAGGTACAGTGGAACCTGGGTGCGATAAGTGTTCCAGTAAAACAGCAGCGCTAGGATGAACGCGCCGAGATAGATCGAGCCTGCCAGGTTGAGTGTGCGGGCGGCGACGATCGCCGGCCAGAATGCAATGTGGATGGCCAACCACCACGCGCGCTGTCCGAGCGCGTAGCTCGCCAAGGCTGCCAAGGCACCTTGCAGCAGCGCAATGCGCAGAGCAGAACTGAGGTGCCAGAGCTGTGCGGGCTTAATGCTGAGCGTAAACCACAACAACGCCGCAGCGGCGAGTTGTGCCGCGAACGCCACGAAGATGGGTGGCAGTTTGCGCCGTTGCTGGGTCGGCGTAGCGGATTGCGCGATATGCGAGGCGCTGCTGGACACGACGCCGGGCCTTAGGCGGCGGCGCGCAACTCTTGCTGCGCGGCTTCCTCTTCGCGCGCTTTCTTGGTCTTGCCGGCGCGCGAAGGCGCGTGGCACAGGCCGCAAACGTAGTGCTTGTGCAGGTCGTAGCTGTGCGCGACGAAGTGCCCGCCGCAGCGGCGGCATGGCACGGTGCGCAGCATGTCGCTATTGCAGAAACGCACCAGTGTCCAGGCGCGCGTGAGATCGAGCACCGCTTCCATTTCATTGACTTGGCAATGCTCGAGGTAGAGCCGGTACGCCTTGATCACCGCTTCGATGCCGCGGGCGCTGCCGTGCGTGTTCAAGTACTTGAGGATGTCCATAAAGATGGAAGCGTGAATGTTGGGCATCCAGGTGACAAACCAATCGGTGGAGTAGGGCAGCATGCCCTTGGGTGGCGAATAGCCGTTCACTTCCTTGTAGAGCTTCAGCAGACGCTCACGGCTCAAACTCGTTTCGGCTTCCAACACTTGCAGGCGCGCACCGAGCTTGATCAGCTCGACTGCCAGTTGAATCTGTTTCGCCTCGGTGACTACGCTCTTCAACGCCATGGCAGCTACTCCGCTCGCTATCGTTGCAGGTTAGGCAAACGCTTCGACTGGTTTGCCGGCCATCAGCACCATCGCGTGCGAGGTGCTCATCAAACGGTCTTTGCTGTGGCTGGTGAGCAGCTCCAGCAGTAAGCGGTCGTCGAAGCGGAAGCGGCACAGCAGGGTGCTGAAGCTCGACATCTTGGCTATCTGTGCTGGCGTCAGTTGCTCGATAATGTCGGCCATGTCCTTGTTGATGCCGAGGCGGAACATGGCGGCATCCTTGTCGTCGCGGATCATCTGCTGAGCCAGCATCAAGTAGCTCAGGTTAAGCTCCCGCACTTCACTGATCATTTGCTCGGTGTTCATTTGCGCGCTCCGTTAATTGGGTGACTCAAGTTATGCGGCATTGTGCCGATAACGCCACGGAGCGAAAATCAGAAGCGCGCTATTTAGTGCGTGAGACAGATGGCGCGCGTCGTGTAGGAAAGCCTCTGACAGGCGCTGCGCAGATGCTTACACGCGACTGCGAGGTGATCGAAAAATCCTATACAGGCAGTAGATTAACCCAGAAAGTAGCTTTTGCTCTGAGTTTGTACGATATACAGCTGATCTGTATATGGGTACTACGCGCTAGAGTCGATCAGATTGTGTTTGATCGCGTAGTGCGTGAGCTCGGCATTGTTCTTCATGCGCATCTTTTCCAGCAAACGCGCGCGATAGACGCTTACCGTCTTCACGCTGATTTTCAGTTCCTCGCCGACCGCGGTGAGCGTTCTGCCTGAAGCGATCAAGCACAAAGTTTGATACTCGCGTGTCGAGAGACTGTCGTGCGGCAACGCCTCGCCGCCACCGATGGCATTCGCCAGCTGTTCCGCCAGTGCGGCGCTGATGTACTTGCGCCCGCCCGCGACTTGCTCGATCGCCGCGACCAGTTGCTCGGGCGCGCCTTGCTTGGACAGGTATCCAGCCGCGCCTTCCTTAATCGAGCGCACGCCGAGTTGATCCTCCGGGTGCATGCTTAGCATCAGCACCGGCAGCTTGGGCAAGTCCTTCTTGATCTGCTTGAGCACGTCGAGGCCGTTCTTGTCCGGCATGGAAACGTCGAGTACAACCACATCATATTCGCCGCTGCGCGCCATGCGCACGGCATCGACGCCGTTTGCCGCTTCGCCGGCGACGGTGATGTCGTTCGCTTCGGCCAAGATTTGCTTTAGGCCTTGGCGCACGATCGCGTGATCATCCGCGATGAGGACTTTGATCATCCTGCTTTCGCTTTCCTGCTTCTGGGTTGAGACTTGGTGGCCTTCGCCGTTTTGCGACGCGCGTTCGATTGTGGCTGGTGCTGCGCCATCGGCTGCGTCATCGTCAGCGGTAGCACGGCTACGCGTTTGCCCGCGCCAACCATTCCGACTTGAAAGCGCAGCGTATTGCCGAGTTCGTCCACGCCCTGCAACGGGACGCGCATCGTCAACAAAGTGCCGCCGCCCGGCATACTGCGCAGGGTGAGTGCGCCGCCCATGATCTCGGCGTATTCCTGCGCGTTGCGCAGACCGAGTGACGTTGACTTGGCGACATCGCGCTGAGTGAATCCCTTGCCGTTGTCGCGCACCGACAGTTCGACGTAGCCGTCCTCGATCCACAGCCGCACTTCGACCGCACTGGCTTGCGCGTGCTTGGTGACGTTGGTTAGCGCTTCTTGCAGCAAACGGAATAGCACTGTTGCCAAATCGGGCCGCATCGATTCGTTGTCGGCGTTGGTCGACAGCGTGCACGCCACGCCGGTGCGCTTAGCGAAATCCTTGGTTTGCCATTCGAACGCTTCGCGCAGCCCGTAGTCGAGCATGGCGTGGCGCATCTGCGACGCGATGCGGCGCATCGTATCGGCGCCGCGATCGACCAGTTCGTCCAACTCCGCGACCTTGCTCGGCCAGTCAGGACGCGCGGGGGCGGAGCGCTGCAGCCACGCGGTGTTGATTTTGAGTGCGGTCAGCACCGCGCCGAGATCGTCATGCAACTCTCGTGCAATCGCGGCACGCTCCTCGTCGCGCGCCCGTTCGAGGCGCACCGCCAAGGTCTGCAGCCGCTTGCGCGCGCGGTTCAGTTCCACGCTGGCGACTTTGCTGCCGGTGATATTGGTGGCGACGCCGTTCCAGACGGTGATGCCGTCTTTGCGGCGCGTCGGCGCCGCGCGTACATTGATCCATTTGACATCCGCGCCGTTGGCGACGCGAATGCGTCCTTCCCAGTTCCAGGTCACACCGAGCTCCGCCGCGCTTGCGCGCGACTCTTGAAACGATAACCGGTCTTCTTCCAGCAACAGATCCATCAAGCGCTGCGGCTCACGCAGCAATTCCTGACTAGACAGACCCAACAGCGACGAGGCGCCGTCGTTGACGAAAGTAAATGCACATTCCCCCCCGCGTGGTTGGACCAGCTGGAACACCAAAGCCGGGATCGCGCGCGCGAGTTCTTTGAAACCCGCGCCGTCTTGTGTCCGTGCGGTGCTCGGCGGGGTCCTGCTTTGGCTCCTGCGCACTTTCGCTGTCATTCGTTCTGTTGAAGCGGCGGACGTACCGCGGCCGCGCCGACGCAATTTTTCCACCATGCTCGCAGTTGTCATTTGCATTTGTCAACAAATGTCCAGGCTCGCGGCGATCCTTAAGGCGGGGCGTCGCGAGCCGTTCGGGCCGGCAATCGAGATCCGCCGGGGCTAGCTTGAAGCGACGCTCAGAATAGAACGCTGTCTTGGCGGGCGATGTAACGAGAAGCAGGGGCTTTACTGCCCAATTTGGTCGATCGTGGGGGAGACGACGACCTATGCTGTGCACCAGAGATGTGCTGAGGTTCAGCTAACGCAAGTTTGGTGCCAGGGTTCCCTAAAGTTCCGAAGAGCGCAGTCCGATAAAGGTGGCAACGACGGTCACTGCATCACGGGAACGGAGCCGAGGATACAGCAGTCCCGAAGGGATCTTGAACACTAAGGAGATAACTGAAAATGCCTCAAGTCATTAATACCAACCTTGCTTCGTTGAACGCACAGCGCAATTTGAATTCATCTCAAAGCGCTTTGTCGACATCGCTGCAGCGCTTGTCTTCCGGCTTGCGCGTCAATAGCGCCAAGGACGATGCCGCCGGTCTCGCGATCGCGGAACGCATGAACGCCCAAGTCAAGGGCATGAACGTTGCGATCCGCAACGCCAACGACGCGATCTCCATGTCGCAAACGGCCGAAGGCGCACTCGGCAAAGTTGGCGACATGCTGCAGCGTATGCGCGAACTGGCGGTGCAGTCGGCCAACGCGACCAACGGCGCCAGCGACCGGACCAACCTCGACGCCGAATTCCAGCAACTGGGTGACGAGATGGTGCGCGTGCTCGCGGGCACCAAGTTCAACGGTTTGGCCATTCTCGGCGCGGACGCCGGTGCGTTGGCCTTCCAAGTCGGCGCGGGCACGACCACTAACGACACGATCTCGGTGACTACCACCCGCTTGGACAACGCAGCCGGCATTACCGCGATCAGCGGCGGCGACATCACCAGCGCGGCGAATGCCACCACGGCTATGAACAACATCGACACGGCGATCAACTTAGTCAGCAGCAACCGTGCGACGTTCGGTGCCGTGCAGAACCGCTTCGAATCGGTCATCGGCAACTTGCAAGTCTCCGTGGAGAACCAGGAAGCTGCTCGCTCTCGCATCATGGACGCGGACTTCGCGGCGGAAACCGCCAACATGACCCGCAACCAGATCCTGC
>CAZAWU010000050.1:0-14797 GCA_964488915.1 uncultured Burkholderiales bacterium
GAGTTTTTCTTCAACTACGGGCTAACGCCGGATAAGCTCGCACTGGCTAAACCTGACGCGATCGTGATGCACCCCGGGCCGATGAACCGCGGCGTGGAGATCGACTCCGCTGTGGCTGACGGACGCCAGTCGGTTATCTTGCCGCAAGTTACTTTCGGCATCGCCGTACGCATGGCGGTCATGAGCATCTTGGCGGGGAACTAGTGAACGGGAGGCGCAAGACGTGAGGCGCGAAGCGAAGAAGCAGTGCGCGCTGCTTAAGCGTGAAGCGAGTCACTATTTGCGTCGTACTTCGAGCGCGCGTTTTCGCGCCTCACGCCTCACGCCTCACATCTTACGTTCATGAAGATCCACATCCGCGGCGGCCGCCTGATCGACCCGAAGCACGGCGTCGACGCCCAGCAAGATCTTTTCATCGCCGCAGGCAAGGTCGTTGCCATCGGTCGCCCGCCCGCGGATTTCCACGCGAACAAAGTCATCGAAGCCGCAGGCAAGATCGTCTGCCCCGGCTTGGTCGACGTCGCCGCGCGGTTGCGCGAGCCTGGCTTCGAATACAAAGCCACCCTCGAATCGGAAATGGCCGCGGCTGTGGCCGGCGGCGTAACCAGCCTCGCCTGCCCGCCCGATACCGACCCGCCGCTGGACGAACCGGGCTTGGTAGAAATGCTCAAACACCGTGCGCGCCAGTTAAACCAGGCCCACGTTTTCCCCATCGGTGCACTCACCGTAGGCCTCAAAGGCGAGCAGCTCACCGAGATGGCGCAGTTGCTCGAATCCGGCTGTGTAGCATTCTCGCAAGCCGATGCACCGATTGCCGACACGCAAGTGCTCTCGCGCGCGCTAGCTTACGCGGCGACATTCGCCTTCCCGGTGTGGCTGCGCGCGCAAGATCCGCATTTGAGCAAAGGCGGTGTTGCGCACGACGGCGAAGTAGCCACACGCCTCGGCCTACCCGCCATCCCCGTGGTGGCGGAAACGATCGCGCTACAAACTATCCTCACGCTTGCGGAAAAGCACGGCGCGCGCGTGCACCTGTGCCGCCTGTCCAGCGCCGAAGGGGTGGCGCTGGTTAAGCAAGCCAAAGCGCGCGGTGTGGCCGTTACCTGTGACGTAGCAGTTCATCATCTGCATTTGAGCGAAGTGGACATCGCCTATTTCGACTCGAATTGCCACCTCATCCCGCCGCTGCGCAGCGTGCGTGACCGCGATGCCCTGCGCGCCGCAGCGCAAGATGGCACCATCGATGCCATTTGCTCCGATCACACCCCAGTGGATGACGACGCCAAGCAAGTCCCCTTCAGTGAAGCTGAACCGGGCGCTTCGGCGTTGGAGTTGCTGCTGCCGTTAACGCTCAAGTGGGCCGAAGAAACACGCACGGCGTTGCCGCAAGCGATTGCGCGCATCACCTGCGACGCTGCGCGTGTGCTAGGTATCGACGCTGGACATCTCGCACCGGGACACAATGCCGACGTATGTATCTTCGACCCACAAGGAAGTTGGAAAGTCGAACCACGCTTGCTTAAGAGTCAGGGCAAAAACACGCCGTTTACTGGGTATCAGCTGCAGGGCAAGGTGAGTTTGAGTCTCATCAGCGGACACAGTGTGTACGAAGCACGTTGAGCAACCGGCAAGACTAGGCCTTGCTGGAGATGCCTATCCACGCGTAGTATCGGCCCTAGTAGTTCCAGCGCTTTGCAGTGCACCCGAGGAGGGAGAACATGCGTTCGTGCTATCGACACTTCGTTGCGCTTTGTCTTGCAGTGCCAGGCTGGGTATTCGCCGGCTACTCCAACATGTTTGTGTTTGGCGACAGCTTGTCCGATTCGGGCAACATCCTGCTTGCCTCGCCCAGTTTGAGTTTCTTGCCGTTAAAACCGGTGCCGGGTGCGCCCTACTTCCAGGGTCGCGCGAGCAACGGTCCGGTTGCTGTCGAAGTGCTCGCACAGCACCTCCAGCTAAGCCTAACGCCTTCTTTGGCGCCAAGTGGGGGCAACAACTTCGCCTACGGCGGGGCGCGTACCGACACTCATGCGTTCGAGGTGCTTGCGCCGGTGCTATTCCCGGGACAAAGCGTGGACGTGGATTTCGACGTACTGTCCCAGCTGAGCCAGTTCAATGCCGCCAACGTCAGCGTCGATCCAAACGCACTCTACGTCGTGTTCGCCGGCAGCAATAACTTGCAGGACGCGATCCGCGCTGCTGGCGCCGATCCGGCTAATGCCACAGCGATCGCGCAGGCGGCGATCGCCAACGCAGTGGGCGACCTCGCCACAGTTATCGGCACCCTGAGCGCACGCGGTGCGCGCAACTTCCTGGTGCCGAACGCGCCCAACGTCGCGTTGGTGCCACGCGTCACCGAGCAGAACAATCCAGCCGTCTCGCAGTTCGCCGCACAAGTGACTGTCGGCTTCAACACCGCGCTTGCTGGGGCGTTGGCGAGCTTCCAGAATCCGGATCTGATTAGCTTCGACCTCTTCGGCTTGCTGCAGCAGGTGGTGGCCGATCCGGCGGCGCTTGGCCTCACCAATATCACCGGACGCTGTTACACGGGAGACGACCTGTTGTTCACGGGCGGTGGAAGCGTATGCGCCGACCCGAGCGAGTTTCTTTTCTGGGACGGCATCCACCCCACGGCCAGTGTGCACGCGGTGCTCGGCAACGCCCTGTTCGCGGCACTTCCGGCAGCGGTGGATGAGCCGAGCGTGCTAGCGCTAGTTGGAATAGCTTTCTGGGCAGGATGGCGGCGACGCGGCTAGCGAGCACCGGGTATCCCAAGAATTAGTGCCAGCAGGCCGATTAAAATTGGTTGGTGCACCATGTAGAGCAATAGACTGTGACGGCCAGCCCACGCAAGTGCGCGCAGCGGCAAGGCGCGTGCCCGCCAGGCTGACCGGCGCGTTTTCCCTAGCGGCTGAGCGGCAAAGTAGCCCAGGCCGATGCCGATCAGCACCACCCCGAACCACGGCAAGAGCGGCACGTAGTCCTCCGTGCGCGGCTTGAACGTCATGAGCCCGAACCAATGCCACGGCTTGGCATCGAAGAAAGTGTGCTGCGCGGATGCACCCAGCGCAATCAACACGACTCCGAGTACTAACGCAACGCGCGGTGCGCGCAAGAACGGCAGCGCCAGAATGCTCGCCAGCGCGATATGATGCAGCACGCCGAAGTAAATCCAGCTATCGGGAAACGCGAGGTAGCTGCCGACGCTCACCAAGACCGCGCAGCCGGCGATCTGCGATAGGCGCCGCCAATAGCGCGTCCAAGACCAGCCGGCCGCTTGCGCGAGGCTCAGGCCCACACCCGCCAAGAACAGGAACGAACTCAAGATCACAGTGCGCCAGGCGATCCAACGCACATCGTTGTAGAAGTCTTGCTTGAGCACGCCGAAATAGTTGAGGTCGAAACAGAAGTGGTAAGCGAACATCATGGCGAGAGCGATACCGCGCAGCACATCGATCAAGTCGAAGCGTGCGCTCGGCTTGGGCGTGGCGGCGGCGTTGGCGTCCATGGGTTTTGCGTGGCGGTTCGGTTTGGGCATGAAGCGCGATTGAACCAGAACGTGGCGGCCGAGTCTTTATAATATTGTGTCTCATTCCTTTTGCCGTACGCTTCAACGGCGCGGCCCACTTTCGTTTGCTTGAAAGCCGAATAAATGAACCCGTTACTCGACTTCTCCGGTCTACCGCGATTTTCCGATATCAAGGTCGAGCATGTCACGCCCGCAGTGGACACGTTGCTGACGGAAAACCGCGCGCAGATCGAGAAACTAAAAGCCGATCCGGCTGCGCCGACCTGGGAGAACTTCGTCCAGCCGATGGAGGACGCCGGCGAGCGTCTCGCGCGCGCTTGGGGCCAAGTCGGCCACTTGCACAGCGTCATGGATTCACCGGAATTGCGCGAAGTCTACAACGCCAATCTACCGAAGATCGCGCAGTTCCATGCGGAGGTCGGACAGGACGAAGGCTTGTTCGCGAAGTTCAAGCAACTGCGGGCCTCTTCCGCGTTCGAGACGCTCAATCGAGCACAAAAGAAGATTATCGAGAACGATCTGCGCGATTTCCGTCTAGGCGGTGCGGAACTGCCTGCCGACAAGAAGGCGCGCTTCAAGCAGATTCAGGAAGAGCTTTCCTCCCTCGCCGCGAAGTTCGAAGAGAATTTGCTCGACGCGACCAACGCGTTCGCGTGGTACATCGAAGATAAGGACATGCTGCGCGGCGTCCCCGACGATGTGCTTGCCGCCGCCGCGGCCGAAGCGCAAAGCGAAGGCAAAGCCGGATGGAAGCTGACGCTGCGCATGCCATGCTACTTCCCCGTGATGCAGTACGCGGAGAACCGCGGCTTGCGCGAGAAGCTGTACCACGCCTACTGCACGCGCGCTTCCGAGTTCGGCGATGCGAATCTCGATAACACGGCGAACATCAACGCCATGCTCAAGCTGCGGCGCGAAGAAGCGCAATTGCTCGGCTATCGCAGCTTCGCCGAAGTGTCGCTGGTGCCGAAGATGGCGCAGTCACCGGAAGAAGTGTTGGCGTTCTTGGAGGATCTCGGCGCGAAAGCCAAGCGCTTCGCCGAGCGCGACATGCAAGAACTGCGCGAATTCGCGCGCACCGAACTCGGCTTGGACACGCTGCAAGCTTGGGATATTGGCTACGCGTCGGAGAAGCTGCGCGCCAAGCGTTACGCCTTTTCCGAGCAGGAAGTTAAGCAGTACTTCCCTGAGGATATCGCTTTAGATGGCATGTTTCGTGTTATTCAAACGATATATGGCTTGGGTATATCGCCATCGCAAGCACCCTCGTGGCATCCGGACGTGAAATTTTTCGATATCCGCGATGCTGGCGGCGCGCTGGTCGGCCAGTTCTACATGGATCTCTACGCGCGCGCGACCAAACGCGGCGGCGCCTGGATGGACGATGCGATCACGCGCCGGCGCAGAGGCACCGGCATCCAAACACCGGTGGCCTACCTCAACTGCAATTTCCCCGCGCCGGTCAAAGGCGAGGACGGTAAACTGCGCCCGGCGCTGTTCACGCACGACGAGGTGATGACGCTGTTTCACGAGTTCGGCCACGGCTTGCACCACCTTCTCACGCGCGTCGAGCAGTTGGGTGTGGCGGGCATCAACGGTGTGGAATGGGACGCGGTCGAACTGCCGAGCCAATTCATGGAGAACTTCTGCTGGGAATGGGACGTGCTCGAGCACATGACGCGGCACGTAGACACCGGTGCGAATTTGCCGCGCGAGCTGTATGAAAAGATGGTCGCGGCGAAGAATTTTCAGAGCGGCATGCAAATGATGCGCCAGATCGAATTTTCCCTGTTCGACATGCATCTGCATCACGACTTCGACCCGCTAGGCAGCCAAACGCCGCAGCAACTGCTCGACGGCATTCGCAAGCGCGTCGCGGTGGTCAACTACCCACCATACAACCGCTTCCAGAACAGTTTCTCGCACATCTTTGCGGGCGGTTACGCGGCCGGCTACTACAGCTACAAGTGGGCGGAAGTGCTCTCGGCCGATGCATACGCTTTGTTCGAAGAACTGGGCGTGCTCAGCCAGCAAGCCGGACAGCGCTTCCGTGAAGAAATTCTTGCGGTGGGCGGCAGCCGGCCGGCGATGGAATCGTTCGTTGCGTTCCGCGGACGCCAGCCGACCGTGGACGCGTTGTTGCGGCACAACGGATTGGCGGTGGCCTAACACAACCGTAGCCAGACTTTCTCCTGGGTAACGGAGCCGCGTGCAATCGACGCAACAGCGTGGCGCTAAGCTCTTGTTGCTAAATGTAATCTATGGCAACGTCGAGTTACTCTCTTGCAAGCGTAGCCAAATTTCCATTTCGCGCGTTCATTTCCTCTATACTTTGCGAAACGATCCGGGAATCGCATGATGAGATTTGCAGCGGCGCTGTGTTTGGTTTGGTGGGCGATCTCCGCGCAGGCGGCTGACCTTTACCGCTACGTGGATGAACAAGGGCGCATCACCTACAGCGACATGCCGCCGCCGAGGAGCGCGAAAAAGATCGAGAAGCGCGCGGCCGCCGACAAGGCCGCTGACGCCGCGCTACCCTACGCCACGCGCGAGGCCGCCAAGAAGTTTCCCATCCTGATGTACGCTAACGACTGCGGCGAGCCGTGCAGCCTGGCGCGCCAACTGCTTGAGAAACGCGGCGTGCCGTATCTGCAAAAAGACCCTTCGACTTCGAAAGATGCCGCCAACGCGCTGACCAAACTGGTAGGCGCGCTCGAAGTACCCACGCTAGTGGTGGGCAAACTCAAACACTTGAAAGGCTTCGCCGCCGATGCATGGAACGGCGCGCTCGATGAAGCCGGCTATCCCAAGACCAACCCCGGCGTGAAGCCCGAACAGGCGCGCCGCACCGAGCCCAAACCGGCAAACCAGGATGCCGCGACGAACGCCAACACCAACGCGCAAACTCCCCGAACTCCAGCGGTCCAGCCGCCCGCGCCCACCACCAACGAGGCAGCAAAACCCGACAACGGATGAAGCTGGCCACGTGGAACGTTAATTCGCTCAACGTTCGCCTGCCTCATGTACTCGCCTGGTTGCACCAGCATCAGCCGGATGTGCTGTGCTTGCAGGAAACCAAGCTCGAAGACGCGCAATTCCCCATAGACGCGATCCGCGAAGCCGGCTACGCCGCCGCGTTCAGTGGACAAAAGGCTTACAACGGCGTGGCGATCTTGAGCCGTGGTGAAGCCACCGAACTGAGCGCCGGGCTGCCCAATTTTCTCGACGAACAGAAGCGCGTGTTGGCATTGACGTACCACGCCGTGCGCGTGGTCTGCGTCTATGTACCCAACGGTCAAAGCGTCGAATCGGAAAAGTATCAGTACAAACTCGCCTGGTTCGCGGCGCTCAACGAATGGTTGCGTAGCGAACTGCAACGCTACCCCAAACTCGCCGTGCTCGGCGATTTCAACATCGCGCCGGAAGACCGCGACGTGCACGATCCGAAAGGCTGGGAAGGCCAAGTACTCGTGTCCGACAAGGAGCGCGCTGCGTTGCGCGCCTTGCTCAGCCTCGGCCTCAAAGACAGCTTCCGTTTATTCGAGCAACCCGAAAAGAGCTTCAGCTGGTGGGACTACCGCATGATGGCGTTTCGCCGCAACATGGGTTTGCGCATCGATCACATCTTGCTAAGCGATGCGCTCGCGAGCGCGTGTGCGTCTTGCAGCATTGACAGGGCACCGCGCAAACTAGAGCGACCGTCGGACCACGCGCCGGTTGTTGTCACGCTGGGGTAAGGCTCGCGGCGCACCGATTCTACTGAACCGCAAGGACGCGCATCGCACGGCCGCACGGTGCGACTCACGGCCCCTTCTTCAGCTCGCGCCAATCTTCCTGAAACACTACGCGCGGATCGAAGTTCGGCGAATTTGAGAGGATCACGTCGCCGTTCGGGTGCCGCCATGCCTGATTGAAATTCGCGGAGAGTTCCAAGCGCTCGTTGCTGCGTGCGTCGACGTACGTTTCCACGCCCCGGATGGTTTGCCCAAACTGTTCATTGATGCGGTCTTGGACTTGCTGCTGGTATTGATAAGTCTCCGCGCGTGTTTTTTCGATGTGCGCTTGCGCGTCGCGCCAGATGCGTTGGCGATCGGCGACTGCTTGTTGGTTGATGCGCGCAATGTTGGCGAAGAACTGCGTCACCGCAGCTAGGTATTGCGGGTTGACTTGCACCGAGCCGAACATGAGCGCAAACAACTCGCCATTGGCGTCGAGTCGGCCGCGCGGGGCACGCGAGACGAGGATATCTTGGCCGATGAGTTGATAAGAGCGCGTCTTCGCGTTCAAGTCGCCCTGCATGGCGCCGGCGGTGCTCATCATCATGGAGATGGTGGCGTAGACGTTGGCACTGATCCACTCCTCCACGTCACGCCCATTCGCTTGATAGGCGATGCGCACCCGTCCGGCGTCGGCGACGCGCTGCACCGGTAGATTGCCCGCGGCGAATTGCTGATTCAGTGGCTCCAAGCTTTTTTGCAGCGCGCGCGTGGCGGTTTCTAAACGTTCGGCTGACACGATTTGCGCGCCACGCCGCAGCTGCGGCACAACCATGCCGCGCAAAAAATCCGCCGCGCCGACCGCCGGGCCAGGCTGACACCCTTGGCCGTTCTGCGCTTGCTGCTGCAGGATTTGCTGCGTCATCGGCTCGTCGGCGGAGACCCAGTTGTAGACCGGCCAAAACTCGATGCCGGTAACGCCGTCCGGCGCGGTGGCGCGGAAGTTGAGCTGCAAGATGTTGCCGGGGCACGCGACGTTCGGCACCCAGTTGACGCCGCCTTCGCTCTTCCAGTCCGAGGGGATTAGCATGCGGAAGGCCTCGACCGGCTGGCCCCAGCCTTGGCTGTCCATCACTTTCACGTAGCGCATGCGGTAGTACTTGGCGTTCTTGTCGGCGCCGGCGGATTTTGCCGGCTTCGCTTCCTTGGCGGCCGTGGGTGGCTCCTTGCCGTTTGGAGCCAGTGCGCGCCTCTTCGCATCGAATTCTTCCTTGGTCAACACGCCGTCGGCGTAAGCTTTTTCCAACGCCGCGAGGCGACCATCGGGTTTGTTCGGCTCGCCTGCGGCGGCGCCCGCAGATGCGCCTTTGCCGCCCGCTTTAGCGACGCCGCGTTCGAGCGCGTCGAGACCGCCTTTCAGTTCAGCGAAGCGCGCTTGCGGCACAGAGGCCATCATGACCAGCACGCCACCAGCCATGGGCGCTGCGGCCACTCGGAAGTACGACGCGACACCTTTCGGGTTCTTGCCGGAGCACAGCACGAAGACGCCGCGCTGGGCGCCGAGCGAAGTGGAACCGTCTTTGATCTCCTCGAAATCCTGCCATTGCGATGCCACCTGATCGACGATCGCATCGATCACCGCTTGCGGGTCGCTTTGTTCAGAGAACGTCACTGTGACGGAGGCGTCGCGCGCCGTGAGCACAAGTGCTTGTGCGCTCGCGTTGGCGATGCTCCAACCTTTCGGCACGCTCAGCGCATAACGCCCAGCAGGATCTTGGTGAGTGCTTTGGCTACGGGCACGTGGCGCAGCGAACAGGACAAGCGCAACGCAAACCGCGGAGAGAATGAAGCGAAGTTGTAAAGATTTTGATACAGCTCGGCTGCCTGGCTTCGAGAACACGGCGCGCTCCTATTTTCAGTCTTCTTAATCGCAACTGAAGAGTAGCGCGCCGCTGTGCGCAAAGTCAAAGCGGCGCAATTCGCAACTACTAGTGTGCAGTTGTAAGCGCGCAGCACGCGTGCCGCGACATTCGGGGTGCACGCCGCGCACCCCACCGCGCATCCCGAACGCTATTTAGAGCTGCTGTATCCCAGCGATCATCCAAGGCGACTTGGCGTCGTTGCTTTCCTTGACGACGTGCCAGACTTCGCGGAAGTCCTCTGCCGCGCCGTCGTCCTCTCGAATGAGGCCGCTGAAGCGCACGCTGGCGATTTGGCGATCGCCCTCGGTGACCACGTCGACGATCTCCGCGTCCAGTTTCATGACTTCCACACGTTGCTTGGCGCCGCCGCGTTCTTGGATTTGCATCGCGATTTCGGCGTAGAGCTCCGGCGTGGTGTAGTCGCGGATATCATTCAGATCGCCGCTGTCGTTCGCGGCCTGCAAGCGGATGAAGGACACTTTGGCCTGACGTAGAAATGCCTCCGCATCGAAGCCGGGCGGGTAGCGCACCGGCGAGGGCGTGTCGATCGGCGTGCGCGCTAGACCGCTGAAATCCATCTGGCGGTCCGCGCCGCCCGCAGCGCCCGGCGCATTCGCGGCGTAGCGCAGCGGCTGCTGCGTGGGAACGCTCTTCGCTTGCCACATGCGCATGATGAAGCGCACCGCCGCAATCAGCAGAATGATCATGAGTACGTTGCCCAGGAAGCCGGCTAACGCGCTACCGCCGAACATGGACATGAACAGCGCGCCCAACCCAAACGCCGCGAGTGGCCCAAGCCAGCGCGATGCGCCCGATCGCTGTGCGGCACCGGCTTGTTGCTGTTGCTGATCGGGCCGCGCCGCCGGCGCTTGCTGCGGCGGCATCTGGCGCTGCATACCGCTCGAGCGCCCGCCGCCGAAACGCCGGCCCGCTTCGGCATCGACCGGAGCGAACACGGTGAATGCGATGAACAAGGCCGTGATAATCGTCAGTACTCGCGCCACAGTAAACTCTCCTCGGAAAGGACTTGCACAATTATAGGCCTTTGGGCAGAAGCACCGGCCGCACTATTGCGAAGCACTACCAATCAGAATTTGGCCTGCAATCGCCGCAATAGGTTGCCCGCAGGCGTGAGACTGAGCAGCAGCCCCGCGCTGACGCCGAGTATATTTGCCAGAGCATCGAAGGGATCCGCGTGCCGAGTGCTGCCGGCGCCCTGCAAGAGTTCCAGCGCGATACCGAGCCCCACGAGCGCGAGCGCGACGCGCGCCTTGTGCGTCAGCGCTTCGTGCAGCTGCGCGAACCACAACATGAGCCACGCATAGCTGAGCAGGTGCGAAGCTTTGTCCCAGATCTTCTGCGCAGCGCTCGGCAGAGCGGGCGCGAGCGAAAAGTAGACCACCAGCGCGACGAAGACCCAACCGAACATCAGCCACCAGCGGCGCAGCAGGACAGCCTCCATAGGAACGCGAACAAGTGATGGGATAGCTTATACCATCAATTGTATTCAACAAAGAATGAATGTGATAGCCATTCTTCAGTCTGTACCACCGATTGTATAAACACATTGGTGCGCACCAAACCCGGCGGGGTGGGAAGCTACTCTGCGCCGTCCCCGGACTTGCTATCGATGCCGAGTTCTTGAATCTTGCGCGTAAGCGTGTTGCGACCTAAGCCCAGCAGATTGGCCGCTTCGATGCGGCGCCCGCCGGTGTGCTCAAGCGCTTTGACGATGAGCGCGCGCTCGAACTGATCTACCAGCACCGGCATGATGCGCGTCTTGCCGCGCGCGAGGTCGAGTGCAACCAGTTTTTCCAGCTGCGACAGCCAATTCGCCGCACCAGCTTCAGCCGGTGCCTCACGAAACTCGGGCGGCAAATCGGCGACATCGACGTTCACGCCCGGCGCCATGACGGTAAGCCAATGGCAGAGATTCTCCAACTGGCGCACATTGCCCGGAAAATCCAGCGCGGACAAGTAGCGCAGCGCGGCGTCCGACAAGCGCTTCGCTTCTACGCCCAGTTCGCGCGCGCTTTTCTGCAGGAAGTGGCGCGCCAGCAAAGGAATGTCTTCGCGCCGCTCGCGCAGGCTCGGCAAGCGCAAGCGAATCACGTTCAAGCGATGGAACAAGTCCTCACGGAACAATCCCTGCTTCACGCGCGCTTCCAGGTCTTGATGCGTGGCGGCGATGACGCGCACGCTCGCGGTAATCGGTTGATGGCCGCCGACACGGTAGAACTGCCCATCGGCGAGCACGCGCAACAGGCGTGTCTGCAAGTCCGCCGGCATGTCGCCGATCTCGTCCAGAAACAGCGTGCCGCCTTCGGCTTGCTCGAAGCGCCCGCGCCGCATAGTCTGCGCGCCGGTGAAAGCCCCGCGCTCGTGGCCGAACAATTCCGACTCGAGCAACTCCTTCGGAATCGCCGCGGTATTGATGGCGATGAACGGTTTGCCGGCGCGTGGACTATGATCGTGCAACGCGCGCGCAACCAGCTCTTTGCCGGTGCCGGATTCGCCCGTGATCAGCACGGTGGCGCTCGACTGCGACAAGCGGCCGATGGCGCGAAACACATCCTGCATTGCCTGTGCCTTACCCAGCAACGGCGCGCTCGCTTCCGTTTTCACGGCTGGGCGCGCGCTGCGCTCGCTCTCATCCATGGCTCGGCGGATCAACTCCACCGCTTGCGCGACATCGAACGGCTTCGGTAAGTATTCGAACGCCCCGCCTTGAAACGCGGATACCGCGCTGTCGAGATCGGAGTACGCGGTCATAATGATGACCGGTAGCTGCGGCGAATGCGCTTTTAGTTTTTGCAGCAAATCTAGGCCGGAGCCGCCCGGCATGCGAATGTCGGTGACCACGACTTGCGGATCGTCCCGCTCGTCTTCCAGCGCGGAGAGCGCGTCGGTCGCGCTGGCGAACGTCTTGTACTCGATGTTCTCGCGCGTCAAAGCCTTCTCGATCACCCAACGGATCGATTGGTCGTCATCGACTATCCAAACTGGTTTCATGCTAGCTCTTTCATTCGCTTCCCCTCGCCCCACCGCCGCCCTCTTCATAACACGTAGGGCGCGGGGAGATTTGTCGAGAATCAAGCACACTCGATTCTCTAACTATGAACGGGCAACATTACCGTAAAGCATGTGCGGCCCGGCACGCTTTCCACTTCGATGGTGCCGCGCTGTTGGTTGATAAAACTCTGAGCAATAGTCAGGCCAAGTCCGGTGCCGCCTTCGCGCGCCGAGAACAGCGGGAAGAAAATCTTGTCGTGCAGTTCCTGCGGGATGCCGGGACCGTTGTCGATGACCTGCACGCAAAGCGCTAGGCGATAGGTTTTCTTCGCAATCGTCACGCGGCGCGCGGCACGTGTGCGCAGAATGATGGCGTTCTCGCCGCCGCTCACGCTGCCTGGCTCACGCGGGCTTTGCAGCGCTTGCGCAGCGTTGCGCACGATGTTCAAGAACGCTTGCGTGAGCTGCTGCTTATCGCCATGCAGATCGGGCAAGCTTGGATCGTAGTCGCGCACGACGCTGAGGCCGCGCGGAAACTCCGCCATGATCACGCTGCGCACCTGTTCGAGCACTTCGTGCACGTTGAGCGCCTCACTTTTGGGCAAGCGGTTGGGCGCCAGCAGGCGGTCGAGCAGCGCTTGCAGACGATCGGCTTCCTTGATGATGACGCGCGTGTACTCGGTCAGATCTTTGCGCTCGAGTTCGTTTTCCAGAAGCTGCGCGGCACCGCGGATGCCGCCCAGCGGGTTGCGGATCTCGTGCGCGAGGTTGCGGATGAGTTCGCGGTTGAGCTGGCCTTCTTGCAGCGCGCGCAGTTCGCGCTCAGCCTTGATCTGCTGATTGAGCAAACGAAATTCCAGCAGCGCCGCACGCTCGGCACCTTGAATCGGAGTGACGGTGCAATCCAAGCGCAATTGCGCGCGCCCGAGCGGTGTCAGCGCGATGTCGTGTTCCAGGTAGGTCGTTGCGTTGTCCAGCGCGAGCCGGGTCGTAGTGGCGAGCGCTTGCGCGCCGTTGAATACTTGAGTGAGCGGCTCTTCCGGCAGGTGGCGGTTACTCAGCTCGAGCAGGTGCTCGGCGGCCGGGTTTGCATAGCGAATGCGCAACTGCTCATCGACGATAAGCACGGCGGTGGCCAATAGGTCGAGGCCAGTGAGAACAGGCAGCACCATGGCACTAAGACGGGGCGAAGCGGGCTCTATAAAGCAGCATACTTAGCGAACCTCGCAATAAGCGAGCCAAGTATGCCGCCCTACCCAGGTGCGCCTGCGCAGGCGCAAACTCGCCTCACAAGTTGGCGAGTTCCTTTTGAATCGCTTCGACGTTTTTCTGGTGCGTCTGCACCGCGTCTTTCAAGCCTTGTACGCGCTCGAGGTACTTCTGATAGTTGCGCTCGTTGCCTAACCGCGTGGCTTCGCCCTCTGCAAGGGCCTTTTTCGCTTCCGCCAGCGCCTTCTGTTCGCTCTTTAGTTCTTCTTGCAGAATGTTGCGGCGCGAGGCATCGCGCTTGCGCTGAGTATCGGAATCAACACGCGGGAAATTAATCGGCGTGGCTTGCTTGCGTGGGGCCTCACGTGCAGGCGGGGCATCGCCGCCGCGCGGCTCAGCGGCCGGCGCGGGCGGTGGCGGCGCGGCGTCGAGCACGATGATTTTCGCCCCGGGCTGCGGCGAGTTCGAGTAAGTGACATTGCCTTGATCGTCGACGTACTTGTAGATCGGCCCGGCGGTCACCGAAAACCACAAAACCAGGAGGGTATGAACCAGAGAATCAAGCGTGTTAAGCATTCTGATGAATTAGTCATGCCAGTACTGCACACAACTCAACTATCGAAGCGGCCATGGTACCAGCAAATGCCGCTCGAAAAAGTAAACAAAAAGGGCGGGGTAAAACCCGCCCTTCTCAACAACGCTAGCTTTTGCCGGCCGTCTTTGCTCTTTCCTTCAAGGCGCGCGCCGCGCGCCCAATTCCATCGACTCCGCCTGCAGAACGCGCGCGGGGCAGGGGGTACCCCCGCGCCTCTTTTAAAGACTGTAATACATGTCGTATTCAACTGGATGCGTAGTCATGCGGAAGCGCGTGACCTCTTCCATCTTCAGTTCGATGTAAGCGTCGATCATATCGTCGCTGAACACCCCGCCGCGGGTAAGGAACTCGCGGTCCTTGTCGAGATAATCGAGCGCCATGTCGAGCGAGGAGCATACGCTCGGCACCTTCTTGGCTTCTTCCGGCGGCAGATCGTAGAGGTTCTTGTCGATCGGATCGCCGGGGTGGATCTTGTTCTGCACGCCGTCGAGGCCCGCCATCATCATCGCGGCGAACGCCAAGTATGGGTTGCAGGTCGGGTCCGGAAAACGCACTTCGATACGGCGCGCTTTCGGGCTGCTGACGTGCGGGATGCGGATCGCCGCCGAGCGGTTACGCGCGGAGTAGGCCAAGTTGATCGGCGCCTCAAAGCCGGGCACCAGGCGCTTGTACGAATTGGTACCGGGGTTGGTGATAGCGTTCAGGGTGCGTGCGTGCTTGATGATGCCGCCGATGTAGTACAGCGCGAACTCCGACAGACCGGCGTAGCCGTTGCCGGAGAACAGGTTCTGCCCACCCTTCCAGATCGACTGGT
>CAZAWU010000050.1:14807-21445 GCA_964488915.1 uncultured Burkholderiales bacterium
GTCGCCGACGATCGGCTTCGGCATGAAAGTCGCCGTCTTGCCGTAGGAAGCCGCGACGTTGTGCACGACATACTTCAGAATCTGCGACCAATCAGCACGCTTGACCAGCGAATTGAACTTGGTGCCGATCTCGCACTGGCCGGGCGCGGCCACTTCGTGATGGTGCACCTCGACTTCCACACCCATCTCTTCCAGCGCGAGTACCATGGCGGAGCGGATGTCTTGCAGCGAATCGACCGGCGGCACCGGGAAGTAGCCGCCTTTGACGGGCGGACGATGGCCCATATTGCCGCCTTCATAGCGCTCCTTAGAGCTCCAGGGCGCTTCTTCCGTTTCGATCCGCACCGAGGAGCCCGACATATCAACGTGCCAGGTAACGGAATCGAAAATGAAAAACTCAGGCTCGGGGCCGAAGTAGGCCACATCGCCGACGCCACTCGCTTTTAGATAGGCTTCGGCGCGCTTGGCGATGGTGCGCGGGTCGCGGTCGTAGCCTTTGCCGTCCGCGGGTTCGAGTACATCGCAGGTCAAATTGAGCGTGGGTTCATCGCGGAACGGATCCATCACGGCGGAATCGGGATCTGGCATCAACAACATGTCGGAGGCTTGAATCCCTTTCCAGCCGGCGATGGACGAACCATCGAACGCGTGGCCTGCGGTGAACTTATCCTCCCCAAATGCCTTCACCGGCACGGATACGTGCTGCTCCTTGCCGCGGGTATCGGTAAAGCGCAGATCAACGAATTTGACTTCGTTGTCCTTCAGCATTTTCATTACATCGGCGACTGCCATGTTTTTCTCCTAAGAAGCAAGACGATAGGAAGCCGGAGTGATTCCGAGCATTTCACGTTAGAAATCGGTGAGTAGGCAGATGCTTTGCAGAAAGCATGCCCGTGCGAGGAACGCAAAACAGGATTTTGCCACAAGCACTTAGAGGAAGTAAGGCCCTTCTCCTGCACTGCAATGGTGCCCAAACGACCCGATACGCACCAACACGGTGCAACTAGAACCTAGAGCTCGCCGCGCTGCAATTTCCCTAAAAACAAGTAAATAATCGGCAGCGCCGTTTCTGGTGCGCCCTGCTCAAATAGGATCGCCGCGCCCGGTTGCCCCGCGCCGAAGAACTGCTTGGCGCCCTTCTTCGCTTGAAACTCGAACAGCTCTGCCGCGTCGATGCGGTATTTCTCTTTGATGACGATGTTGCTCAGGCCTTGCTTCTTGAGATCGCGCTGTAGCGCCTGCTCGGTCTGCGGCTTGAAATCGGTGACAATGGTCTTGCCTTCGAGTCCGCTCGCCAGCATCAGCCAACCGGTATAGGCCGTTACCAAATCGGCGTTGCTCCAGCTCTTGTAGGGCAGCGGCCCGAACGACATCGGCACCGGGTTCACGAAGCCTTTGCCGTAAACACCCTCCTTCGTCTCGTATTCCACGATGTGTACCTCCGCTGATGCACCGCCGGGCAGTTTGGTCGGCATGCTGGTCAGGTATTTGGTGCGCTTAGGCGCAGCGCCGGTTTGCTCCGGTGCGGCTAGCCACGCGGCGAATGCTTTCTCCAACTCTTTGGCCTGCTCGGCAGTGGCCGCGCCAAGCAGTGTCGAAACCAGCAACAGCGAGTGAAGCAAGTAACGCTGGGCAATAGCAATCATGGTGTGGCCTTCTATGTAACTGCGAGATTGCGCTCCGGCGTGGCGAGGACGCCGAGCGCTTGCATCGCTGCAATGCGCTTGACTATCACCATGAACACGAGGGCGAGCGGGATGGAAACGATATCAGAGATCAGTGCGGCGACGTTTGCGCCCAGCAGCGCGTCGATGCTTTGCGCACGTAAGGCCAAGCGAAAGGCGATCTGTCCAGCAACACCGGAGACGATCCACAACGTCCACCATATGGGAAACAAACCCGAAACCTTTTCGTTCGTCCAAGCGTGCGGCGCGGCGCTCGCTTGCCAAAGCTCCTTGAGCGCCCGGTAAGGCATGAACAGATTAGCAAAGGGGACAAAAAACCAGCCGACCGCCCAACCCGGCGTGAACTTCATACCCTGCGCGCCGAGGCTGCGCACATTCGCGTTGGCACGGTATATCCACACCAAAATTGCCACACCGGAAGCGATAAAGATCAGCACTTGCAGGATCCCGATCACCGCTTGGCGGCGATCGTTGGCGGCACCTGCGGCCTCGGCCGCCGGTCCTTCGCTGAACTGCCCTTGCTGAAACTGAGTAAGCAGTTGGTACTCCATGAGGCCAGAGATCAACGCGATGACGGCGATCGCCACTTGCGCGTAAAGCCCCCACACAACCCACCTGCTGATATCACGCTGCGCGCCGGGTGCTGCCGGGTGCTCGTCGTCCACGCGCGCCTTGGGCGTCAGGTAAGGATTTTCCATTGCTCGACTCTCCCTCGCGTCTCGGTGCACCTGGTTCGTTGCTGCGCCGGGGGCTGTAATAGAATTCTGCTCTTTCGCCGGAGTGGCCGTATGGCAACGGTATCGGAAATTCTCAAGACGGCGCAACAGCGCGCGCAAGACATGAACTTGCCGTACGAAGGGGCGCTGTTACCCGCCGAAGCCTACCAACTCATGACGCAAGCCGCAAACGCCAAGATGGTCGACGTGCGCACACGCGCCGAGTGGGAGTATGTCGGCATGATTCCCGGCAGTATTCAGATTGAACTGCTTACTTACCCGGGTAGCCAACCGAACCCGAAGTTTCTCGACGAGCTCAAGACGCAAGTCGACAAAGAATCGATCGTCATGTTCGTGTGCCGCTCCGGGGCGCGCTCGCACAACGCTGCGGTAGCTGCCACGCAAGCCGGCTACCTGGATTGCTACAACGTGCTGCAGGGATTCGAAGGCGATAAAGACGCCAACGGTCATCGCAATACCGTTGGCGGCTGGCGTGCGGCGGGTTTGCCGTGGAAGCAGGGGTAGGAAGCGATGACGAGCAACACGTGACTAGTAAGTCGCCGCGTCCAAGCTTGTAACTCCGTCACTCGTCACCCGTAAACATAGAATGGACCGCTACGCCGTCATCGGCAATCCCATCGCTCATAGCAAGTCGCCCGAGATCCACGCAGCGTTTGCGCGCCAGACCGGCCAAGACATCAGCTACGAGCGCATCCTCGGGCCCATTGGCGGCTTTGAAGGCGCGGTGCTGGGATTCAGAGAAACCGGCGGCAAAGGCATGAACGTGACGCTGCCGTTCAAGCTGGCCGCTTTCGAGTTGGCTACGCACGCCAGCGACCGCGCATTGGCCGCACGTTCAGCGAACTTCTTGCGCTTCGACGGCGACGCGATTCATTGCGACAACACTGACGGCGCTGGCTTGGTCAACGATATCCAGCAACGCTTGGGCTTTGCGCTCGCCGGCACGCACGTGTTGCTGATCGGCGCCGGTGGTGCGGCGCAGGGAGTCGTATTGCCACTGCTGAACGCCGGCATCGAAAAACTCACCATCGCCAACCGCACCATGGAAAAAGCGCGCGCGCTGCTTGCGCTCGTCGCGCAGAGCGCGGCCAGACCGGAGCGCCTGGAGGCGCGCGGCTTGCACGAGTTGGCGGGCATGCGCTGCGATGTCGTCATCAACGCGACTTCCAGTGGTTTAAACAACGAAGCCCCGGCGCTGCCTGCGGGCGTATTTGCCCCCGGCTCGCTCGCCTACGATATGGTGTACGGCAAAGGAGCGGCGCCGTTTTTGCAGTTCGCCGTGGCCCAGGGCGCGGCGCGTTGCAGCGACGGTCTCGGCATGTTGGTCGAGCAGGCGGCCGAGTCGTTCTTCCTCTGGCGCGGCGTGCATCCGGACACGAAGCCTGTGCTCGCAATGCTGCGCCAGTCACTAGGCGCGGCTACGTGACCAAGCCAAATGAAAAGATAGCGCCAACGCTGAGCGAGTAAATGGCCCGGACGGTAAGCCGATCTCGCCCCGCCGCTACACGCTCTCTCGCCGCAGTTCTTCGGTATCTCGTTTCGCTGCCCGCGCGCATGCGCGGCCATAGCATTTGGTTTTGGATCGGCTGGGCGTTCACCGCTTTCTTCGGCTTTATTCTGCTCTACCAAGTGTGGATTTTCCTGCACGTGTGGTGGTGGGTCGATCACAACCCGTCCAGCAGCGCATTCATGGAAGACCGGCTGGAGATTCTGCAAGCGAAGGACCCCGACGCGGAATTGCGCCACAAGTGGGTGCCTTACCAGCAAATCTCGCCGCTGCTCAAGCGCGCCGTGATCGCCGCGGAAGATTCCAATTTCACCGACCACGAGGGCTTCGACTGGGAAGCGATCCAGCGCGCCATGGAGAAAAACGCCAAGAAGGGCAAAGTCGTCGCGGGTGGCTCCACCATTTCGCAGCAGCTGGCCAAGAATCTGTTTCTCTCCAGCAAGCGCACGCCTTGGCGCAAACTGGAAGAAGCGCTCATCACCATGATGCTGGAAAAGATGATGAGCAAGCGGCGCATTTTCGAGATCTATTTGAATGTGATCGAATGGGGCAACGGCGTGTTCGGCGCCGAGGCGGCGGCGCGCCACTATTACCGCACCGGCTCCGCCAGCCTATCGGCCGGCCAAGCGGCACGTTTGGCCGCCATGATTCCTAACCCGCGCTACTACGACAAAGCGCGCAACGATCGAACACTGCTGCGCCGCGCGAACGTGATCGCGCGCGGGATTCGCTACGCGCAAATCCCGTAAGCATGCGTCACGCGGGCGTGACGGCGCGCGCGGTTAAACTGTAGCGTCGACTGATCCGCGCGCTCCTCTACTCGCAAGGACTCAATATGCCTGCTATGACCACCGGCCAAGCCATCGTTGCATCGCTGTTACGCCATGGCGTCGACACTGTATTCGGTATTCCCGGCGCGCACACATACGATTTAATGGACGCACTGCACGGCGCCGGCGAGCGCATCCGTTTCGTTACGGCGCGGCACGAACAAGCGGCCGCGTACCTTGCTTTCGGCTACGCCAAGAGCAGCGGCAAGATGGGTGTGTTCACGGTGGTACCCGGGCCAGGCGTGCTCAATGCCGGCGCGGCGCTGTGCACGGCGCTAGGCGCGTGCACGCCGATCTTGTGCTTGACCGCCGACATCCCCGCGCCCTTCATCGGGCGCGGCCGCGGCATCTTGCACGAACTGCCGGACCAGCTCGCGACGTTGCGCTCGATCACGAAATGGGCCGCGCGCATTGATCATCCTACCGAAGCGAGCGCCAAAGTCGCAGAGGCATTTCAGCTTACGCAAGGCGGACGCCCTGGCCCCGCGGCGCTCGCCACACCGTGGGATGTGCTGGGACAGCGCGCCGAAGTTGTCGTGAGCGATCCCCTGCCGCCAACCCCCGCCCCCCCGATCGATAGCGACGCGATCGAGCGCGCCGCGCAATTAATCAGCAAGGCACAGCGGCCCATGATCACGCTCGGCGCCGGAGCCCTGCACGCTGGTGAGGAAGTCCTAGACCTTGCGCGCCTGCTGCAAGCGCCGGTCACGGCGCATCGTAGCGGACGCGGAGTCGTCAGCGAAGATTCTCCTTACGGATTTTCCAGTGGCAGCGCGCTGCAACTGTGGATGGAAACGGATCTCGTCATCGGCATTGGCAGTCGCTTGGAATTGCAGCATTTGCGCTGGAAGAAAATGCCGCCGGGCGTGCGATTCGTGCGCATCGACATCGACCCGACTGAGATGGTGCGCCTGCCGCCGGCCGTCGGTGTCGTGGCGGACGCCAAAAGCGGCGCACGCGCTTTGCTCGACGCACTGCGCAAGATCGTTGCGCCGCGCGCCTCGCGCGAAACGGAGTTCGCTGCCGCCAAGGCGCGTGCGCGCAAGGAATTCGAGCAAGTGCAGCCGCAGTTGACGTACCTTGATGCAATTCGCCGCGTGCTGCCTCGCGACGGCTTTTTTGTCGAAGAAATCTCGCAAGTGGGCTTCACTGCGCGCTACGGCTTCCCCGTCTACGCGCCGCGCACCTACGTGACCTGCGGCTATCAAGAGACGCTGGGCTTCGGATTCAACACAGCTTTGGGCGTGAAGATCGCCAATCCGGACAAAGCGGTTGTATCGGTCACCGGCGACGGCGGATTCATGTTCGGTGTGCAAGAATTAGCCACTGCCGTGCAACACCACATCCCCGTGGTCACCTGCGTATTCAACAACAACGCCTACGGCAACGTGCGCCGTGATCAGCAGGGCATCTACCAAGGCCGCTTGATCGGCGCGGAGCTGACCAATCCCGATTTTGTCAAACTCGCCGAGAGCTTTGGTGTCGACGCCGTCCGCGTACAAACGCCCGAAACGTTCAGGCCTGCGCTGGAGCGCGCACTGGCGCTCGACGCGCCCGCGGTCATTGAAATCGCCGTCGAGCGCGGTGCAGAAGCATCACCTTGGCCGTTTCTGCATCCGTATCGCTAACATTCTTGCGGCGCCATCGCCATGGCGGTTTGCCTCCGTACCCACGTTCTGATATCGCGCAGCCGCGGCGAATCGAGCAGCGGCAAAGGTGTGAAAGTGATCGCGGTCAAGGCAAACGCATGAGCCTACCGCGGCGCCTTGAAGACTGGCCCCGTCTTGTCTTGCAGTAGCAGAGGCAAGTCACGCGCAGTGGTTACAGCCGCTCTAGTGTAGTGCTTCACTCTTAGTGCTACTTATGTGAGCATCCATGC
>CAZAWU010000051.1:0-21404 GCA_964488915.1 uncultured Burkholderiales bacterium
CCGAGAAGGTCACTTCCCCGATCCCGCCGCTGATTGCAGCGGCGTCAGTTCGCTACTTCGGCTTGCCGGGCAGCACTTCGCGCGGTTCTTCCAAGGGCACGGGCTTGTCGTCGCTGTCTTCCAAACCGGTTGATTCCTCGGGTACTGGCGCCGTGCTGTCCTTGTTCTTTGCGGCGGGCGCAGCGCTCTTCTTGGCGGCAGTCTTTGCCTTCGGTGTACTGCGCTTAGGTGGAGGCGCCGGTTGCGCGGCTTCTGAGTTGGGATCCATCGGCATCTGCATGTCGCCAATTGCGGAGTCGGCTGGAGGCGATGTCTCGGTGCCACGAGGCTTCGGCGGAGCGGGCGGTCTGCTCGCTGCGCCGCTTTCCACCGTTTCCGTTTCGGGCTCGAGCGATTGTTCGAGCTTGACCGCGGCGCGCTTGGTTTCTTCGGCGATGGCAAGCCAGCGCTTTTGGTCTTTCTGGATCAGGTCGGCGAATTGCTGCGGCGTGCTGCCGGCCACTTGCACGTACTGGGCGCTCAAGCGTTGCACGAGCTTCGGCTGGCGCATGATCCTGCCAAGGTGATCGGAGAGTTTTTGCACGACGGCGGGCGGCGTGTTCGCCGGGACGACGATGCCGAACCACGCGTTGAAATCGAAGTTTTCCACGCCCGCCTGTTGCATGGTCGGCACATCCAGCAACATCGGCAGACGCTCGCTCGTGCTCACCGCCAGCGGCCGCACGCGACCCGCGGTGATCAGCGGCATCGCTGCGGGCAACGGCGAGAACAGCATCTGCACATCACCGGCGACGATCGCGCTTTCGGCTTGTTTGCTGTTTTTGAACGGCACGTGCAGCACGTCGATCTTCGTGGAGCGCTTGAAAGTTTCCGCCGCGAGGTGCAGCGAGGTGCCGGTGCCGGCCGAACCATAGGAGAATTGGCCCGGGCTGAGCTTCAGCACTTCGACTAGGGTTTTGATGTTTTGTGCCGGGAAAATTGGGTGCACGACGGCCACAGTGGGCAAGCTTGCCAGATGGCTCACGGGCACAAAGTTGAGTGCCGGATCGTAGCCGGCATTCTGGCCGAGCACCGGATTGGCGCTAAAACCGGGACCGACCATCAGCATGGTGTGGCCATCGGGTGGGGCCATCGCCGCTAGCCGCGTGCCGGCATTGCCGTTTTCGCCGGGGCGGTTGTCCACGGTTACCGGCTTTGCCCACGTGCGCTGCAACTCGCCGCCGACGATGCGTGCCAGCGCATCTAGTGTTCCGCCCGGTGTGCTGGGGACGATGATGCGCAAAGGTTGTGTCGGGTAATTCTGCGCGAATGCGCTGCCCGCACAAAGCAAGCCGAGCAACGGCCACGCACGCAACATCACTGCTAGAGACTTCATCGCGAATTCATCCTTTTTGGAACTATACTAAGGCCAGAATCATTGGATAAATTAAATTCAAAGCCATTGATGAGGGCATGCATCTAATAGTACTACTCTGCACTCGTCAGCGCACCGCAATCGGCGCTACCGTCGAGCCGGTGCCGCCCTTGATTTTGAGCGGCTGCATGATGAAGGCGAACTCGTAAGTTTTCTTGGCCGCGAGTTCGTCTAGCTTTAGATTTTCCAGCAGATGGATGCCATTCACCACCAGCGTGATCTGATGCACCGGCATGCTGATCTTCAAGTCCGGGTTGGGCGCGACTTCCACACCCCAGTTGTCCGAGCCGAGCAGCATCACATCCTGCTTGGCCAACCACTCTGCTGCGCCGATGCCGATGCCGGGCGCGCCGCTGACGTACTTTGGATTGTCCACGCCCCACAGCTTGCCCCAACCCGTGTGAATCAACACCGCATCGCCGGGTTCAATCTTGAGGCCTTGCTTGGTGAGGGCGTCCTGTAAGTCTTGGGCGGTGATTTCGTACTTGATGTCGAGTATGTCGACACCTTTCAGTGCGGCCACATCGATCATCACGCCACGCGTAAAAATCGCGCCGACCTTATCCACGCCCATCTTATTGAACCCGGTGCGTGTGGCGTTCTCGTCCATGGGCACGCAGTTGTAAAGCTCGTTGGCGATGGTTTGGTGGGGGAAGGCGTCGAACTGTGTGCCGACTTGGCCGAGTTCGGTGTCGATCGTCTCTTCGTTGCTATGGCGCTTGTTCGAGCCCATCGGCGGGGTGGTGCGCTTCATGGTGATGGAGAAGCGGCGCGTGCCGAAGAACGGCATATCGCTCGCAAGCACGCGGCCCAGTTCGATCGCCTCGCCGCTGCGGATCAGTTTGGTGGCGCGCAACACCGTTTCCGGTTTCTGGTGATTCACCGCGCCGCGTTCGTCCGCCGCACCCCACTTAGATGGGCAACGCGCCTCTTTCGCCGGCGGTTCCCAGGATTGCGCCACCGCAAGCGAGGATGCCAACATCGCTGCGGTGCCGAGCGTTGTCAGAAGTAAAATGGCCGACGTTGGCAAACGAACAAATGCATAGCACATGGTTAGGCTCCGCGCGTCGAGGGGTGCGCGCATGATAACGTGTTGCCACACATAAGGGGGCACCGCCATGATCGATACCCGGTACTTGCGTGTCATGACTGCTTACAACCGCTGGATGAACGAAAAGGTTTACGAGGCGAGCGCAAAGCTGAGCGATGCCGAGCGCAAGCGCGACCTCGGGGCTTTCTTCAAATCGATTCACGGCACGCTCAACCATCTGCTGCTTACCGATGGGATGTGGCTGCAGCGGTTTCGCGGCGAGACGGTCAAGGCGACGTCACTCGACGCCGAAGTGCACGCCGACTTCGCCGAGTTGCGCGCGGCGCGCACGCGTACCGACGCCGCCATCGATGGCTTCGCCGCAAGCTTAAGTGATGAGCGTTTGCGCGCAAACTTCACGTACCGCACCACGCTGCAGCCGCAGCTTGACCGCACCGTGCCGCTGGGACTGATCTTCATGCACATGTTCAACCATCAAGCGCATCATCGCGGGCAGATCACGACGCTGCTGAAACAGTTGGGTGTCGATCCAGGAGTCACGGATTTGCCGTGGATGCCCGGACTCGATGCGTTGCTGGCGGCGTAGCGTGATCGGGTTGCTGCAGCGCGTGAGCCAAGCCGGCGTCGTCGTTGATGGCGTGAGCGTCGCTGCAATCGGACGGGGTTTGCTGGTGCTGATCGGCGTCGAGCGCGGCGATAGCGAGGCGCAGGCTGACCGCCTGCTCGAGCGCCTGCTTGGCTACCGCGTGTTTCCCGACGCGGCAGGCAAGATGAACCGATCGCTGCGCGACATATTGGGCGAGTCCTCATCCGGCAGCGACACCGATGGCGGTCTGCTGCTCGTGCCACAGTTCACGCTGGCCGCCGATACCAACAGCGGCACGCGGCCGAGCTTCACCCCCGCCGCCGCGCCCGCGGAAGGCGAGCGCTTGTTCGGCTACTTGATCGGGCGCGCACGCGCGCAACATGCCAAGGTCGGGGCCGGACGCTTCGGCGCGGACATGAAAGTGAGCTTGGTGAATGACGGCCCGGTGACGTTCTGGCTACGCGTGCCGCCAACAACGCTTTGACGATTGCGAAGGACTGCCAATGCGAGCACCTGAACTGAGACGCTGCGCCCTGTTTACTGCGGGCGCCGACGCCGCTTGGCAGGCGCGGGCGCTGAATGCGCGGCCGGACATGCTGATCCAGGATCTGGAAGACAGCACGCCGAGCCACTTGCGCGCGCAGGCGCGCTCGATGGCTGCCGGTTTGTACGCAGAGGCGAAGCGGCGCGGCATTATCGCGGCGGTGCGGGTCAACACGTTGGAGAGCTGCGGTATCGATGACCTTGCCGCGGTCGTGCCGGCGCAGCCGCAGGTGGTGTTCTTACCAAAATGCATCAGCGGTGAGCAGGTCGCGGCGCTCGCGGCGCAGCTCGATTTGCTCGAAGTGCGCCAGCGCTTGCCGCTGGGAGAGATCGAAATAGTACCCAACGCCGAAACCGCGGCCGGCATCGTCAATCTGAAAGAAGTCGCGCACGCCAGCGCGCGTGTCAAGAGCGTGCTGATGGCCACAGAAGACCTGGCGTCGGATTTGCGCGCCGAACGCACGCCGCAAGCGCTGGAACTCGCATACGCACGGCAGCGTTTCTTGCTGGAGGCGCGTGCTTACGGCGTCGAGCCGATCGACGCACCTTACACGTTTTCGGATGAGGCGGGCTGCGCGCGTGAAGCGCTAGCCTCGCGCGCGCTCGGTTATCGCTGCAAAAGCGCGGTGCTGCCGGAGCACGTGGCGGCGGTGCTGCGCGTGTTCACGCCGAGCGCGGACGAAGTCGCGCTGGCGCAAGAAACCGTACACGCTTTTGAAGCGGCGCGCGCGGCGGGACAAGACCGCGCGCTCGTGCGCGGGTTATGGATCGAGCCGCCCACCTATCTCACCGCGAAGCGGCTGATCGAGCGGGCGCGCGAGCTCGAGAGTTTGCGTCCCTAGCGATTCTGCTGCAGCGCCGCCGGTTGCACCGCGCGCACGGTATCGAACATTTGCGCCGGCGAGGCTTGCTCGAACGCCGCGAAGTGGTGCGTGGTCGGGCCGCGAAATGAATAGCCCGCGACCGACCAAGCACCGGCTTCGTTTTCCAGGATCAAGTGCTCGAACGCCGCCGCGGCCGAGTCTTCGAAGTTGGTGCGGAAACTCACCAGGAAGAAGCGTCCGCTGTCGCGTCCGCGCAGTTCTTCGTGGAATGCTTGTTGCCATACCTCGCGGCTGGCGCGATGGCCGAGCGGGCGGCGCACCTCGACGCCGAAGCGCAGCAGTTCGTCCTCGGTGTTGGCGCGCTTGAAGTAGCTGGCCGAGTGACGCCACGCGTCTTGGTAGCGCTGGTCATCGAGCAGAATCAGCCAATCGCGTGCTGTATTGATGAGTGGTTGATTCTCGGTGGACTGCTCGGGCGCGCCAGCGCATCCGGCGCAGAGCAGGGCGGCGCAGAACAACTGGAATGAGCGGGTGTGCTTCATTTTTTCCCTCGCTTGGTTCATGCTTGGGTGGCGGGAAGCTGCTGCCATGATACGCCGGGTTGGCCCGGAGTCCAATGCGGCCGCAGAGATAATAACCAAAGGCGAGAGATCGATGAATTTTTTTGACTTGAGCGGCAAAGTGGCAATCGTTACCGGCGCCAGCCGCGGCATCGGCCGCGCGATCGCGCAAGCGCTGGCGGCGCACGGTGCGCGCGTGGTGATATCAAGCCGCAAGCAAGAGGCTTGCGAGGCGGTGGCGCAGGCAATTCGGGCGCGCGGTCAAGAGGCTGTAGCCATCGCCGCCAACATCGGCGACAAGCAGCAATTGAGCGATCTCGTGGCCAAGACGATGAGCGCCTACGGCAAGATTGACGTACTCGTCAGCAACGCCGCCTCCAATCCCTACTTCGGACCGCTCACAGGCATGAGTGATGAGGTGTTCGACAAAGTAATGAGCAACAACGTGCGCTCGAGCATTTGGCTCGCCAATCTAACCCTACCGCAGATGGCGCAGCGCGGCGAGGGCGGGACAATGATCGTCGTCTCTTCCATCGCCGCGTACAAGGGCAGCGCAACGCTCGGGCTGTACGCGCTGTCGAAGGCGGCCGACGTGCAACTCGCGCGCAACTTGGCATTGGAGTGGGGCAAGCACAACATCCGCGTGAACTGCATCGCGCCGGGGCTGGTGCGCACCGATTTCGCCAAGGCGCTATGGGAGAACCCCGCCTTGCTACAAGAAACCGAAGCGCGCACGCCGCTGAGGCGCATCGGCGAACCGGACGATATCGCTGGTGTCGCCGTCATGCTGGCGGCGCGGGCAGGGGCTTGGCTCACCGGGCAAACCATTGTCGTCGATGGCGGCGTTACGACCGTTTGATTCCGGATACATTAGGGGGTAGCCTGATGATCGATAATGTATAAAGGATTCTTGAGGCTATACATAAAAAAGTACGCTGATTGTCTTGAAGCGTTTTCCGCCCAGGATGGCCCGACCTTGTCAAGCAGGTATGACGCTTTACAAACAGGCGGTGCATACCCTATTCTTGCGACCGAGTGGCCGGGCTGGCAGTAGGCCGATGCCGGACCGGAGGTGCGCGCCTTCTAGCGTACCGGCTCAAATTCATGAACGCCGAGGAAGCTCCTTCGAAAGAGGGAAGGGCGGGAGCGAGTTTGTATGCGTAGATTTACAGGAAGACCCGATTAACAGGAGAGGAGAACTCTGTATGAAGAAGTTACTAGGGGCACTAGCTGGTCTGGCGTTGTGCGCAGCCGCGACGACTGCTTCAGCGCAAGTCAAAGGCGTGTACTGGGCGACGAGCGGTCAGTTCGGCCCGTTCCCGATCACCGGCTTGATTCCCACCGTGCCGAAAGAGAAGCAGCGTGACATCACCATTCCGGTGAGCATGTGGATCATCGACAGCCCGAAAGGTCTGGTTGTATTCGACACCGGCAACAACATTGGCATTACCGGCGGCAACTGCAAAAACTACTGGGCCGCCGGCAACTGCGACTTCCTGAAGCCGAACCAAACGAAAGAAACGACGATCGACGGATGGCTGAAGAAAGTCGGTTTTTCTGCCGACCAGGTCAAAGTAGTCGTGACTTCGCACTCGCACTTGGATCACATCGGCAACATCGAAATGTTCCCGAAAGCGATTCACGCGATCCAGAAGAAAGAGCTGTATCAAGCATGGTTCCCTGAGAAGTTCCAAGGCCGTACCACGCCCGGTACGTTCGTCATGGCTGACATCGACAACGCGCGCGAATTCAACTACCTCGAGTTGAACGGCGACTACGATTTGTTCGGTGACGGTAGCGTGAAGATCCTATCGACTCCCGGCCATACCCTTGGACACCAGTCTGTGCAGGTCAAACTGGCGAGCGGCAAGAGCATGATTTTGACGCAAGATGCGGTGTGGATGCAGGAGAACCTTGACGGTTATCCCGCTGGCTTGAACTATAGCGTGAAGGACTACACCGACTCGGTTAACCGCCTGAAATTCATCCGTGACCTGGAAGGCGCCGAGATCTTCATGGCACACGACCAAGATCAGTGGGCCAAAGGCGGCGATCGCTGGTATAAGTAAGAAGTTTTTTGGTTTGACCGAGGACCCCCCTTCAGTGGGGGGTTCTTTTTTTCCCGCTCCGAATTATTGAGGCATAGTTGTCGTTCCCGCGTAGGCGGGAACCCATACCACGCGTGAGTGGTTGGTGGATTCCCGTCTACGCGGGAATGACAGCGTCTAATCTGTGACGTTGACAGTGGCTGCGGCAATCTCATTAGAAGGCGTTTCCAAGCGCTACGGTTCTAAAACCATCGTGCACGATCTCTCGTTCACGGTGGAGCCGGGCGAGATCGTCGGCTTTCTCGGCCCGAACGGCGCCGGCAAGACCACGACTATGCGCATGATTTCCGGCTACACGACGCCGAGTTCGGGCAAGTTGCGCGTGGCGGGCTTTGACATGGTGAAGGACAACGACAAGGCCGCGCGCAAGCTCGGCTATTTGCCGGAGGCGCCGCCTCTGTACGACACACTCGAAGTCGCGCAGTATTTGCGCTTCGTGGCAAGGGTCAAGTCGGTGCCGAATGGCGAGATCAAATCCGAGATCGATCGCGTCACGCGGGCCTGCCGCTTGGAAGATGTGCACAAGAAAGAGGTGTACAAACTTTCCAAAGGTTATCGCCAGCGTCTCGGCCTCGCGCAGGCACTGATCGGCAAACCGGAAGTGCTGCTGTTGGATGAACCCACTGCCGGTCTCGATCCGGGGCAGATTCAGGAAACGCGCGAAGTGATTCGCGCCTTCGGCGAAAAACATGCGGTGCTGCTGTCCACGCACATCCTGCCGGAGGTAACGATGATCTGCCGGCGCGTGGCGATCATCAACCATGGCCGCTTGCTCGCCATCGATTCGCCGCAAGCGCTGCAGCGTGCCGCAGAGCAGCCGAACGTGAGCCTGATCACCGATGCGCCGGCCGATGCGCTGCGCGCGGAACTGCAGGCGATCGACGGTGTTAGTGAAATCGTGACTCGTGCCGCGCCGAATGACGCGAACTTGCTCGCGGCCGATTGCCGTGTCGATTCGCGCGCGGGGGTGGAAGCGAGCATTGCGCGCGCGGTGACGCGCCGCTGGAACTTGTTCCGGCTGGAGCGGCAGCAGCCGACGCTGGAGTCGATTTTCTTGCGCTACGTTCAACAACGTAGCCCGGATGCGATGCAATGAAGTCCGGGCATTTCGTCTTTCTTTTGTTACGAGCAACAAGTGCCCGGATTTCGCTGCGCTGTATTTGGGCTACGTCAGTGATCTGAGAAATGTTCGCGGTTTATCAAAAAGAGTTGCTGTCCTACTTCCGCTCACCGATCGCCTATTTCGTTGTTGCGGTGTTCTTGATCGGCGCCGGCTATTTCTTCTTGTACAACACGCTTATCGTCGGCAGCGCGGTCATGGATGAGACGTTCCAGAACATGGCGATCTTGCTGATTACGCTGCTGCCGCTGGTGACGATGCGGTTGTTTTCCGGCGAGTACAGCGCCCGCACCATGGAGTTGCTCGCCACGTTGCCGCTCAAGCCTTGGCAAGTCGTGCTTGGCAAGTACCTCGGCGCGGTGACCATACTCGTGCTGATGATGCTCGCCTCGGCGATCAACTTGATTCCGCTCTACCTCTACAGCACACCGCAGACGCTCAACATCCTTTCCGGCTATCTCGGTTTCCTGCTGCTTGGCATGGCTTGTTTGGCGGTCGGGCAGTTCTGCTCTGCACTGACCGAGAACCAGATCGTGGCCGCGCTCATCACCATCGCCGTACTGCTCGGGTTCTGGTTCGTTGGCCACTTGCAGCAATTTCAGACAACCGCCGGCGCGCGTGAGTTGGTGCGCTACGTCGCCTTCCAGCCCCAGTTCGCGGATTTCATCCGCGGACTGGTGCGCAGCGAAGCGGTTACGATGTTCGCGCTGGTGAGTGCGGCGGCATTGATGCTCAACGCGAGCTATCTGCAATGGCGGCGTTGAGTTCCCAGCGCTCCGGGCTGACGCTGCTGGCTGGCGTCGCGCTGCTGGTCGCAGCGGCCGCGCTGTACTGGATCTTCCGGCGCGGCGATGCCCTTACCGTCATGCTTGCGTTGGCTGGCGTTGTACTTGCGCTAATGGGCGGCTACGCACTGCGCGGCGAACTTGCCGACATGGTGCGCGGGCGCCGGGGCGAGATCGCGCTGTACACGCTTGGCGCGCTCGGCGTGCTGGCGGCGCTTGGCGTGCTCTCTACGCGCTTTACTACGCGCTGGGACATGTCGCAGTACAAGGAACACTCCCTCTCGCAGCAAGCGCTGGAGATCGTCAAACGCATCGACAAGCCGGTGCATGTCACGTTCTTCAAGGACCCGATGCTGCGCGAAACCGTCGATCTGTACGAGCAGATCGCGCGCAACAACAAGAACATTACCGTCGATTTTTATGATCCGTTCTTGAACCCGGCGCAGGCGCGCTTGATGAAAGTGCAGTTTGCCGGCACTTCGGTGCTCCAGAGCGAGGGGCGCGAGCGGCGCTTAGACAAGCAAACGGAAACGGAGATCGTCAATGCCATCCTGCGTATTTCGCGCGGGGCCACGCAGAAGTTGTGTTTCCTCGATGGCCACAACGAAGCCGATCCGTTTAGCCGCGAGTCGCATGACCACATGGAAAGCACCATGGGCAGCCATAAACACGGCCTCGGCGACAAGCTGGTGATCCACGAGCAACACGGTATGGGCAAGGCGCGCGATGCGCTGGAGTCGATGAACTACGTCGTCGAGAAAGTTTCGCTGCTGAAGGGCGGCGTGACCCTGGACGGTTGTTCGCTGTTGGTCGTGGCCGGGCCGAAGATCGCGCTGCTACCCGCCGAGGTCAACGCGATCCGCGCCTACCTGGATGCCGGCAACAACGCCTTGTTCATGCTGGAACCGTTCATCGAAACCGGCCTCGAGCCACTCATGCGTGAGTTCGGTGTAGCGCTCGACAACAACATTGTCATCGACGATGCCAGCCATTTCTTGACGGATCCTTCGGCGCCCGCTGTAACGGTGTACAACGATCACCAGATCACGCGCCAGCTGCCGCTCACATTCTTCCCCGGTGCGCGTTCGCTTTCGCCCCTGCCGGAGCGCCCGCCGGGCATTTCCGCCTATCCTTTGATCGAGTCTTCTACGAAGAGCTACGGCGAGACGACGATGAATCGCGCCGAGTTTAACGACGGCGTTGACAAACCGGGACCGAACACCATCATGGTGCTCATCAACCGGCGCCCCGAGATGGTGAACAAGGCGAAGGCACTGGCGGCGGAACTGCGTGGCGAGAAGTTGGACGAAAGCGCGGTCGATCCGACCACGGCGCATATCAAGCCCTCGCGCATCGTCGTGTCCGGCGACGCCGATTTCGCCACTAATTCGTTCTTCCATATCCTCGGCAACGGCAATTTGTTCTTGAACACGGTGAACTCGCTGGCGGCGCAGGCGAACTTGATCGGCTTGGAGCCGCGCACATTCGATCTGCCGCGCGTGAACGTCACCAATCAGCAGATGAAGTTGATGTTCTTCTCCTCCGTCGCGCTTATTCCGGTGTTGCTGGCGATCATCGGCATCGCCGTGTGGTGGCGGCAGCGGTGAGCAAGCGCCTCATCATCGTTTGGGTTGCGCTGGCGGCGCTGGTGATCGGCTTGCGCGCCTTCGAGCGCGATGGTCACTTGTTCGAATCCGCCGAAGAGCACGCCGCGCACACCGGCGTGCCTACCGGAGACCGCCGCCTGATGCCCGCAGCGATAGCGGAGATAGGCATCATCGAGATCGCTTACGGTGGCGCCTTGCACCGCTTCGAGCGCGATGCGCAAGGCGCGTGGTTCTATCACGCGCACGCCACAAACGTACAAGCAGTGGCCGATCACACGCACGTGGCCGACGCGCAAGTGGCCCAGCGCATCGAAAAGGCGTTCGCGGGTTTGGAGAAGGCGCGCCTCGAGCGCGAATTTCCAAATGATCCGACCGCCGATTTCGGTGTGGCTGCGCCGGAAATGTTTGTGGTGGTCTACGGACGCCGTCCCGATGGCTTGCCCGACGCCAACGCTGCGCCGCTGATGCGCTACGCGCTGGGCAATCTCGCCCCGGATAATTTGAGTCGCTACGTGTTGCCCTCCGGCCGCCCTGGGGCGGCCGACTCTACCACTGGCAGCGCGAAGATCGTCACCATTGCCAACTACCAGTTCGACAATCTGGCGAATCTGATCAAGGATATGCAGAGCGCAACACCCGGCAAGGCAGCCGAGTCGGCAACGGCGCCTGCACAGTAGTGCGCATGCGCGTGACGGCAACATTGATGGTGCTTTGCGCCAAAGCGGCACTGGCGCAATCGCCCTGGCCGCACTGCGAAGGTCCGGAAGAGTCGCTGGAGGATGCCGCGCGCGCCTTGCTGTGCGTAATTGGGCAGCTTTCGGATTACCGCTCACCGCACGCTGGCGTGCCTGCGCTGAAGCAAATTCCTCAAGCGCAACTCGAAGCGAAGCTCTGCGACGCGCCCTGTGACGTAAGCGCCGCCTACTTGCCGCGTGAACGCACCGTGTATCTCGCCGGCAATTTGAATCCGCTGCGCGACGTCTTCGACCGCTCGGCCCTATTACACGAGCTGGTGCACCACTTGCAGCAGGGGCACGCGAAGTATGCGCACTTGACGGGGTGTGCGCGTGAACGCGCTAAGGAAGAGGAAGCTTATACGCTGCAGAATGCCTACTTGGGGGCGCTTAACGACAGGCGCCGGGCAGTGTTCTACGCTGGCGCCTTTCCCTGTTGATCGGGCGAATTATTCGGAGTATCTCGTTAAGATTGGCTACAGTGGCAAACGTACACGGCAAAGGGGGTGCAGTAACATTCCGTCATTTGCCGCTACGCAATAGATCCTCCCACGCGGCGTCGCTCACGATCTCTTCATCGTCGAACGCCTCGTAGAACCATTGCAGCGTCTCATCCTCGATCGCGGTACCGAGGTCGGGCAGGACGCCCGGCTGTGGCTGTAGGGGGTCTTGGTCGGCAACAAGCTTTAGCATCGCTCACCTCCTGCGGTTTGGCGACGAGTTTGCAGGTGCAAGATGACGGTTTCATTGCAGTTGCAGAACGCGCTGACGCATCCGGGGATGCGATAATCGCCAACGGCAGCACCGCGTGGCCGTGCGCCATAGGAGCGACGCTGCGCCAAGCAGGCGCTTAGACTAGAGCCGCAAATCCACTTATGTTCCTCATCGTTGAAGTCGGTCTTTCATGAAACCACCGCAAACCGCAGTTAGTAACATCAATGTCGTCGCGCAGGATTTGCTGCCGACGCCGCTCGAAGTTCAAGCTCGCTTCCCGCTCTCGGAGCGCGCGCGCAGCACCGTTCTGGGAGGACGCGATAGCGTCTGCCGTATTCTCGATCGCGCCGATCCCCGCATCATGTTCGTGGTGGGGCCATGCTCGATTCACGATATCAAGTCCGCGCGCGAATACGCCGGACGTCTGCAGCGTTTGGCGCAGGAACTGAGCGACGCGTTTTTCATTGTCATGCGCGTGTACTTCGAGAAACCGCGCACGACTGTGGGCTGGAAAGGCCTCATCAACGACCCGTACATGGACGACTCTTTCCATATCGAGAAGGGCCTGAGCATGGCGCGTGAGCTGCTGCTCGAAATCGCGGAGATGGGCTTGGCGGCTGGCACCGAAGCGCTCGATCCGATCTCGCCGCAGTACATTTCGGATTTGATTTCCTGGACAGCGGTGGGCGCGCGCACTACGGAATCGCAAACGCACCGCGAGATGGCGAGCGGACTATCGACGCCGGTGGGTTTCAAGAATGGCACCGACGGCGGCCTAAAGGTCGCCATCAACGCACTGCAGGCCGCGTCGCAACCGCACAGCTTTCTCGGCATCGATCAGGAAGGCCGCTGCGCGGTGATGCGCACACGCGGAAACAAGTACGGTCACGTGGTGCTGCGCGGCGGCGCCAAGCCCAACTACGATTCGGTCAGCATTGCGCTCTGCGAAAAGGAGCTGGCTGCGGCCAAACTGCGGCAGACGCTGATCGTCGATTGCAGCCACGGCAATTCCAACAAGGATCCGGCGCTGCAAGAGCTGGTGCTGCACGACTGCGTCAATCAAATCGTCGATGGCAACAAGTCGATGGTCGGGTTCATGATCGAGAGCAACATCGAGTGGGGCAATCAGTCGATCCCCGAGGATCGCAGCAAGTTGAAGTATGGCGTATCGGTGACCGACGCTTGCGTCGATTGGAAAACGACGGAGAAGATGCTGCGCGAGGCGTACGCGAAACTCAAGCCGATGCTCAAGCAGCGGCTGGCGGCTTAACAGTTATTTCGCAAACGCGAGAATACGGTTGGTGAGATCCGACGCCGGCAGCGCCGGGCAGAACCAGTTGCCCTGAAATTCGTCGCAGCCAAGTTCGCGCAGCACTTCGAGCTGCGTATCGCTCTCGACGCCTTCCGCCACCACTTGCATGTCCATGGCATGCGCCATGTCGATTACCGCTCGTACGATGCGCGCGTCGCGCTTGCTACGCTCGACATCCAGTAGGAAAGAACGGTCGATCTTAAGCATTTGGATCGGCATGCTCTTCAAATAGCTGAGCGAGGAATAGCGCGTGCCGAAGTCGTCCAACGACAAGCGCACGCCTAACACGGCGATTTCCTGCAACGCGCCGCGAATCTCTTCCATGTCGTGCACCAGCGAGCTTTCGTTGATCTCCAACTCCAGCGCGGAGCCCTTCAAGCCCGCAGCGCTGAGCGCATCGACCACCGTTTGCACGAAGCGCGCGCCTTGCTTGATCTGCGTCGCGGAGATGTTCACCGCCATCTTGAATTCTGGCAGCCCCTTTTCGGCCCATTCCTTAAGCTGCCGGCACGCTTCGTTGACGATCCATGCGCCGAGTGCATCCATCAGCCCGAGCCGCTCGGCGATCGGCAAGAACACGTTCGGCGCGACCAGTTCGCGCCCCGCCCGGCGCCAGCGCAGCAGCGCTTCGACGCCGCTGATCTGGCCGGTGGCGAGATTAATACGTGGCTGGTAGTACAGCGCGAACTCCTTGCGCTCGAGCGCAAGTTGCAAATCCTTTTCCAAGTCGAGCTGCACCAGCGTGCGTTGGACGAACTCGTGCGAGAAGAAATCAAAACTGTTGCGGCCTTTCTCCTTGGCACCGAGGATAGCGATGCGTGCGCGCTGCAGCAGGAGATCGGCGTTGGCGCCGTCGCCAGGAAACACGCTGATGCCAATGTAGGAGCCGCAGCTTACTTGCTGGCCGCTGATCGCATAAGACTCGGACAGCGAGCGGCTGACCGCAGCGGCGGCGCGGCGCGTGTCTTCGGGTTTGTTCAATCCTGAGAGCAGCAGCAAGAACTCGCCGCGGCCGATGCGCGCCAAGGTGTCGTTCTCGCGCACGCTGCGCAAAATGCGCTGGCCGGCTTCGAGCACGACCTGGTTGACCACACTCGGTCCCAGTGAAGCGTGAACTGAATCGATGCGGTCGAGTTCGATCAACAACAGCGCGAACAGATGGCCGCTCGCTTGCGCGTGCGCGATCTGCTTGGTCAGGCGCTGCGTCAGCACCTGCTGGTTGGCCATCATGCTGAGCGCATCGCGCATCGCCGCGGGGCGCTGGGCCGAGCCGTCGCGGCGCAGCTCTTGTGTGGCGCCGATGTAGCCGGCGAACTTACCGGCGGCGTCGAAGCGCGGGTAGGCGTGCAAGCGCAGTTCGATGCTGTTCTTGTTCGGCAGTTTCGCGCTGATGGCGAAGTTGCTGAGTTCGCGGCGCGCGCCGAGCATTTCCTGCAGGCTCTTCGCTTGTTCCTCGGCACCTTGGAAAATTGGCAACGACCAAAGGCTGTGACCGACGAACTCGTTGAACTTGAGCGCCGTGCCGTTGCTGTGCTGGTGCGCGCGCACGATGCGCGCTTGCGTATCCAGCTCCCACCAGCCGTCGCTGCAAGCGTCGAGCAGCTTGCGCCACGCGTCCGCCGCTTCGGGAGCGGAAGTTTTCGGTGCATCGGCCCCTGCGGGCGGTTTCTGCTGGGCTGGCTTTTCGGTGTGCGCCGCGTTAGCCGCGGCGGGGACAGGGTTGAGGGCCGCGCCGTCGACCACGGCGACGCTGCCGGCCACGCGCAGCGTGCGCTCGGGCGGATTACTCGCCATGCCGCGTCCGAGAATCTGCACGGTGCGCCAATCGCCTTTCACCGCGCGCATGCGCAGCGTGGCGGCCAAATAGCTGCTCGGTTTGCGCGCGGCCTCGAGCTGGAAATGCAGAAACTTGCTGCGGTCACGCGGGTGCACCAGCGCGAGCATTTCGCGCGCGGTGACGCCGACTTCCATCGGGTCTAGGCCGAGCAGCGCCGCGCCGCCCGGGCTGATATGTACCTGGTCGGTGCCTATGTCCCACTCCCACATCGCGATGCCAGGTATTTGCGCATCCGCGCCGAGGGCGCGCGCCGCCAGGGGCTGTTTTTGGAGCGCGCGCTGGAATGAAGAAGTGCGCGTCGCGCGCGGGGTTTTCTTGATGTTCTGCGATGACATGGCGAGTGAAACTGGGCTCCCTGCTAAACGTCGAGCATGCTATCAAGCCTGCGGTGCGGGCGTTGTTAAACTTTGTTTCCCTTAGGAATTTTCATGTTTGGAAACGGCAACGCTGCCGCAACGTTATCCCACAATCTACTTCGTTGCGCAAGTCGATCAAGCGTCCGCTGCAAGTCCGCCCGCTCGTCGGTCGTAGAGCTTAATATACCTGCCGGATTATCGCCCGCCGAGTCTTCGTGGCTGTCATAGCGGGACTTATACAGCCCCAGGTAAACCCTACCGCTGGGCCAAGAGTTTCTCCACCTGGCGCCAACCCGCCTCGGCCATGGGGCGGGCGCGTTTGCCTTGCTCTTTGGCATGTTCGCTCGATGCGGTGCCATCGACCACACGTCCCATAATGCCTTGCAGAATGCCGGCGAGGCGGAACATGTTGTACGCCATGTAAAAGTCCCAGTTCGCGATCTCGCGGCGGCCAGTGCGCTCACAGTAGCGCGCGACGTACTGCTCTTCCGTGGGAATGCCGAGCGCGGGCAGGTCGAGTCCAACCAAGCCGCGAAACTCTTTGCCGCTGAGGCGCCAACTCATGCAGTGATAGGAGAAGTCCGCCAGCGGGTGGCCGAGCGTGGATAGCTCCCAGTCGAGCACGGCGAGGACGCGCGGCTCGTTTTTATGAAAGATGACGTTGTCGAGCCGGTAGTCGCCATGCACGATGGTGGTCTCGTCGCCTGGCGGAATGTTTTGCGGCAGCCAGTCGATAAGTTTGTCCATCGCCTCGATTTTTTCCGTCTCGGAGGCGCGATATTGTTTGGTCCAGCGCGCGATTTGGCGCTCGAGATAGTTACCCGGCTTGCCGTAGTCGGATAGGCCCAGCGCGGCGTAGTCGACTTGGTGCAAGCGCGCGATGACGCGATTCAGCTCCTCGTAAGTAGCCGTGCGCTCGGCGTTGCTGACGCCCGGCATGGACTGATCCCAAATGACGCGCCCGTCGACGAAATCCATTACATAGAATGCAGTGCCGATGACGCTTTCGTCCTGGCACAGCGCATAACTGCGCGCTACCGGTACCCCGGAATCGTGCAGCGCGGTGATGATGCGGTACTCGCGATCTACCGCATGCGCCGAGGGCAGCAGTTTTCCCGGCGGTTTGCGCCGCAGCACGTACTTTTTGTTGCCGGCGCTGACCAAGTAAGTCGGGTTCGACTGGCCTCCCTTGAACTGCTGCACTTCCAGCGCGCCGGAGTAGTTCTCCACATGCTGCCGTAGGAACGCGGCCAAGCGTTCGGTGTCAAAGCGGTGGCGTTCCTCCACCGGGCGCGTGCCGATGAATTGCTCGTGCATGTGCGCTCAATTGCGATGAAAGCTCGAAGGATACCCGATCTGAGCATCCGCGTTGCGCCGCGCATTTTGCCCGTGTTTCCGCCATACAACAGCTTGTATTGCATGCGCTTTGTTGCTGCGCCCCTCTTGCAATGTAATACCTGCGCAAGTACGCTAGCGCCTCGAATGCAACTGAAACGAGAGTCATGGTGGCGAGTTCGCGCGCGGCGGCAGCGTTGGTCTGCGGGTTAGGTTTGGCAACGAGCTTGCTCGTCGGCTGCGCGAGCAACGGCGCAGCCCAGAGCAACGCAAAAGGCGCGCAGCGCAGCGGGCCGCGCACGCTCAACGACGTGGAACTGTTGCGCACGCTGCGCGGACGCACGCTGGAGGGAGCGCAGAGCGACCGCAGCTATGTTCGCGCGTATTGCGATCGCAACGGCCAGGTATCTGCTCTGGTCGACGGCGCCGATGGGCGCAAGCATTGGAGCGGCGGTACTTGGGAAGTGCGACAGGATGCGATCTGCTTTCGCTGGCGCAATAGTGACTGGAGTTCGGGTTGCGCGCGCGTCGCACTGACTGCCAACGGCGCCTTTTCCGTTACGCCGATTAATGGCGGGCCGAGCATGAGCGGTGCAAAGGTGCTGGACGGCAATCCTTACGGCCTCGGTTTTTGATCCGGCAGAGCGCGCGCGTTAAGTACCTGATACTCAGTGCACTTCAATCTAGAGAATGGCTATGGTTGACAACATTAACAATACGGGATGGTCAGTCCAACGGCATCTTGGGTGCTCCGCGTGATCGCGCGGCTGCTGTGCACGGCCAGTATGCTAGTGGCGTCACTACCCATGCTCGCATGGGCGGCAGAGAATTGGGTGCGGATTCCAACCACGGCGCCCAACGTCGAGTTCATGATCGAGATGGGCGAACTCGAGCGCAGCGGCAACATAGTCAAGTTCAAAGAGAAGCTGACTTTTCTTCAGCCGGAAAAACTCGATCCCTACTCCGGCAAACTGATCAAAGAGAAGAAAGTCGTGCGCCTGATTAACTGCCAGAACCGCACGCAGGGTGTGAAGTCCGGCGGCGTGTTCGATCCCAAAGGTAAGCTGATCGAGTGGGTGATGGTGGAAGATAACCAGATCGAATGGTTCGCCGTGCCCACCGGCACCGTTGCCGAGCGCGAGTTGAAGCTCGTCTGTAACAGCGCGGCGAACGGACGGTAGGGCGCAGCCTCGCCCGCTTTGCGCCGTGCGACTTAGTTGCGAGCGCGCTCGGACGGCGCCTAGCGAAATCCGCGCGAGCGCAAACCCACGCCCGAAGGTCTGCCGCCGCCGCCCAGCGGGCGGCGATTGAGCGCGCGTGCGGCGGCGCCCTGCGGTGCAGCATTGACCGGCTTGAACTTGGGCTCGAAGCCCGGAATTTCATGCACAGCGATCGGCTGACTGGTAAAGCGCTCGATTAACTTGAGCTGTGCGCTCTCGCCCGGCGCGGCGAAAGAAATCGCGATTCCCGTCGCACCGGCGCGGCCGGTCCGGCCGATGCGGTGCACGTAGTCTTCCGGCGCCTTCGGCAAATCGAAGTTGATGATGTGCGAAAGCCCGGCCACGTCGATGCCGCGCGCCGCGACATCGGTCGCCACCAGCACGCGCAATTCGCCGCTGCGCAAATTGGTCAGCGTGCGGTTGCGCGCGTTTTGGCGCATGTCGCCGTGTAGCGCGGCGACGTCATGGCCTTGCGCCACCAAGCGATGCATGAGCGCATCGGCGTTGATCTTGGTGGCGGTGAAGATGATCGCTTGCTTGAGTTCCGGGTCGCGCAGCAATTGGTCGACCAAGCGCAGCTTGTGCTGCGAATCGTCGACGTAGTACAAGCGCTGCTCGATGGCGCCGTGGCTGGTGCGCTCCGAGGGCGTGTCGATACGCACCGGTTCGCGCAGAATGTTGCGCGCGAGCTGTGCGACGCTGCGGTCGAGCGTCGCGGAAAAGAGCAGCGTCTGCCGCGATTCCGGTGTTTTGTTGATGATGCGGCGCACGTCGTCGATGAAGCCCATGTCCAGCATGCGGTCGGCTTCGTCCAGCACCAGCATCTCCAGCCGCGAAAAATCCACGCGCCCCTGCTGCATGTGATCGAGCAAACGCCCGGGCGTCGCGACCAAGATCTCCAACGGCTTGGCCAACGCGCGAATTTGCTTGTCGTAAGGCATGCCGCCGAGTACGCTGGCGACGTTAATCTTGCGCAGAAACTTGCCGTACTTCTGCGTCGCCACGGTGATCTGCGTTGCCAGTTCGCGCGTGGGCGAGAGCACCAGCAGGCGTGGCCCGTTGCCGGGCTTGTCGGTAGGCTGCGCCAACTTATGCAGGGCGGGCAGCATGAACGCTGCGGTCTTGCCTGAACCGGTTTGCGAACAAACCATGAGATCGTGGCCTTGCAGCAGCGCGGGGATCGATTGTGTCTGCACCGCGGTCGGCGTTTCGTAGCCGGACTCGCGTACCGCCTTGAGGATCAGCGGGTGCAGGTTGAAGTCGGAAAAGTCAGGTGTGGTCGTTTCGGAATCTAAGAGTGCTTCAGTTTCAATCACAATAAACAACAATCAAAAAATGCGGCAAGGCAGTGCGCCGCATCGGCGCTGACTGCGGCCGATGGGCAAACTCTAGGGGCTTTATTTCCGCGGAAAAGCCGCCGGCGCGTGTCGCTAACCGGCTAACTAGCGGATTCGAGGCAAATCGAAATCAGCAGGAGGGTCAGAGACAAACTGGCCTGCGCCCATGCACAAGCGTGAATGCAGTATACGCGAATGGCGTGCGCAAGGGAAACGCCAGGCCGTCTGCCGGGTTATCGCCGTAAAATGCGCTCGCACCGAACGTTCCGCCCAATGATTTCCCTCAAACAGCTTATCCTCTCTCGCGGCGCCAAAGTCCTGCTCGACAAGGTTGACGCGAGCGTACACGCAGGCCAGCGCGTCGGTATCGTCGGCAAGAACGGCACCGGCAAGACGAGCTTGTTTGCGCTGCTGCGCGGCGAGCTTCATCCCGATGCCGGCGAGGCGGATCTGCCGCCACGCTGGATCATCGTCAGCGTCGAGCAAGAAACGCCGGGCGTAGACCGTCCGGCGATCGAATACGTGCTCGACGGCGACGCGCGGCTGCGCACCGCGGAGCGAGCCATCGCGCAGGCGGAGCAGCAAAACGACGGCGACGCGCTCGCGCACGCGCACGCAACTTACACGGAGATCGACGGCTACGCCGCGCGCGCACGCGCGGCGCGCATCATGCACGGGCTCGGTTTCGCCAATGACGCCTTGGAAAATCCGGTGGCAACATTCTCCGGCGGCTGGCGCGTGCGCTTGAATCTGGCGCGCGCGCTGGCGTGCCATTCCGATCTGTTGCTGTTGGACGAACCGACCAATCACCTGGATTTGGAGGCGGTGATCTGGCTGGAGGAATGGCTGCGCGGCTATCCCGGCACGCTCATGGTGATCTCCCACGACCGCGACTTTCTCGACAACATGGCGCAGCAGATTTGGCATTTTGAAGATCAGCAGATCCGCCGCTATAGCGGCAACTTCAGCGCCTTCGAAGAGCAGCGCGCCGCGCAACTCGCACTGCGAGAGGCCATGTTCACCAAGCAGCAGCGCGAGATTGCGCATCTGCGCTCCTTCGTCGATCGCTTTCGTGCCAAGGCGACCAAAGCGCGCGCCGCGCAAAGCCGCTTGAAGGCGTTGGCGCGCATGGAAGTCATCGCCGCCGCACACGTGGACTCACCGTTTGAGTTTCACTTTTGCGAGCCGGAGCGCAGTTCGCGCATCTTGGTGAAGCTCGAACAGGTTGCGGTGGGTTACAACGCCGCGCCGGTGCTGTGCGATGTCAATCTCTCCATCGAGAGCGGCATGCGCATCGGTGTGCTGGGACCGAATGGCGCGGGCAAATCGACCTTCATTAAACTGTTGACCGGCATACTATCACCAGAAGAAGGTGGAAAATTAGATGGCAAGGGAATCAAGATAGGGTACTTTGCCCAGCATCAGCTCGAACAGCTTCGCGCGGACGAAAGCGCGCTTAAGCACATGCAGCGCCTCGACCCTGCAACGCGCGATCAGGAGCTGCGCGACTACCTCGGTGGTTTCAACTTCCGCGGCGACATGGCCGATGCACCGGTTGGACCGTTTTCCGGCGGCGAGAAAGCGCGCCTCGCGCTTGCGCTCATCATTTGGCAGCGGCCGAATTTGTTGCTGCTCGACGAGCCCACCAATCACCTCGATCTCGACATGCGTCATGCGCTCAGCGTCGCGCTGCAAGAATACGAGGGCGCGCTCGTGCTGGTGTCGCATGACCGGCATTTGCTGCGCACCGCGACCGATCAATTCTTGCTGGTGGCCGACGGTTCGGCTAAGTGGTTCGACGGCGATTTGGACGATTATCGCGAATGGCTCAACCAGCGCCGCGCGGCCGAAGATGCTCGCGACGCGGCCGAACAGCCAAGCGCGGAATCGCGGCGCGACGTGAAGCGCCGCGAAGCGGAGGCGCGCCAGAGGCTCGCTCAGCGGCGCAAGCCGTTGGAGAC
>CAZAWU010000052.1:0-14106 GCA_964488915.1 uncultured Burkholderiales bacterium
CCACCGCCTGGATGTCACGAAATTCCAGGCTGTCGGCCCCCACCACCTTGCCGGTAGCCCTACATCCGCGGCAAGGCGATCCGCTACCTCGACGAAGGCAAGGTCGTCATCTTCGCCGCCGGTACCGGCAATCCGTTCTTTACCACGGACACAGCCGCGGCCCTGCGCGGCATGGAGATGGGCGTGGACATTGTCCTTAAAGCTACCAAAGTGGATGGGGTATACACTGCTGATCCAAAATTGGAGCCATCCGCCAAGCGATACTCAAAGGTTAGCTTCGATGAGGCGATCGCCAAGCAGCTCAAAGTGATGGACGCGACCGCGTTTACCCTGTGCCGCGAGCAGGGGCTGCAGATCGGCGTGTTCAGCATCTTGCGCGCGGGCGCATTGAAGCGCGTGGTCACGGGCGAAGATGAAGGTACTTTGGTGCACCTGTAAGGCCGCGGCGGACTATACTTTCCGCCTCGCACAACGCTCACATTAGAGGAATCGCGCATGATTGCCGACGTGAAGAAGACCGCCGAGCAAAAGATGCAAAAATCGATCGAATCGCTCAAGCACGAGTTTGCCAAGGTGCGCACGGGGCGGGCGCACACCGGCCTGTTGGATCAAGTCATGGTTGACTACTACGGCAACCCGACGCCGATGAATCAAGTCGCCAACGTAACCGCGATCGACGCGCGCACGCTGGGAGTGCAGCCCTACGAGAAAAAGATGCTGCAGGTGGTCGAGAAAGCGATCCGTAATTCCGATCTGGGCCTGAATCCGGCTGCGCAGGGCGACATGCTGCGCGTGCCGATGCCGGCGCTCACGGAAGAGCGGCGGCGCGATCTGACCAAGGTGGTCAAGCACGAAGCGGAGAACGCGCGTGTGGCCGTGCGCAACGTGCGCCGCGACGCCATCGCTCACCTCAAGGATATGCTGAAGAAGAAAGAGGTATCGGAGGACGAGGAGCGTCGCGCGCAAGACGACGTGCAGAAAATGACCGACAAACACATCGCCGAGATCGACAAGCTGTTCCAGCAAAAAGAAGCCGATCTGATGGCGATGTGACTGCTGGCGTTACCGTGCCGGGCACATGAAGAAGTTCATCAGTTCCACGCAGGCCGTTCCCGAATCGGGTGCCGTTCCCCAGCATGTTGCGATCATCATGGATGGAAACGGACGCTGGGCGCGCAGCCGCCTGCTTCCGCGTATCGCCGGACACAAGCGCGGCGGGGAGGCAGTGCGTGCCGTGGTGCGTGCGGCGGCCGAGCGCGGCATCGAGTTTCTCACCGTGTTTGCTTTTAGCAGCGAGAACTGGCGGCGCCCGCAGGAAGAAGTTTCGATGCTAATGCAGTTGTTCTTGAACGCATTGCAGCAGGAAGTGCGCGAGCTGCACAAGAATGCTATTCGTTTTCGGGTCGTGGGCGATCTAAGCCGTTTCGACCCGCGCATCGTGGAGTTGATTGCCGAAGGCGAAAGCCTGACGGCGAACAACCGGCGGCTCACGCTGACCATTGCCGCTAACTACGGCGGACGCTGGGATATCCTACAAGCGATGCAGCGCTTTGCCGCCGAGCATCCGCAACAGGCCCAAAACGTCACCGAGTCCGACCTGGCGCCTTACCTGTCGATGCACTACGCGCCGGAGCCGGATTTGTTCATTCGCACCGGTGGCGAGCAGCGCATCAGTAACTTTCTATTGTGGCAGCTCGCCTATTCCGAGTTGTACTTCACCGATACGCTCTGGCCCGACTTCGACGCACGGGCGCTGGATCAAGCCATCGGTTGGTACCGGCAGCGCGAGCGGCGCTTTGGGCGCACCAGCGACCAGGTGGCGGCCGGCCGCTCCAACGAAGTGGGGGCGCCGAACGACGCAAGTGCCAAGGCAGCGGCGGACAAGGCCCGCGGCCACAAGCCCAAGAGCGTCGCGGGCGCCTAGCATGCCGTCAACTGATCCCACGTTCTTATTCCCCAGGCTGTTTTGAAGACGCGTATCCTTACCGCGGCAGTCCTACTCGCTCTGTTCGCGGGTGCGCTGCTAATGGCTTCACCGCGCGTCTGGCGCATGCTCACTTTGCTCGTTTTGCTCTACGCGGCTTGGGAATGGTCTTCATTCGCGCGCCTGCAGACGATCGTGCGCGTCGCATACGTGGCCCTGATCGGCGTCATCGCCACGGCGTTGCTGGCGTACGCGACCGCGCAAGAGCAGGCTTCCGTTGGCGAAGTTTGGCTGCCGTGGTTCGGGCTCGCTGCGCTATTCTGGTTCATTGCCGCGCCTGCCTGGTTGTTGTTCGGCTGGGCACCGCAGCAGCGCATACTGTTGGCCGCTACGGGCATCCTAGTGTTGGTGCCGACCTGGTTGGCGATGGTCGCGTTGCGCGAATTGAGCCCGTACGCGCTGTTGCATGTCATGGCGCTGGTGTGGGTGGCGGACAGTGTCGCCTATTTCGTCGGGCGGCGTTATGGCAAACATAAGCTCGCTCCCGCTATTAGCCCGGGTAAAACCTGGGAAGGCGTGCTCGGCGGTTTCGCCGGGGTTGCCATTTACCTGATGCTCTCCGTGCTCGTGGTGCTCGCTTCGCAAGCCTACGGCGCGCCTTTGCCGCTGCCCCTGTTCGTGGTGGTCGTGCTCGGCGCGCCGCTCACGGCGGCGAGCGTGATCGGCGATTTGTTCGAGTCCTGGATGAAGCGGCAAGTGGGTCTTAAAGATAGCGGCAGCCTGCTGCCCGGGCATGGCGGTGTGCTCGATCGCATCGATGCGCTTACCGCGACGCTGCCGATCGCAGCAGCGGCCGTGTTCGCCGCGCCGCATTTCATGAAGGCGTAGCGCAGAAATGAACGCGCGGCGCGCCGTCACTATCCTCGGTTCGACCGGTAGCATCGGGGTCAATACCCTCGATGTCATTGAGCGCCATAACGACAAGTTTCGCGTTTGTGCGTTGACGGCGCACACCCGGGTCGACGTGCTGCTGGAGCAATGCCGGCGCTTCAGCCCCGACTATGCTGTGGTCGCCGACGCAGCACAGGCGAGCGCGCTGGCTGAGCGGCTGCGCCGAATGGACAGCGCAACTCGCGTACTGGCCGGGCCGCAGGCGTTGGAGCAGGTCGCTGCACTGCCCGAAGTGGACAGCGTCATGGCGGCAATCGTCGGTGCGGCCGGACTACGTCCAGCGCTGGCCGCGGCGCAAGCCGGCAAGCGCGTGCTGCTTGCGAACAAGGAGGCGCTGGTCATGGCCGGCGCGCTGTTTATGGACGCGGTGCGAGCGAGCGGAGCGCTCCTGTTGCCCATCGACAGTGAGCATAACGCCGTGTTTCAGTCATTGCCGCGCGATTTTTCGCGTGGTCTAGACAATGTCGGCGTGCGCCGCATCGTGCTTACCGCCTCGGGCGGCCCTTTCCGCACGCTGCCGTTGGAGGCGCTGAGCGCGGTAACACCCGAGCAAGCATGCCGCCACCCGAATTGGGTGATGGGACGCAAGATCTCGGTGGATTCCGCCACCATGATGAACAAGGGCCTGGAAGTCATCGAGGCTTGCTGGTTGTTCGGGGCGCGTGCCGAACAAGTGCAAGTCGTGGTGCATCCGCAAAGCGTGATACATTCACTGGTGACATATTTGGACGGCTCGACACTCGCGCAGATGAGTTTTCCCGACATGCGCACGCCGATCGCCCACGCGCTTGGCTATCCGGAGCGGCTTGACGCCGGCGTGCGCGAACTAAATTTGGTCGAAGTGGGCGCGCTAGCGTTCGAACCCGTCGACGAGCAGCGCTTTCCCTGTGTGCGCCTAGCGCTCTCTGCGTTCGCGGCTGGCGGTAGCGCACCGGCCGTTTTGAACGCGGCCAACGAAATTGCGGTCGAAGCTTTTTTGGCAGGTCGAATTCGCTTTACCCAAATTTCTTCGCTAATCGGGGATGTGTTGGCGCGGCATCCGGTGCAGCCGGTAACCAGTTTGGCGCAGGTGCTGCAAGCCGATCAGCAAGCGCGCCAGCGTGCCCAGGCTTGGTTGCAGGATCGCGTACACTCCGCCGCGGCGACGCATTAGACAGGCAAACGTTTATGCAGCAGCTTTCCACCGTTTTGTTTGACTTCATCTTGCCGTTCTTGCTGGCGATGGGTGTGCTCGTCGTCATTCACGAATTGGGCCACTACTTGGTCGCGCGCTGGTGCGGTGTAAAAGTGCTGCGCTTTTCCATCGGTTTCGGTCGGCCGCTGACGTCCAAGCGGCTGGGTAAGGACGGCACCGAGTGGGCTGTGGGCGCTTTTCCGCTCGGCGGTTATGTCAAGATGCTGGACGAGCGCGAGGGGCCAGTGGCGGAGGCAGAAGCGCATCGCGCGTTCAATCGGCAGACGGTGGGCAAGCGCATCGCCATCGTTCTGGCCGGTCCGCTAGCGAACTTCCTGTTGGCGATCGTCGCTTATTGGGGCCTGTACTTAGTCGGCGTTCCGGGACTGCGCGCGGTAGTTGCCCAGCCGATGCAAGGAACTGCCGCCGCCGTGGCGGGCATCGGCGATGAGGAAGAAATCCTAAGCGTCGACGGTCGCGCCGTGCCGGGCTGGGAGCGCTTTACCTGGGCGCTGCTCGAACACGCAGTCGAGAAGGGCAAAGTGGTGCTGCAAACGCGCGACGCCGCGGGCCAGACGCATGCGCGCGAACTGGATTTGAGCGCCGTGAGCACCGAAGATCTGGAAGGCGACGTGGCGAGTAAACTGGGTTTGGTGCCCATGGCGATCGCCACCGCGCCGGTGTTAGACGAAGTTGTCAACGGCGGCGCGGCTGACAAGGCCGGTTTGCAAGCGCAAGACCGTGTGCTCAGCGTAAATGGCGTCGCCATGCCGCACTGGCCGGCGTTCTCACAGTGGGTGGCAAGGCATCCGGGACAGAAGCTCGACTTGATCGTGCGGCGCCACGGCGCTCAGATTGCCCTCAGCGTGGTGCCGGATACGATCGAAGTCGAAGGCAAGCAAGTTGGGCGCATCAACGTCAAGAGCAAACCAAGCGAGACGCAGTACGAGCGCTACGTGAGCAAGTTCCACTACGGGCCGCTGAGTGCCATGAGCGCCGCCATCGCCAAGACTTGGGACGTAACGGCGTTCAGCCTGAAGATGCTGGGCAAGATGGTGACGGGGCAGCTTTCGCTGCGCAACTTGAGCGGCCCGATTACGATCGCCGACTACGCCGGTCAAAGCGTCAAGCGCGGCAGCAAGTCCTTTTTTAACTTCATCGCGCTCGTCAGCATCAGCTTAGGAATCTTGAATTTGCTGCCGATCCCGTTATTGGATGGCGGCCACTTAATGTATTATATCGCCGAGGCCATCAAAGGCCGCCCGGTTTCCGACCGCTTCATGGAGCTGGGACAGCAAATCGGCATGGCGCTGTTGCTCGCGCTCATGCTTATTGCTTTTTATAACGACATCTCGCGACAGCTCTCAGGATAGGCGCGCCTAAGGCATTAGGTTGTGGTTCTGGACTGCTGCGAATACGGATGTCGCGGCACGGAGGACGCGGGCAAGCTGTGCTGTGGGCGAAGCGCGGAGCGCGGTGCGTTCGTGGGGAAGCAGCAACCGATAACAAGCGCCGACCAAGGCACACTACATGCGTCGTTACCTAATCGCTGGCGGTCTATGGCTTTGGCTAACCTCAGCCCTGGCGATCGAGCCGTTCACCATCAAGGACGTTCGGGTCGAAGGCATTCAGCGCATCGAGGCCGGCACAGTGTTTGGCTACTTGCCGGTCAAGGTGGGTGACACGCTGGACGACGCCAAAGCCATCGCGGCCGTCAAAGCCCTCTACGCAACTGGCTTTTTCTCCGATGTGCGGCTCGAATACGATCAGGACGTACTCATCGTTGCGCTGGAGGAACGCCCAGCGATCGCGGAAGTGGCCATCAACGGCTCCAAGGAATTCACCAAGGAGCAACTCAAGGATGCGCTGAAGGAGATCGGTCTAGCTGAAACGCGCATCTACGACAAATCGCTGCTCGACAAGGCGGAGAAAGAGCTTAAGCGCCAATACCTCACACGCGGGCGTTACGCGGCCAAGGTTGAGACCGTCGTGTCGCCGCTGGAGCGCAATCGGGTTTCAGTCGCTTTCAACATTGACGAAGGCGAGGTGGCGAAAATCCAGGGCATCAACATCGTCGGCAACAAGGCGTTCACCGAGAAGCAGCTGCGCGAAGCGTTCGTACTGCGCACGCCCGGGATGTTTACTTGGTTCTCCAAGAACGACCAGTACTCGAAGCAGAAGCTGCAAGCCGATCTCGAATCGCTACGCTCGTTCTACCTGAACCGCGGTTACCTGGAGTTCAATATCGACTCCACGCAGGTGCAGATCACGCCGGACAAGCAGGAAATCTACATCACGGTAAACGTTAGCGAGGGTCCCAAGTACACCGTTGCCGACGTCAAGCTCGCCGGCAACCTCATCGTGCCGGAGGCGGAAATCCGCAATCTCATCAGCGTCAAGGCGGGCGACACTTTCTCGCGCGAGCGCGTGTCGGAGTCGACCAAGCGCATCGGCGATCGCCTAGCAAACGATGGCTATTCGTTTGCGAACATTAACGCCGTGCCGGAACTGGACAAAGAAAAGCAGACGGCGGCTTTCACCTTTTTTATCGATCCCGGCCGGCGCGTTTATGTGCGCCGCATCAACGTCAGCGGCAACGTGAAGACGCGCGACGAAGTCGTGCGGCGCGAGATGCGCCAGATGGAAGGTGGCTATTACTCGATCGACAAGATCAACCGCTCGCGCGAACGCATCCAGCGTTTAGGTTTCTTCTCCGACGTGAATATCGAGACGCCCGCCGTGCCCGGCACGACCGACCAAGTGGACGTCAACGTCGCGGTGACCGAGCGCAGCACCGGACAACTACAAGTCGGCGCCGGCTACTCGAGTTCCGACGGCGTGGTAGTGAGCGGCTCGATCAGCCAGGCAAACGTTTTCGGTACCGGCAATCAGCTGACCGCGCAGATCAGCAACGGCCGCGTCAACGAAAGTTACCTGCTCTCGTACACAAACCCATACTACACAGTGGACGGCGTCAGCCGCGGTTTCGACATCTACCAGCGCAATGTCGATTCCGACTCGCTCGACATCGGCCGCTACAGCCGCCGCACCACCGGCGCCGGCGTGCGCTACGGTATCCCTGTCACGGAAACAGACACCGTAAATCTGGGCCTGGCCTACGAGGCGACGCGCGTCAAAGTCTTCGACGACAGTCCGCTGCGATTCCAGCAGTTCGTAGACGAGTTCGGCGAGCGCAACAATACCCTGCGTGGCGATCTCGGCTGGGCGCGTGACAGTCGCGACAGCATTTTCTATCCAACCAAGGGACGCTTGCAACGCGTCTACGGCGAGATCGGCTTGCCCGGCGGCGATTTGACCTACTACAAGATCAACTATCAGCACCAGTGGCTTAAGGCGCTTACGCCGGAGATATCGTTCTTGCTGAATGGCGAGTTCGGCTACGCAGGCGGTTACGATGGTAAGGAGTTGCCGTTCTTTAACAACTTCTTCGCGGGCGGCGTGAGTTCGGTGCGCGGCTTCAAGACCGGTGCGCTGGGACCCAAAGATACAAACGGGGATGCGATCGGCGGCACGCGCCGCATCGTGGGCAACGCCGAGGTATTGTTCCCGTTGCCGGGTACCAAGCAGGATAAGTCGTTCCGCTTGAGTCTATTCGCAGACGCCGGTACAGTGTACGGCAAGGGCGAAAACCTCGATCTCGGTAAACTTCGCTACTCCGCCGGCGTTGGAGTAAATTGGTTCTCGCCGATCGGTCCGATCAAGCTGACGTTCGGTGTGCCAATCAAGAAAGAGAAGGACGACGAAGTCGAACGCTTCCAGTTCCAGCTGGGGACGGTGTTCTAGAGGATAGGTGCTATGGGGGTCGTTTTGAAAGCTGGATTAATACGATGCTTGCTCGGTTGCGCTCTAGTGAGCGCGTTATTGCCGCTGCAAGCGGCTGAACTGAAGATCGGGTTCGTCAACACCGAGCGCATTCTGCGCGAGGCGGCGCCCGCCAAGAAGGCGCAAGCTAAACTCGAGAAGGAGTTCGAGAAGCGCGCGGGCGATCTGCAGAAGATGGAGAAGCAGATCCGCGACATGCAAGCGAGCATCGAAAAGGATAGTTTGACCATGAGTGAGGCGGATCGCAAAGCCAAAGAGCGCGACCTGTCGACGCTCACGCGCGATTTCCAGCGTACGCAGCGGGAGTTCCGCGAGGATCTCAATATGCGGCGCAACGAGGAGCTGGGCGCCATCCAAGAGCGCGCCAACAAGGTCATACTGCAGATCGCCGAGCAAGAGAAATACGACTTGATCGTGCAGGACCCGGTGTTCGCCAGCCCGCGCATCGACATCACCGACAAAATTCTAAAGTCGCTCACCGACAAATAGTGTCGCGCCTGCTGTCTCCCACATTCGGTCGATGAGAGAGCAGGAGCCCGGCGCCCCGTCATTCTCGTTAGACGATATCGCCGCACGCCTGGGCGGCGAAGTGCTTGGCGATGGGAAAGTCCGTGTCGAGCGGGTAGCCACGCTAGCGGGAGCGGACGCCGCCAGCATCAGTTTCTTGGCCAATCCAAAGTACCGGGCGCAGCTCGACACGACGCGCGCCGGGGCCGTGATCGTCGGCCCGGGCGCGCGCGGCGCCACGGCGCTGCCGCGGATCGTTACGGCCGATCCCTACGTTTTCTTCGCACGCGTTTCGGCCTTGCTCAATCCGCTGCGTTCGGTTGAAGCGGGGCGGCATCCCAGCGCGGTCGTCGATGCTAGCGCACAGGTCGACGCAACGGCTAGCATCGGCGCGCATGCCAGCATAGCAGCGGGGGCGCACATCGGCGCCGGTACCATCATCGGCGCTGGTTGCCGCATCGAAGCCGATGCCGTGATCGGCGCGCGCTGCCGCTTCTACCCGAATGTAGTCGTGTACGAGCGCTGCCGCGTCGGCGCGCGCGCCATCGTGCATTCAGGAGTGGTCATCGGCGCCGATGGCTTCGGCTTCGCCGATGATGCTGGAGTCTGGTTGAAGGTGCCGCAGATCGGGCGCGTGCTGATCGGCGACGATGTCGAAATCGGCGCCAACACGACGATCGACCGAGGCGCTATCGAAGATACCGTCATCGGCGACGGCGTCAAGCTCGACAATCAGATTCAAGTCGGCCATAACGTGCAGATCGGCGCGCATACGGCGATTGCCGCGTGCGTTGGTATCGCCGGCAGCGCCAAGATCGGTCGCCATTGCCAGATCGGCGGGGCTGCAGGCATACTCGGTCATCTCGAAATTTGCGATGGTGTGACCATCTCCCCGTTCAGCTTAGTGATGAAATCGATACGCAAGCCCGGCGTCTACTCCGGGATCATGCCGCTGGCCGAACATCGCGAATGGCTGGCCCGAGCGGCACAGTTGGGCCGTTTAGAGGATTTGGCGCAGCGACTTTCAAATCTCGAGAAGCAAAGCAAACGATGATAGCTACCGATACTCAAGTCAGCGGCGGTATGGATCTGGCGGCAGTGCTGGAATACTTGCCGCACCGCTACCCGTTCCTGCTAATCGACAAAGTGCTCGCTTGTGAACCAAACAAGAGCATTGTTGCGCTCAAGAACGTCACCATCAACGAACCGTTTTTCCAGGGACACTTTCCCAAGCATCCGGTCATGCCCGGCGTTTTGATTATCGAAGCGATGGCCCAGGCCGCCGCGATCCTCGGTTTCCGTACCATGGGCAAAGTGCCGGGCAACGAGCACGTGGTCTACTTCGTTGGGATTGACGGCGCGCGCTTCAAACGCCCCGTGTTTCCGGGTGACCAACTCCATATTCATGTGGAATTACTGCGCGTCGCCCGGGGGCTGTGGAAGTTTCGCGGCGAGGCTCGTGTGAACGGGCAAGTCAGTTCGGAAGCTGAATTGCTCTCGACGGTCAAGGACTTGTGACCACGATTCACGCCACGGCCGTCGTGCATCCGCAGGCGCGCTTGGCCGCGGACGTTCGCGTCGGCCCATACACGGTCATCGACGCGCAGGTCGAGCTCGAGGCGGGCTGCGTTGTCGGTGCCCATGTGGTGCTCACCGGGCGCACGAAGATCGGCCGCGACAACCGCATATTCCCGTTCAGCTCCGTCGGTGATGAACCGCAGGACAAGAAATACAAGGGCGAAGATACCGCGCTGGAGATCGGCGACGGTAACACCATCCGCGAATTCTGCTCGCTCAATCGCGGCACCGTGCAGGATGCCGGCGTCACGCGCATCGGCAACGGCAACTTGTTTATGGCGTACTGTCATGTCGCCCATGATTGTGTCATCGGCGACCAAACCGTGTTCGCCAACAACACTCAGCTTGGTGGACACGTGCACGTTGGCGACTACGCCGTGCTTGGTGGATTTACCGGCGTGCATCAGTTTTGCCACGTCGGCGCGCATTGCATGACCTCAGTCGGCAGCGCAGTGCTGCAGGATTTGCCGCCTTATGTGCTAGCACAGGGCGACCCGGCCAAGCCGCATGGCATCAATAGCCGCGGCTTGCGGCGGCGCGGCTTTAGCGACGCGGCCGTGCTCAATATCAAGCGTGCGTTCAAGACGCTGTATCGCAATGGTTTGCTGCTCGATGAAGCGAAAGCGCGCCTTGCCGCGCTGGTTCCGGCGCAGCCGGAACTGAAGATCTTGTTAGATTTCATCGAACGGAGTACGCGAGGAATCATGCGTTGAGAATCGGCATCGTCGCCGGTGAAACCTCAGGCGATCTGCTCGGCGCCAACCTGATCAAAGCCGTGCGCCGCTACGTGCCCCAAGCGCAGTTTATTGGCATCGCCGGGCCGCGCATGCAGAGCTTGGGGGCCGAGTCGCTGTTTCCGATGGAGAAGTTAGCGGTGCGCGGTTACGTCGAAGTGCTGCGGCATTTCCGCGAACTGCTCAGCATTCGCAAGCAGCTTGCGCAGTACTTCATGCGCGAGCGCCCGAGCGTGTTCATTGGCATCGACGCGCCCGATTTCAATCTCGGCCTGGAAGCGAAACTCAAAGCTGCGGGCATTGCAACCATTCAATATGTAGGCCCGCAGATTTGGGCTTGGCGCGCCGATCGCATCGAGGGCATCAAGCACGCGGTTTCGCGCGTGCTTACGCTGTTTCCGTTTGAAACCGAGTTGTACGAGCGCGCCGGTGTAGCGGTCAGTTTCGTCGGACATCCGCTCGCGGACATGGTGCCGGCGCAGATCGATCGCGCGGAGGCGCGTACAAACATGCGCGTAGGCCGGGCCCATCCGGTCGTTGCGTTGCTGCCGGGCAGCCGCGTGAGCGAGCTGCACTATCACGCGCATTTGTTCGTACAGACCGCCGCGCTGCTGCAGCGCACCCATCCGGAGGCACTGTTTCTCGTTCCGCTGGTGTCGCAGCCGACGCGTGCCTTGTTTGAACAAGCGCTTGCTCAAAGTGAAATCAACCCGGAACGCATACGCCTGATGCACGCGCACGCGCAGCATGCGCTAGCGTGCGCGGATGTGGCGCTAGTCGCCTCCGGCACGGCCACGTTGGAGGCGGCGCTGTACAAGTGCCCGATGATCATCACTTACCGCTTGTCGAAGCTCAGCTACTATCTGATGTCACGCAAGATGACTTTGCCCTTCGTGGGCTTGCCCAACGTGCTGGCGAACGAATTGGTGGTGCCCGAGTATTTGCAGGAGAACGCAACGGCGGAGAAGCTGGCGCAGGCGTTGTCTGGTTTGGTCACTGACAAGGAAGCGCGTGCCAAGATGCTTGATTACTTCGCGCGCTTGCATGAATCGTTGCGGCAGGACAACGCGGAGCGCACCGCGCAGGCGCTGCTACCGTATTTGCCATTGCCGCAGCGTGCCGCGGAGGTGCACGCGGCGTGAGAGTACCGCGTGCGCATACCGGCGCCGAAGCACTGCTTTACTGCGGTGTTGATGAAGCCGGGCGCGGCCCGCTTGCCGGTGCGGTCTATGCGGCAGCGGTGATTTTGGATGCCTCACGCCCGATCGAAGGCCTGGCAGATTCAAAAGTATTGAAGCCGGAACAGCGCGAACGCCTCGCGGATGAGATTCGTTCCCACGCGCTGGCGTGGGCGGTGGCGAGTGCAAGTGTGGAGGAGATCGATCGCTTCAATATTCTGCGCGCTACATTCATGGCGATGCGCCGCGCCGTCACGGCGCTTGCATGCAAGCCCGACGAAGTCGTGATCGACGGCAAGCTGTGCCCGCCGCTGGACTGCGTCGTGCGAGCCGTGGTGAAAGCCGATGCCACCATCGCGCAAGTTTCGGCGGCCTCGATCTTGGCCAAGACGACGCGCGATGCGGAAATGTGCCGCCTGCACCAACAGTATCCGCTCTACGGTTTTGACCAACACAAGGGCTACGGCACCCCCGAGCATCTGCGCGCGCTGCGCGAGCACGGCGTGAGCGCGATTCACCGTCGCAGCTTCGCGCCGGTGCGTGAGCTGCTGCCCGCGGGCGGTGTGACGCTGGAGTTGGCATGGTGATGCCCGGTCGCAGCGGCGGCGGTTTTACCGACGAGCAAGGCCGGGCTCGCTTGTGAAGTATCTCCTCTTAGTGCACGTCTTGGGCGTCGTGGTTTGGGTCGGCGGCATGTTCTTCGCATACATGGCGCTGCGCCCGGCAGCGGCGCAGTTGCTGGAACCGCCGCAGCGCTTGCCGCTATGGGCGGCCACGCTGCAGCGCTTTTTCGCATGGGTATGGCTCGCCATTGCCCTGATCTTCGCGAGCGGCATCGGTATGGTTTTCGTCTACGGCGGCTTCGGCGCGCTGCGCTGGAATGTGCATGTCATGTTCGCGCTCGGCTTGATCATGATGGGGATTTTCGCGCATGTCTTCTTCGCGCCGTTCGCGCGCCTACGGCGATTCGTCGGCACGCATGAATGGAAGAATGCTGGTGCGGCGCTGAGTCAGATCCGTATGCTGGTCGGCACCAACTTGCTGCTGGGCCTGGTGACGGTCACGGTTGCTCTATTGGGACGCGCGCTCTAGTGTAAGCGCTGCACTCCGTCTGCGTTTATCCTTGAAGGCTTGCACAGGCCCGCGACTGCTGCTGCTAACCTGCAGCGCATCGATCGGATGCACTCCATCTTCATCAGCGGTCGCCCTCAAGCTCGCTGGCTCAAACGGCTGCTTGCGCTCCCGCCCTCAGTAGCGTCCGCTCGCGGTACCCCAGGTTTTCGCACGTTTGCAAGCAGCAGAGAACCCGGCTCCTGCACCAAACACTGCGCGGTCAGAAAGCGCCCACCGAGGTGTCGCAGCATGCCAGCAACGCCGCTCGGCTTGCATAGGAATCTTGCTTGGTCGTAGAAGTAAAGGCGCGGCGTCGTCGCCTCATTTGCCGCCGCGGCTGCGACGAAGCTTGACAGCAGCCGGCGGCGCGATCCGCGCCGTGCGAGGTGCAAAGCGCCTTTCGGCCTAACCACGCAAATTCTGTCGTAGCCCCGCAGCACCCGCATTCGTCGCGTTTCAGTCTTCCAAGGTATTGAAGCAACACCTATTTTGCCCCGCCTTATGCGTTGGCACAGCTGCTGCTCGTAGAAATTTGGCCAACGGGCTTACTCCTCTCTTTTTTTGAAGGAAATATCCATGCAACACAACCCTCGCTTAGCTTTGGGGCGCATCCTGTCTCTCTGCCTGCTGCTGGCGCTAGCGGCGCGCGCGTATGCGGTGCCCATTGCATTTTTCGACCGCGCTGCGTTTGACAGCGCTGTCGCCGCGCTAGCTGGTGTTAACGTCGGCACGGAAACGTTCGACAGCACGCCTGCCGGCGGTCTCATCGCCGACGGCGGCACACTTGGCGGCTTCACTTTCAACTATCCGTTGCTGGCCAGTTCCGGCGTCTCGCTGCAAGTGATTAGCGGCGTGCCGACGACCTCACCCGCAAACTTCCTCGGCACGGACGACGGCGGTGTCTTGCAAGGCGGCGATCTGCTCGAAGTGTTCTTCAGTCCGCTGCATGCTTTCGGCGCTTACTTCATTCTCGATGCCGGCTTGGGACCCGTCGCCAATGGCGATCTAACTCTCTCCGCAGGCGGCACGCGGGCAGGACTGCTGGCCAGCGCGCAAGACACTTCGTTCGCGCTCGGCAACAACCAGGAGGTCTATTTTCTCGGC
>CAZAWU010000052.1:14206-21010 GCA_964488915.1 uncultured Burkholderiales bacterium
GCGGATTCGCCTCCAGCGTCAGCGGCGGCGAGCGCAACACTGCCAGCGAGAGGTCCAGTAGCGTGAGCGGCGGCCATATCAACATAGCCAGCGGATCTGTCTCCAGCGTCAGCGGCGGTGAAGCGAACACTGCCAGTGAAAGAAGCAGCAGCGTCAGCGGCGGCATTAGCAACGTAGCCGGCGCATTCGGCTCCAGCGTCAGCGGCGGTGCACGGCGCAGCGTCGACGGCCAAACCAATTGGCGCGCGGGGGAGCTGTTTCAGGCTCAATAGTTGCCCAAGTGAGCGCAGTGGCGCGAGGACGCCCGTTGCCGCTCTCCGGCGCATCCACTTTACAAACGCAAAGGAGCATCCATGAAATCGAGAACCATCTGGACAGCGCTATTTCTATCGAGTTTCTTTGTCCTTGCAGCTGGTCCCGCTGGCGCGCAGCGCGTCTCGTTAGAAGCGCTGGCGCAACAGGTGCAAACTCTGCTGCCGGTGGCGCAGCAGCTGCAAGGACTCATCGCGAGAGTAACAACGCTTGAGGCAGAGAACACGCGACTGAAGCAGTTACTGGTGCATTTCAGCCGCAACGGCAACGACATCTTCATCACAGCGGCCAATCTGCACGTGCTTAACGGCCAAAACAGCACCCAGGCTACCAACGGATTGGGCAACATCATCATTGGGTACAACGAGTCGCGCGGTGGCGCAGGCCCTGACGTCCGCACCGGTTCGCATATGCTGGTGGTTGGCGATCAACTTAACTACTCCAGCTTTGGCGGAATAGTCGCCGGCATCCTTAACACTGCGAGCGGTGGATACAGTAGCGTCAGTGGTGGATCTGGAAACGTGGCCAGCGGCGATTTCAGCAGCATTGGCGGCGGCACGTTAAACAGGGCCACCGCCCCTTTCAGCAGCGTCAGCGGCGGCAACACCGGTACGGCTAGCGGCATCGCCAGCAATGTTAGCGGCGGGCTAGGTAACGTCGCTAGCGCAACGGCAAGTGCGGTGAGTGGTGGGAGCGGTCGTAAAGCGGAAGAATTCGCTAGTTGGGCTGCGGGAAGTTTCGCTTCGCCGCAGTGACTACTCTCTGTTACCGGTCGGCGTTCGCAAACCGTTGCGTACGCCGCTCTCTTTGCAGTAGCGCGACGCGAATGCTGCTATCGGCGCCCCAAAACCTCATCTGAGCAGCGGCGATTTTCGCTGCTACACCACGCAAGCGCGCAACTGACGCTGCCACACGCCGACCCAGTGGGCCGGCAGCAAGCGATCGAGACGCACGGTTTGCTGTGCCTGCTGGGCGGCATATGCGACGGAGCGCTGCCCGCGCAGACGAATTTCCTGCATGAGCTGCGCATCGAGCGCAGCGTCGTCACCGGCTTCCGGCGTGCCGGCGTACGTGCTTGCCGTTTGCGGAGACATCAAAACCAGCCGCTTTTCGGTCGCGTCGGCGCGGTAACAACCGTGCCGCAATAAACCCGCGCCGGCGCAGGAGCGAGCGGCAGCATCCGGGAAGAAATCGGCCTCGGCGGTGAGAAAGCGTGCGCCGAACGTTCGGCAAATTGAAGCGAGCGCGTTGCCCAGGATGCGCAGCGACGCCGCCTCGTTCGCACCTGAGCTTGCGACCAGGCTGCGTACATGCACGATGCGATCCATCGGTGCGACGTGCTCCAGGTCAAACGCCTGGCTGAACGGGCAATCGGCATAAGAATCAAACGCCTGGTCATAAAAGAAGAACTCGAGCATGCCTGCCGGCTCGGGGTTCCCACCGCTCCATGCAAACACGTAGAAAGCGTAGGGCAGTGGCTCGCAATCGCGGGTGGCGCTAGCGAAACCGATTTGGCGACCTAGTTGGGTACGGAATTTGACGATACTGCCGCGGTAGTCTTCCGCTCGGCCAAATGTTGCGCGCATGGGCAGCTCCTCCTCTAGCGTACCTTGCTCGGGGCGGGTTTCCCCCAGAATCGCAAGTGTCTTGCCGTTTATTCGCCATTCAGGGGCAAGGGTTCATTTCGCTGCCGCCGGTCCCGAGCCAAGGAAAGGTACGGAACTACCCCCAATTGCGCGAAAAACCGCATCGGCACCGAAGCAGGGGATTTGCAAGGTAGCAAGGCTTAGTTTCTTGCCAATTCTTGTGCCATTCGGCGCGCGGGCGAGGTCTCGGTGCCAAGTGGGGAGGGTGAGCAAACCCCCGTGTCCGGGTGCTACGCGGCCCGTTGCGCGCCGGTTTCTTCGGCGCGTTTGCCCAGCAGATCGTACCAATTGAAGAAATGCGGGGGCGCAGCAGTGATTTCGGCGTGAACTGCGCGGCACAGAGCGTAGAAATCTACTAGGCGTGCCGTTCGCCAACGCTGCAGCAGTACGCTGAGCGGCGCCTCACGCAAGTTACCTATCGAGTACTTGCTCGCGAAACCGTATTGGATAGGGTTCACCTGCGCATCGGCTTCGATCACCAGGGGCGAAAGCAACTCCGCGAACGCTTTGCTGCGTAGGCCGGCGTCATCGTGTGCGTAGACAAGTTCTGGGTGCTGTTTGACTGTCTCGCTGAACGCTATGTCGACCTGCACTTTGAGGTTGGCACTGTCCTGTTCCAATTGCCGCCCCAGGAACCAAGCGTACGCGCTCTCGTTCGCATCTGGTGTTTTGCCGGTCAAGCGCTGTGCGGCGTTGCCGACTTCTTCCAGCGGATGAATTTGCAGGAGCTGCGCGCCTTGGCCGACGGCAAATTCTTTGACCCAATCGAGTTCGTCCAAGTTATGCTGCGTCAACGTGAAAATGAAACCGAAATTGAGCCCGGCCGCCCGCACATCCGCTAGGCGTGCCTGCATCGTGTCGAAAGCCAGTGCGTTGCCACGAATGCGGTTGTGCGACGCGGGTATCCCGTCGATGCTGATCGCCAGCACATCGACGGCATCGCGCAGGCGCTCGATATTGCGTGGCGTCAACAGCATGCCGTTGGTCGTGACGGTCGTGCGCATGCCGCAGGCGTGCGCGTGCTGCAGCAGTTCGCGCAGCGGAGCGTACAACAGCGGTTCGCCACCGGAAAGGCTAACGGTGTTGTAGCCTTCGGCACCGGCCGCCGTTACTGCGTCGCACAGCAGAGTTAGATCCAGAGCGCTGCGCTCGCGCGGCGAAGATTGCGAATAGCAATGGAGGCAACTCAGGTTGCACTTGCGGGTCGGGTGAATCTGTACGATGCGTGCGTTCCCAGTTGCCCCCATGCTGTTCTCCTTATTTCCTAGAAGCCGAAGCCACCGAAGTCGCTGGTGGGAATTTCAGCCGGCACTTGCGGCTGTGTCAGTTGGCGGAAGATGTCCGCAGGGATGCCGCGGATCCACCAACCTTGCAGGTTGAGAGTCAAACCGCCGGCGACTTCCGCGATTTCTTCCGGCGTCAGGCTGGCGATGGTCTGGCATTTGTCCTTGAGTTTCTCGGAACCGCTGATTTCTTGCGACATGATTGCTCCTTTTCTGGAAAGAATGTTTGCTTGCGGATGGCCGGCGCTGCGAAGCGATCGGTTACGTGCAATGTAGAAGGGCACAGTCGCTGCGCGCGAGAACTATTGCCGTGTCCTGGCGTGACAAATTAACGCGCTGTACGGCGCGGCCTTAGGGGAAACGCGGTCGCCGTTAGCTCGGTCCGGCGTTAAGGCTGGCGTAGGTGATGCCGCCGTCTACAGCAATCGTGTCGCCGACGACGTAGTCTCCTGCGCGCGAAGCGAGATAGATTGCGGCGCCGGCCATGTCTTCGTCGCGGCCGATGCGGCGCAGCGGTGTGCGCGCGGCCACTTCATCCGCGCGGTCGCGCGCGGCGCGGTTCATCTCCGAGGCGAACGGTCCGGGAGCGATGGCGCTGACCAGGATTTTGTCGGAAACCAGGCGCGCAGCCAGGCGGCGCGTCAGATAGATGAGCGCGGACTTAGACGCGTGGTAGGAGTAGGTTTCGAGCGGGTTTAGGCGGATGCCATCTATGGACGCGATGTTGATGACTTTCGCCGGGCGCTCGGCACTTGCGGCGGCTTTCAAGTCCGAGTGCAAGATCTGCGTCAAGAAGAACGGCGACTTGACGTTCAAGTTCATCACTTTGTCCCAGCCGTGCTCCGGGAACTCATCGAAATTCGCCGCCCACGCGGCGCCGGCGTTGTTTACCAAGATATCGAGTTTCGGTTCATGCTTGCGCAGCGCCCCGGCCAGCGCTTGGCAGCCTGCCACCGTGGAAATGTCCTGAGGTAGCGCGATGCAAGTGTGCCCGCGCTGCGAGAGTTCCGCGGCCGTCGCCGCGCAGGCGTCGGCTTTCCGTGCGGAGATGTAAACCTTCGCACCGAACTCGAGAAAACCTTGCGCGATCATCTTGCCGATGCCGCGCGAACCGCCGGTCACCAGGGCGACGCGGCCTTCAAGCGAAAACAAATCCTTCATGCCACAGCGTGCTGCTTGAACCACCCCAGCATGCGTTGCCAGCCGTCCTCCGCAGCTTGCTTGTCGTAGCTCTTGCGGTAGTCCGCATGGAAGCCGTGCTGCGCATCCGGATACACCACGATTTCCCCAGGCTTGTTCGCCGTTTTGAGCGCAGTTTTCATGGCTTCTACGTCCACGAGTGGGATACCCTGATCCTTGCCGCCGTACAGGCCGAGCACCGGCGTGCGCAGCGCGTTTGCGAGATCGAGCGGGTGCTTCGGCTGCGTTTCGGTCGCGGCGGATTTCAAGCGCCCATACCATGCAACGCCAGCCTTCACGTTCTCGTTGTGCGCGCAATAAAGCCAAACGATGCGCCCGCCGTAGCAGAATCCGGTGACGCCGATTTTGCCCGTGTCGCCGCCGTTCGCTTCCGCCCAGCGGATGCAGTTGTCGAGATCTTTCATCACCTGCGCATCGGGCGCTTTGGAGACGACCTTGTCGAGGATTTCCTTGATGTCGCTCATCTTCGACACGTCGCCGATGCGCGCGAACAACTCCGGAGCGATGGCGAGATAGCCTTGCTTGGCAAGACGCCGGCAAACGTCCTTGATGTACTCGTGCACGCCGAAGATTTCTTGCACGACAAGCACCACCGGAAAGTTCGAACCCTGCGCGGGCATGGCGCGATAGGCTGGTACGGAGTCGTAGCCGAAGGCGACGCTGACTTCGCCGGCGGTCAGCCCTTGCGTGTCAGTGGTGATGGTTTCGGCGGCGACTGGCAACACCGCCAGTGCGAAACCGGCGGACAGTGCCGTGACGACGAAATCGCGCCGCGTGGTGCCGGGCTGCAAACTGGCGAGATCGGGATGCATCGCACATCTCCTTGGCGTGGGCGAGAGGCTTACTTTGCCACAGTGCCTCAGTGCTTATATACAGCCATTAGGATATAGCCGTAAGTGAATATTGAAGACATCCTACATTGGATACTATTGCTATGAAAGTTGTTTGAACAAGGTCTTGAGCGTCTGCGCGCGTTCCAATGCGCTCTTGCCCGGCGCGAGTTGTTTGATCTTGTCTTGACCCGCGAACTTGAGTGTCTTGCTGTTCTTCTGGATCAAGCCGATGATGCGCTCGGCCGGAATCGGCGGGTTGGGACGGAACTGAATCGTCGCCGCTTCGCTGTGCGCGTCGATCTTCGCCACGCCGAGCGGCTCGCCCAGCAAGCGCAAGCGGTGTGTTTCGATCAGCGTTTTCACTTGATCCGGCGGCATGCCGAAGCGGTCGATCAACTCTTCCTCGAACTGTGTGAGTTGCTCGAGGTCGCCGGCATTGGCGAGGCGCTTGTAAATGACGAGGCGCTCATTGACATTGCTGCAGTAATTCTCCGGCAAGAGCGCGGGCGCGTGCAGGTTGATTTCGGTGGTGACGTTGAGCGGCTCGTTCATGTTCCAGTCTTCGCCGCGCTTGAGCGCCCGTACCGCCTTGTTCAGCATCTCGACGTACAGACTAAACCCCACCTCCTGCATTTCGCCGCTTTGCGATTCGCCCAGCACTTCACCGGCGCCGCGGATTTCCAGATCTTGCATGGCTAAGAAGAAGCCCGAGCCCAACTCCTCCATCATCTGGATGGCCTCCAAGCGCTTCTTCGCCTGCGCGGTAAGTGCTTCGTCCGGCGGCGTCAACAGATACGCGTACGCCTGGTGGTGCGAGCGGCCGACGCGGCCGCGTAGTTGATGCAACTGCGCCAGGCCAAATTTGTCGGCGCGGTCCATGATGATGGTATTGGCGGTCGGCACGTCGATGCCGGTTTCGATGATGGTCGAACACAGCAGCAGGTTGTAGCGCTGGTGGTAGAAGTCGCGCATGACGTGCTCTAGTTCGCGCTCGCGCATTTGCCCGTGGGCCATCGCCATGCGCGCTTCCGGCAGCAGCGCGGCGAGCTTGTCCATCATAACCGGCATGGTGGCGACGTCGTTGTACAGGAAGAACACTTGCCCACCGCGTTTCAGTTCGCGCAGCACCGCCTCACGCACCAGACCCGCGCTGTAGGGATGCACGAAGGTCTTGATGGCGAGCCGCTTTTGCGGTGACGTGGCAATGACGGAAAAATCGCGCAAGCCCTCCAGCGCCATGCCGAGCGTGCGGGGAATCGGCGTGGCGGTCAGCGTTAGCACATCGACTTCGGCGCGCAACGCCTTCAAGCGCTCCTTCTGCCGCACGCCGAAGCGGTGTTCCTCATCAATGATGACAAGTCCGAGGTTCTTAAATTTAACGTCCGGCTGCAGCAGCCGGTGCGTGCCGATGACGATATCGATCTTGCCTTCGGCCAATCCTTGCAGAGCAGCGCTCTGCTCCTTGGCGGAGCGGAAGCGCGACAACTCGGCGATCTTCACCGGCCACTCCGCGAAGCGATCGGAGAAGTT
>CAZAWU010000053.1:0-8616 GCA_964488915.1 uncultured Burkholderiales bacterium
GGCTCTTGCCGATCCAATTCGCCTGCATCGCCTTCACGCGCTCGGGCCAGCCGGGCAGTGTGTCGAGCGCTTGCAACAGTTCGTCGGCGTAGCGCGTGATGTTCATGTAGTACATCGGGATCTCGCGCTTCTCCACCAGCGCGCCGGTGCGCCAGCCGCGCCCGTCGATGACTTGCTCATTGGCGAGCACGGTTTGATCGACCGGGTCCCAATTCACTACGCCGGTCTTCTTGTAGACCAAGCCCTTTTCCAGCATGCGCAGGAACAGCCATTGGTTCCAGCGGTAATACTTCGGATCGCAAGTGGCGAGTTCGCGCTGCCAATCGATGTTGAAGCCGAGCGCTTGCAGTTGCTTACGCATGTAGGCGATGTTGTCCCAAGTCCACTTAGCCGGCGGCACGCCGTTGGCCATCGCGGCGTTTTCCGCCGGCAGACCGAACGCGTCCCAGCCCATCGGCTGCAAGACGTTGTAGCCCTGCATTTTCTTGAAGCGCGTGATGACATCGCCGATGGTGTAGTTGCGCACATGGCCCATGTGCAGCTTGCCGGAGGGGTACGGGAACATCGACAGGCAGTAGTACTTCGGTTTGCGCTTGCGTTCAAGTGCGCCAGATTCGGGTGACGCGCCCTCTTCGAGGGCGCGCCAGGCTTGCTGCGCGTCCCAGCGCTGCTGCGCGGCTTGTTCGACTTGGTTTGGCTCGTAGCGCTCTTGCATGAAGCGTTCCGGTGGAATCAGGATCGTCCGGATTATACAGTTCGCCTCTCGCCCACTTGTGCAACCCATTGATATCGTGCGCGAAGTGCGCGAGCCCTGAGCACGATCGGCGCACATCGTTCGCTCGCGCCGCGCTACTCGCCGCTCGCGTCGGCGCATACAGCGCTCGACGACGCGGAGCAGCGCATGGCGTGGGCCGCACACGCGCTCGTTGCTGCCGAAGAGAGTGTTTCATTTTCAGTACACAAAAGCTTCTTTGCGTACACCAATTAGTTTATTTGGCAACGTCTTCCCCTCTGTCATTGCCGGGTGCCCCGGGCTTAGAATTTAAGATGGAAGTCACCCGCGCCAATCGTGTTGCCCAGCGGGGATTTGCGAGTGCGCGCGCGACGATACCCACGTGAATAATCGCCTGCGCGGCAAAAGGTACGAAAGTTGCTACCCGCATAGCGGATGGCACACAAGCAACAAGGAGGAAAGAAGGCCATGTCGTCCCGCTCAAACTCGATTCTCTTAGCTCTGCTGCTCGCGCTGCTGTGCGCAAGCGCAGGCGCCGCCACGCTCACGGTCACCAACTTGAGTGACGCCGGCACAGGAAGCTTGCGCGCGCAGATCGGTGCCGCCGCCGCGGGCGACACGATCAACTTCCAAAGCGGACTCGCCGGCACGATCACGCTCACTTCGCAACTACTCATCAATAAAAACCTGACTATCAGCGGCCCTGCAAGCGCCGCCACGATCACGATCTCGGGTAACAGCGCCACGCGCGTGTTCAGCGTCAGCCCGGGTGTAACAGTGGCGATACAGCGCGTGACCATTGCCAACGGCAACGCCCTCGGCGGCGGCAACGGCGGCGCGGTGCTGAACAGCGGCAACTTAACGCTCTCCAACATCGTCATGACCGGCAATCAGGGCCTGCGCGGCGGCGCAATCTTCGGCAACGGCGGCAGTTTGAGTATCGTCGACTGCACGATCTCGGGAAGCACGGCCGGGGCCGAAGGTGGCGGCGTCTACGCCAGCAGCGGCGCACTGTCTATTGTGCGCACCACCCTCTCCGGCAATTCGGCCTCATCGAGCGCGGGCGGGATGTACGTAAACACCGCGGCAGTGACCGTGTTGCAGAGCACCTTCTCAGGCAACAGCACCACTTCCACCGGCGGCGCGCTGGCACTGAACGGCGCCGGCACACTGAGCGTGGCTAACTCGACGGTCTCGGGCAACAGTTCCAACGGTCAAGGCGGCGGCGTTTTTTCTTCGAGCGGCACCTTCACACTCGTCAACGTGACTATCACCGCCAATCAGGCGCTCGGGCTCGGCGGGGGCTTGGCCACCAACAGCACGGTACACGCAACTAACACCATCATCAGCGGCAACACCGGTGCGAGCCCTGCTACCAACGATATCTCCGGTTCGCTCACCACCAACACCAGCAACTTCATCGGTGGCAACGCGCTGCTCGGCGCGCTTGCCGACAACGGCTTCACTACGCGCACGCACGCGCTGCTCACCGGCAGCCCGGCCATCGGCGCGGGCAACGCTGCGGCGTGCAGCGCGGCGCCGGTGTCGGGCATCGATCAGCGCGGCAGGCCGCGTCCCTCCAACTGCTCGATCGGCGCCTTTGAACCGCAAGCCGCGGCACCCACGCCGACCACCACTTCGCTGACATCGAGCCCGAACCCGAGCAATGCCGGCCAGAGCGTGACGTTCACCGCCACCGTCACCGGCGCATCGCCGACCGGCACGGTGGAGTTTCGCGAGGGCGGCTCGCTGCTTGGCAGCGGCAGCCTGAACGGCAGCGGCCAGGCCACTTTCGCCACATCCGCGTTGGCGGTCGGCGATCACTCCATCGTCGCGGCTTATTTGGGCGACGCCAACAATGCGGCCAGTACCTCGACCGCAGTGGTTCAATCCGTCGGCAAACTGGCGCAGACAATCACATTCAACGCGCTGCCCTCGCGCAACCTAGGCGACCCGCCGTTCAACATCAGCGCCACGGCGAGTTCCGGGCTGCCGGTCAGCTTTGCCTCGCTGACGACTAGCGTCTGCACGGTGGCGGGCAGCACCGTGACGCTGGTCGCGGCCGGTGCCTGCACCATCCGCGCAACGCAAGCAGGCGACACAACCTACGCCCCGGCGCCCGCGGTGGATCGCAGTTTCTCAGTGATCGGCCCGGGCCAGACCGCCCAAACGATCACCTTCAGTGCGCTCGCGGCGCGCACCTTCGGCGACCCGCCATTCACCATCACTGCCACCGCGAGCTCCGGGTTGCCGGTGATCTTCACGCCGCAGACACCGCAGGTTTGCAACGTGTCGGTGAACTCGGTGATTATTCTGGCGGCGGGCACCTGCACCATCCGCGCCGAGCAGAGCGGCAATGTTACTTTCGCGCCCGCACCTTCCGTCGACCAAAGCTTTACGGTCAACAAGGCGGCGCAAACCATCACTTTCCCGGCAATCCCCGATCAGACGTTCGGGCAGGCGGCGTTCGTGCTCACCGCCCGCTCCGACGAGTCGGGGCTGGATGTGGACTACGTTTCCGACACCCCCACGGTGTGCTCGGTCACTGGCAGCCGCGTGACCTCGCTCGCGGGCGGAACGTGCACGATCCGCGCCAAGCAAGAAGGCGATACCAACTTTCTCGCGGCGGCGGACGTGACGCGAAGTTTCGCCGTCATCGTGCCGCCCGGCGTGGTCACACTTACTTACACGCCGCAGCACCCGGTAGTCGGGCAAGAGATCACGTTCCAATTGGGTGTCGGTGGCGGCAATCCGAGCGGTACGCTGGAGTTGCTGCTGGGCAACCAACCCCTTGGCACGACCGCGGTCACCGCTGGCCGGGCAACGTATAGCACCAGAGATCTGCCGGTCGGCAACCACTTGATCAAGGTTAAGTATTCCGGCGACGGCGTCAACCCGGCGAGCGAGTCCACCGGCTTTGGGCTTACCGTCAGCCCGACGAGCGTCAGCGTTACTGCCGGTGGGGGCGGCTGCGCGGTCGACCCGCATGCAACGCCGGAGGCGAGCTTGCCGCTACTGCTGTTCGGCGCGGCTGCGTATCGCTGGCGCCCGCGGCGCCGCGCAGCAGTGCGCGAGTAGGACTGCGGGCTAAAAGCGTTTCTTGGTTTCGACCAAGAACTGCACGTTCTTGATCGAATCGTCTCGGTCGAGCGGGAAGGCGACGTCGACGTGAATGACGTTGCCCAGCCCGGAGCGGCTATTGCCCAAGCGTAGCCCAAAGCCCACATCCTTCAGCACGCCGCGGCTTTCGGAGCCGAAGGCGTCATCCCCCCAAACCTTGCCGACATCGAAGAACATTGCGCCGCCGACACGGAACAAGCGCCACGGATAGTAGTCGGTGAAATAGCGCTGCTCGACGGAAAACAGCACACTCTTGCTACCGGTTTGGTAGCGCAGCGGGTAGCCGCGCAAACCGTTATCGCCGCCGAGCAAGATCTGATGGTCCAAATCGAGCCTGCCGCCGCTTTCTGCGCGCAGCGTTGCGAACAGCAAACGCCGGTCGGAGATGCGGCGGTAGAACTTTGCCTCGGCGCTCAGCAGACGGTTCTCGGTTGAGCCGTCCACGGAGCGGCCGGAAAGCGACATCGACAGCAGCAGCGAATCGCGCCGGTCGTTGAAGCCATAGCCCTTCGAGAGCGACGCGCCGTAGAGCCACGCATCGCGCTTGGAACCCAAACTCTCGGCCGCGTAGCCGAGCGAAGCGGCCAGGCGCAGTCCGAAATGAAAGTCCTCGGTGCGGCCGATTTGATCGTAGTTCTCCTGCGTGCGGTAGCGGTCTTGCAGCAGTTCGTACGTCAGCACTGGATAGACGAACTTGCGATCGGCGGGCAGCACAGTCGTGTTCTGCGCGGCGCCAAAACGGTTTTCGTCGTAGACAATGCCCGCGCCCCAGCGCTGCACCCAACCGTCGATGAGACCGCGCGATAGGCCGGCGTCGATGCGCAGAAAACGGCGGCGGTCGCGAAACTCGTCCTTGACCTTACCGAGATCGTAGAGCGAAACGACCCGATCATCGTCGCTCATGCTAACGCCGGCCGCCCAGGTGCTTTCGAGCGCATAGAACGGCCGCGCAACCGACAGCGACTTGTTGGAACCGTCGCTGTTGGAAGCGTAGCCAAGATCGAGCGCGACGCGCGAGCCGCGCACATGCGCATTCTGAAACGAAAACCGCGTGGAGTCGCGGTCGACGCCGTTCTTGCGCGAGACGCTGAGCGCCGTGCCGGTGCCCAAGAGGTTCAGCTCTTCGAGTTCGATGCCGCTGGTGTTGCGTCCGCCGGAGCGGCCGAACGACACACCCGGATTCAGCGTCCATACGTCGCGCGTGGTCACGCGCACATCGACTTTGCCGTCCGCGCAACGCACCGGGACGATCTTGGCATCGTAGAAATACGCTCTGCTGCGCAGTAGGCGCGCCGATTCGTCGATCAGCCGCTTGTCGTAGCGCTCGCCGGATTTGAACAGAAGCTGATGCTCGATGACGTTTGGGCGTGTGCGCACATGCACGCGGTTGGCAAGGCGGTAGAGCCAGATGTCCTCATCGGGATTGGTCAAATCGAAAATGTCGGCATTGTCGATCTCGACCTTGCCGATACGTGCGTTGGCGAAATCGAAGTTCTTCGGGCAAGCCGCAGCAGACTGCTCAGGCTTAGCACGCCGCTCGGCGCTCAGCGCGCTTGGCGCCGCCAGAGCAAGTGCCATCAAGGCTAACGCTCGCAATCGCATCTTGGTTTGGACCAACACAGGATTGCGCTCGATAAGTTAACGAAGCGAAGCTGACCGATAAGCCGGGTTCTGTCGGCAGGCTTGCGCCTGCGTGACGGTCATTCCTCTGGGCGCTGCATTGCTGCCGCGCTCTAGCCACCTACCCGCAGACTCAGCGAGCAGCATCATCGTCTGCCTATTTGGTGTTGCTCCAGGTAAAGGTTGCCGCGTTTCACCCCTCGAAGAAAACTTCGAGGACTCGTCTCTGTGGCCCTATTTCTCGCCTTTGAATATACGCGGACGGGCGTTACCCGCTACCTCGCTCTGTGGAGCCCGGACTTTCCTCTGCAGATTGCGAACAAGCCGCAGCGACCGCCTGGTCAGCTTCGCACGCGCATCATAACGGAATCAAACATGTGCGCTTTGATTTAGCGCAAAACCCCGCGCACTGAATGATACTAACGTCAGGATAAATTGAAAAATTATATTCAAAGGGACTTCTTGTCTTATGCAACTGGTAGTATCAGTTGTCACCCGCGCTTTGCAAGCGCCAAGCAACGGCCTGCCCGGCACGCAGCGGCACGAGCGCATCCGCGCCGAAAGCGATTTGTTGAGGCACTTGCCACGCTTCGCGCACGAGCGTGATGCCTTCACTGTTGCGCGGCAAGCCATAGAAATCCGCCCCGAAGAGGCTGGCAAAGCCCTCGAGCTTGCCGAGCGCGCCGGCTTGATCGAACGCCTCCGCATACAGCTCAATTCCCGCGTGTGCCGTATAGCAGCCGGCGCAGCCGCAATCGTTCTCTTTGAGATGCTTCGCGTGCGGCGCGCTGTCGGTGCCGAGAAAGAACTTGGGATTGCCCGATGTGGCCGCTCGCACCAGCGCTTGGCGATGCTCTTCGCGCTTCAACACCGGCAGGCAGTAGTGATGCGGGCGCACGCCGCCGGCGAACAATGCGTTGCGATTGAGCAGCAAATGATGCGCAGTGATGGTGGCGCCCACGTTGCTCGGCGCAGCTTCAACAAACTGCGCCGCTTCGCGCGTAGTGATGTGTTCAAACACGATCTTCAGGCGCGGAAATTTTTCCGCCAACGGGCGCATGACACGCTCGATGAACACGCGCTCGCGATCGAAAACATCGATCTGCGCATCAGTCACTTCGCCATGCACTTGCAGCACCAGCCCGCAATCCTGCATGGCGCGCAGTGCGCCCTCAATCTTTGCGAGATCGGTTACGCCGTGATCCGAATTGGTCGTAGCGCCCGCGGGATAAAGTTTCGCGCCATGCACGAAACCGCTCGCTTTCGCCTTTTCGATCTGCGCCAGCGTGGTGTTGTCGGTCAGATACAACGTCATCAGCGGCTCGAAGCGCGCACCGCGCGGCAGCGCTGCGAGGATACGCTCGCGGTAGGCACGTGCCGCCTCCACCGTCGTTACCGGCGGCTTCAAGTTCGGCATAATGATTGCGCGCGCGAAGCGCCGCGCCGTATCGGGGAGCACCGCCTGAAGCGCCGCACCGTCGCGTAGGTGCAAATGCCAATCGTCGGGACGCGTGAGGGTGATCGTCTGCATGGCGCAATTATACGGCGCGCTCTCGAGTCGAGAGATCACATTCGGCGGCGGCCTTCGTTCGCGCTCGCGTACTTATAGTGCAAAATCGCGACCGACGTGTTCCCGCAAACCTGCCAACTGCATGAGCCGTGCAAAGTCGCTCCCGCGCGATGAATAAGCGCACATATCTGCGAGCGCTGCTGGGCTGCGCGACCGCCGCCGTCACCGGCGCGCTGCTCGTTGCGCTGTACTTCTTCGTCATGTTCGGCTTCGACTTCCAGGCTTTCGCTATCGCCCTTCGCGCACTGTTGTACACGATTCCTGCCGCACTGATAGGTCTACCGCTCTACCTGTTGCTAAACCTACAGTGGCACGGGCACGAGCGCGCCAGTTTGTCCGTCGCCGGCGCAATCGCCGGAGCGGTGTTGGCGGCGCTCGTCACCTGGCGGGCAATCGACATCACTTTCTGCGTGATGGCCGCGCTGGTCGGCGTCGTGAGCGGCTTTCTGGCGCATCCCATCGCGATGGCGCTCACGGGCTCGCTCGAACGGCGCGCGCGGCGATAGGGGCCTATTACCGAGACCGGTGCTGCTCACGCGGATCCGCGGAGCCGCCCGCACAACTAGCAGCGAAGGAGCGTCTACATTGGACAGTCAATTTCGCGAGCCGCGACTCGAGTTGTTTGCGCACCCCCAATGGCCTCTCCTTTGACGGCGGATTATAGGAGCGCGAAGAGACCCAGGCCGACGCCATGAACAAACCGTTTGCTCGAGATGTATGACATGTCTTACAATATATTGTCTTACGCTTAGAGAACACACATGGGAACCTTATCAATCCGCCTGCGCCCGAGCGTGCAAGCGCTGCTGGACCAACGCTGTAAGCAAACGCGCGCCAACAAGTCGCAACTCGTCAACGACTTAATCGAACAAGCGCTCGGCTCAGAGCGGCATGGGCAGCGCGCCGCCGCGCTGCTCGACGATCTATTGCGCGACATCGAAGGCTCGGGGGATCGAGACAGCGCGAAGAACATTTCGGTCAGACTCAAGAAAGCGCTGCGTGCGAAGCACACTGCTCGATAGCGGCGCGTTGGTCGCGCTGTTTGACCCGAGCGCTGAAGAGCATTCGCACTTCCGTGCCGGGTTAACCGAAGCGGGCGTATTGCTGACGACTTGGCCTTGCGTCACAGAAACGCTGCATATCCTGCCAAGGTTGGCGATGAAACTCGCCCTGTTGCGCTGGATCAGCGCAGGAGCGGTGGTCGTGCATACGTTTCACGCACAGGATATCCCTGCGATGACTGAATGGATCGAACGCTACAGCGAGCGCCGCGAGATGGATTTCGCGGACGCTTCGCTGGTATGGTTGGCGCAAACGACCGGTTGTCGGCGCATCATGACCACCGACGTTCGCGACTTCAACCGCTACCGCGTTGCTGGAACGAAGAAGTTCGAGATCCTCTAGCCACTCCACACTCCAACTTCGGCACCGCCTTTGTCCTTGCGCTGCTCATGGACTGATTTCAAATTGTCCTTGTGGACGCCGCGATGCGGTTTGCACAGGCTCACCCAGCCCTTATTCACTGACTCGCCGATTAGGGCTTGGAGCGTGCTGTCGAGGTAGTCCGGCTTCT
>CAZAWU010000053.1:8716-20942 GCA_964488915.1 uncultured Burkholderiales bacterium
TTCACTGACTCGCCGATTAGGGCTTGGAGCGTGCTGTCGAGGTAGTCCGGCTTCTCGGTGCGCGGGAGCAATATCGCGCCGCCGTGGCGCTCGGCGCAGGCACCAACAATCGCGTCCGGGCCACTCAAGCTATGCAAAGCAACCCGCGGCAGCAGCGGCCGTAGGTTACTCTCCTTGCGTGGGTTTGGATTGAATTGCTAGCGCTCTTTGGTAAAGCGCATTGCGATTGCCGCCGGTTAGCTTCACTGCGATCTGCACCGCCTGTTTGAGGGGCAGTTCCGCCAGCAAGATCTGAAGCACCCGTTGCTGCTCTGGTAGCTCCCCATCGTCTTTGTTCTGCCGCGGCACGACGATCAACACAAACTCACCGCGCTGCCGGTTTGCGTCCGCTTCAAGCCAACCTGGCAGTGCGCCAAGCGTTAACTGCTCGGTGGTCTCGAACACTTTGGTCAATTCGCGCGCGAGAAAAACTTCGCAGTCGGCACCGAACACTTGGGTAAGATCGCGTGCGCATTCTAGGATGCGATGCGGCGCTTCGTAAAACACCATTGGCCAGACGCTGGCGCGCAGCGCACCCAATGCTTTGCGGCGTTCGCCCGCGCGGGCTGGCAGAAAGCCGTAGAACAGAAACGTTCCGCTGTGCAGGCCTGCGACGCTGATGGCGGCGATGGCTGCGTTCGCGCCGGGAATCGGCTCTACGCGCAGGCCAGCGGCGCGCACGGCGCGCACCAGTGCCGCGCCAGGATCGCTCACCGCCGGAGTACCGGCGTCGCTCACCAAGGCGATGGTTTCCCCCGCAGCGATGCGCTGCACAATCTGCGCCGCAGCGCGCGCTTCGTTGTGCTCATGCACAGCTATGAGCGACTTGGCCGGCTTGGCGATGCCATGACGTTGCAGCAATTGCTGCGTCTGGCGCGTGTCCTCGGCGGCGATTGCAGCGGCCGAGCGCAGCACGTCAAGTGCGCGCAAGGTCACGTCGCTTAAGTTCCCAATCGGCGTGGCAACTACATATAATCCGCCAATCGATCCCTGGTTCTGCTTTTGCCTATGCGTCGTCACTGGTTGCTGATACTTTGCCTCGCCGCCTGGTGCGGCGTGGGGGCATTGTCGGGGCACGCCAAAGACAAAGCAAGGTGGCCGCCAGCGCCCGAGCCTACGCTCGAGCAAACCCCGGCGCCCATCGTCGATCGCGGCACAGCGGAGCAAACCCCCGAACAGAGCAATCCACCCTACCCCGGGCCGGCGCGCGAGGTACCGGTCATCATCGTCGTGCCGCCGGACAACCGCGCGGCGCCGCCGCCCGCGCAAAGCACGGATGTAATCATTGTGGAGCCGTCGCCGCCGGATCCGGCGGCGACGCCAACGCCCACGGCACCACCGGCCACCACTGTTCCGCCAGCGGCGGAACCCAAAGCCCCTGCTGCGGCACCGGCCCCGCCTCCGCCTGCGCCCAAGCTTGCGCTGCTGCTGCCGCTAAAGTCGAAACTCTATGCGCGCGCCGCCGAAGCCGTGCGCGATGGCTTCGTCGCCGCGGCAGAGAAGCGACCGGCCGAGGAGCGTTTGCCGATCTGGGAGTACCCGACCGACGACAGCGCCGAAAATCTGCTCGCCACCTACGCCCGAGCGGTAGCGGAAGGCGCCCGCGTCATCGTAGGCCCGCTCACGCGCGAGGGCGTCGCGGCGCTGGTGCGCAGCGGCAGCATCGCCGTGCCTACGCTGGCGCTCAACTCGATCGATAGCGCTACCAACGTCAGCCCGGATTTGTACATGCTGGCCCTGTCGCTAGAAGCGGAGGCGCGACAAGCGGCGATTCTGGCGCGCAAAGCAGGCAAGTGCAGCGCCGCCATCGTCTATGCGGACACCGCACTCGGGCGCCGCTTGCAGAGCGCGTTCGCCGATGAATGGCGCAAGAGTCAATGTCTTGTTTTGGTCGAGCATCCCATTGCGCGCGAAGCGACCCCGGAAATGCTCAAACAACTGCGCAAGCAGTTGGCTGCGCAGCCAGCCGATATGGTTTTCATTGCCGGCGACGCCGACCATGTCAAACGCGTGCGTTCTTACCTAAGAGTTTCGCTCCCCGTGTTTGCGACCTCGCAGGTCTTTCGCGGCAGGCTGACGCTGGGTGAGCGGCGTGAAATGCGCGCCGTGCAATTCGTCGACATGCCCTGGCTGCTGCAACCTGAGCACCCAGCGGTGATGACGTATCCGCAACCGAAGAAGACACTGGGTTACGACTTGCAGCGCTTCTATGCGCTTGGCATCGATGCACAGCGCATTACGACTCAGCTGCTCTTAGAAGGTGAACCGCTGGCCAAGCCGCTGGATGGTGTCACCGGCCGCATTTCGCGCGCGAGCGCGCATCTGCTGACGCGTGAAGCCGTCCCGGCCATCTATGCGGACGACGGCAACGCTGTTGTCGTCGCGCCGCAGTGAGCGCCGCGAGCGGACGGTTCAGCCAACGGCGTGCGGAGCAAGGCAACGCCGCGGAAGAAATCGCCGCGCGATACTTGCAGCAGCACGCCCTATCGCTATTGGAGCGCAACTACCGCTGCCGCTTCGGCGAGATAGACTTGATCATGCTCGACGGACGCACGCTGGTTTTCGTCGAAGTGCGCTTGCGCAAGAGCGCTAGCTTCGGCGGCGCTGCCGCGAGCATCGATAGCGCAAAACAATCCAAGCTCATCAAATGCGCGCGTCACTACCTAGCGCGCCGGGGCAAAGAGGAACTCTGCCGCTTCGATGCCGTGCTGCTCGATCAAACAGACGCGCATGCAACGATCGAGTGGATCAAGAATGCATTCAGTGCGGACTGAGCGCAGGCGCCGCGAGCGTTGCTGATTTCCCTTACAATCGGCCCCGATGGAACTGAACGCGCGTATCATCCACCACTTTCAAGCCAGCGCCCAGCTCAAACTCGAAGTTGCCGAGCAGTTGGCCGAACCGATCGCGCTGGCCGCGCAGCTCATGGTGCGCAGCCTAGTCGCCGAAGGCAAAATCCTTGCGTGCGGCAACGGAGGCTCGGCAGCCGATGCACAACACTTTGCCGCCGAGTTGTTGAACCGCTTCGAGATGGAGCGCCCGGGCCTAGCGGCGGTCGCGCTGACCACCGACTCGTCGACGCTCACCTCAATCGCCAACGACTACGCTTTCGAGCAGATTTTTTCCAAGCAGGTTCGTGCGCTCGGACGCACGCAAGATGTGCTGCTGGCGATTTCCACCAGCGGCAACTCTCCCAACGTCGCCGAAGCAGTAAGCGCCGCGCACGAGCAAGGCATGAGCGTGATTGCGCTCACCGGGCGCGACGGCGGGCGTATCGGCGCTTCGCTGCGCGAAGGCGATATTCACATCTGCGTGCCAGGCAACAACACCGCGCGCATCCAAGAAGTGCATTTGTTAACGTTGCATTGTCTTTGCGATAGTATCGATTGCTTACTGTTAGGAGCCGAATAGCATGCTACGTACACTTCTCGCCATGTTGATCGCACTGTCCGCGTTGCAAAGCTGTGCGCCGCTAATCGTCGCGGGCGTCGCGGGTGGCGCACTGGTCGCAGACGACCGCCGCAAGACTGGAGTCATCGTCGACGATCAGTCGATTGAACTCAAGGCACGGCGACTGTTCTCGGAGGAGTTTGGGCAGAAAGCGCACATCAACGTCACCAGCTTCAATTGGCAAGTGCTGCTTACCGGAGAAGCGCCGACGGACGCGATGCGCGCACAAGCCGAAACGCTAGTAAAAGAGATCGAAAAAGTGAAACGCGTCATCAACGAAGTACGCATAGCGGCACCGAGCGGCATCAGCGCACGTTCGGCGGATTCGGTCACGACCACAAAAGTCAAGAGCCGCTTCGTGGGCGAGAACCGCTTCCGCGCCAATCACATCAAGGTCGTCACCGAAGCCGGTGTGGTCTACCTAATAGGTATCGTCTCGAAGCAGGAAGCCGAAGACGCCGCGGAGATCGCGAGCACGACAGGCGGCGTGCAGAAAGTGGTAAAGCTGTTCGAGTATCGCGGTTGATTGGTGCAACAGCCGCCGCCGTTTAGTTCGCCTCCGCCCGCTGTCGATGCACCAGGAAAACAAAGGGCGCTTGGTTACCCAAGCGCCCGCGAAGTGTACTCGACAGATTGCGAAAGTTCTTGTTGTTAATTCTTTGTATTACTGCTTGCGGCGGCGTGCGGCCAAGCCCACCAAGCCGAGACCGGTCAACAGCAGCGCCGAGGGCTCGGGTACTTCATTGGGCGGAACGCGCGACTCGTCAACGGTTACCGAGCGCAGCTTGAAATAGTCGCTGGCGTTGTCATCGATCGGGTTTTCCGCACCGATTAGTACGTAGCGTCCAACGAGCAAGCCCGGCTCGTTGCGGCTGCCATTCTCCTCAACATCTTCATAGTGAATCTTGGTAAATCCGGCGAACGGGTTGTTGGGATCGAACGCATTGCCGCCAACCCAGACGTCGATATCCGCAGCGCTTTGGGTGCCCCACATGCTTGCATTGTGGTCGACTTCGGTGTCACTCCAATCGAAGTAGTTCGTGTCGCTGTAAGAGTTCTGGTCATCGCATGGCACAATTTGCCAGGCGCCCCACGGCGCCGAGCGATGAGTTCGGGTGCGGGCCTTGCAAGTGTGCTCTTCCGCCCAACCGATCGAGAAGCTCAACAGATCAATCTGAGTTCCGAAATCCAAAACGAAAATCTCGTCTTTGCCCGCGTTGTCTGCTGAGTGATTGGGCGAACCGCTACCCTCAGCAGAGTTATCGATACCCCAGCCATTGGTGCCCCATTGCTTGATGGTCGCCGTGCTGTAAACGCCGCTACCGTCGTTGTTGGCCGAAGAAAACGCCGTAACCGTGACAGAACCACCCGGAGTCGTGGGACTGACGGTAAAGCTGTTGCCGCTACCGTTCCCAGCAAAGTTGTAAGTCAGTGCTGCCGAAGCCGAACTCGACATGGCCGCGAAAACCAATGCCGAAAGGATCTTCTTTTTCATTGAGGTCTCCATATTCTTGTTTGAGCTAAACCTTCTTGTCTTGCTCTACGACCCAGTATTAAGCAACCGATATGCCAGCTCACATTTCTCTCGATGCGTCAATCAATTACGATCAAAGGCCAAAGTGATATCTCTTAATTGTGTAAAGCGCGGCGACAGATAAAGCGATCGAGTTGCGCCGTTGCCGTTGCCGAAACACAAGCGGGCGATTCTCGTCGCAACAGAAATGCGAGAAACACACGTGGCACGCGTGCGACAATCGCGTTGCATGTCTGCACCGGACTACGAAGCCAAGATCCTTGCGCCGGACGCTTGCGTCGCCGCTACGCAGCGTGCGCTACGGCCGTTGGTTTTTACTAACGGCGTATTCGATCTGCTGCATCGCGGGCACACGACTTACCTCGCGCAAGCGCGCGCGCTCGGCGCAACGTTGATCGTTGCACTGAATTCCGATGCATCAGTCAGAACATTGGGTAAGGGCGATGATCGTCCGATCAACAACTTGGCGGATCGCGCGGCAGTGATTGCAGCGCTAGCGAGTGTCGATTTGGTAACGTGGTTCGAAGGCGCAACGCCACTGGACTTGATTCTGCTGCTGCGCCCGGATTTGCTAGTGAAAGGCGGCGACTGGCCTGTCGATCAAATCATTGGTGCACGCGAGGTGCAGAGCTGGGGCGGAACGGTACATTCGATCCCGTTTCAGCACCAGCATTCGACTACCGCGACGCTGCGTAAAATTCTTCGACAGTAGCAGAATTTCAGATACACCTTCTAGGATATCATCGAATATCCATTCTAAAGCCATCGATTAAGATATCCTATTAGCAGGATACCAATAACGAGGGCTTATTCGCTCGCTTTCTTGTAGTCTTTGAACTTGGCCAAAACGCGTTGCATTTCTTCACAATCTAACAGGCGCGGTGTGCCGATTTGAAGCGCGCGCCAGTACTGCTCGCACAGACCCTCCACTTCCAACGCGAGGGCAAGCGCTGCTTTCAAATTCGCACCGAGCACGATCAAGCCGTGATTGGCGAGCAAGCACGCGCTGCGATCAGCAAGCGCGGCCACCGCGTGATCGGAAAGTTCCTGCGTGCCGAAGGTTGCGTACGGCGCGCAGCGAATCGAATCGCCGCCTGCCAGCGCGATCATGTAGTGGAACGCGGGGATGTCCGCGCCGATGCACGCGAGCGAAGTGGCGAACGGCGCGTGCGCGTGCAGCACGACAGCCGTGTCGCTGCGCGCGGCGAGAATGTCGCGATGAAAACGCCACTCGCTCGATGGCCGGCGCCGCCCGCTGTGCGTCCCATCGAAGCGCATGAAGACGATATCCGCCGGCTCGGTTTCGTCGTACGGCAGCGCCGAGGGCGTGATGAGAAAACCCTCATTCGCTTCGACAATGCAGCGCACGCTGACATTGCCGGAGGTGCCGCGGTTCAAACCCAGCGCGTTCATGCGCCGCGCCGTGGCGATCAGTTCCGCGCGCAGCGAGTCTTCTCTGTCACTGTTCATTGGCTGCCCGCAAACAGCGCTTCTATGTCCGCGCGCGCGGCCGCGCACACGCCGCGCTCGGTAATGAGGCCAGTGACCAGACGCGCAGGCGTAACATCGAAACCGAAGTTCGACGCCCGGGTCCCCGCCGGCGCAACTTCCACCGTTTGCATTTCACCGCTTACCACGTGCCCGCTCACACGCAACACTTCCTCGGCGGCACGCTCTTCGATGACGATCGCGTCGGCCTGCGTCTGCCAATCGATAGTTGGACTCGGCACCGCGGCATAGAACGGCACGCCGCAATCGCGCGCCGCCAACGCCTTCAAGTAGGTGCCGATCTTGTTGCATACGTCGCCCTCACGGGTAACGCGGTCGGCGCCCACCAGCACGATATCGACCTCGCCTCGGCGCATTAACAGTCCGGCGGCGTTATCGGCGATCAGCGTGTGCGGCACGCCATGCTGCGCCAGCTCCCAGCAGGTGAGCGCTGCACCCTGATTGCGCGGCCGCGTCTCGCTCACCCAAACATGGATATCTAGACTGGCGTCGAACGCCGCATACACCGGCGCCAGCGCAGTGCCGACATCGACTGTGGCCAGCCAGCCGGCATTGCAGTGCGTCATCACGCGCACCCTGTCTTTGCGCGCAGCGATATCGCGCAGCAGCGCCAACCCATGGGCGCCGATCGCGCGGTTGAGCGCGACATCTTCGTCGCAGATCGCCGCCGCCTCGCGCCAAGCCGCCGCCTCACGCTCGCGCCGCGGCAGCGCGTCGAGCGTGCGTTGCATACGCTGCAACGCCCAGCGCAAATTGACTGCAGTGGGACGAGTCGCTAGCAGCGCTGCGCACACGTCATCCAGGACCGTATTCTGTTGCTTCGCCGCCAGCGCGACACCATATGCTGCGGCCGCACCGATCAGCGGCGCCCCGCGCACTTGCATGCTGCGGATGGCCTCGGCGGCTTGCTGCCAGGTTTCGAGCTGTGCTACGGCAAACTCGTGCGGCAGCTTGCGCTGGTCGATGACCGCGACGGCGCGCATATCCACCGGCCAGATGCTGCGATAGGCTTGACCAGCGACGTTCATAGCGGTAATCGCATCGCGGCGCTATGACTCCGGCGCTTTCTCGGCCTGCACTACCGGGCACTCCACCACACGCAGCTCGGTGTGGTCGATCTCGCGCACCAACGCATCCAAATTGGGCCGTAAGGAAGGATCGACGTCGCGCAGCAGCAGTTGCGCGATGCTGCCGCCCGTGCGCCGCTCTAGCACACGCGCGCCGCGGATGTTGAGGCGGTCGAGTTCCGTCATGCGCCGCTGCGCGGCGGCGGCGCTGCTGTAGATGCCGAGAGAAACGGCCCCGCGCAATTCCGGATCGTCGCGCACAACGACCACATCGCCCGCACCCTTGCGTTGCAGGCGCTGTAAGCGCGCTTGTGTTTCCGCCGCGCTGCCAGCCGATGGAATGAAGACCCAGAAACGCACCACGCCTTCCGGCGACTCGCGCGAGTAGCGAACCTCGGGCAAGCGCTGTGACAGCAACTCTTCGGCGCGCTCCACCACGGAAGCTTCGAAGCTGCCCCACTCCATGCACTGCGCGCCCGGCACCGCGGCGGGGGCGGGACGCGGCACCGGCGTGTCCGTCTTAGCCAGGGTCGCATCCGGGGTAGAGGATGTTTGCGGCAAGCGCGCCGGATCGACGACTACGATCTTGTCCGCGTTGACTTCGCGCGGGCGCGCGGGCAACGGCGCTTCGGCGGCCGTCCAAAGCTGGAAAGCGAGCAGCCCGAGATTCACCAGCAGCAAGATGGTAAAGAAAGCTCTCATGGATTCTGCGCAACGGTGAGCAGCCCTTCCAAGACCAGATTGTCGACCGTGACGAGTGGCATAGCAACGTGCGGCGCAAGCACGGCCGCCGCACCGCCACTGAGCACCGCTGTTGCCGCACCATGCCCAGCCTCTTCCATGTGCGTGCGTACGTGCGCGATGCAGCCAAGCGCCGCCGCCAAGGCGCCGGTCGCCACCGCGTGTCGCGTCTCGCGCGGGAATACCTCGTAGTCGCCGGAGGTGATCTTCACGCCCGCGGTGGTGACCGCGAGGGTATCCATCATGGCTTGAAGCCCCGGGGCGATCAACCCGCCAAGAAACTCGCCATCGGCGGTGAGCGCATCGGCGGTAAGCGCCGTGCCGGAGAGCACGACGACGCACGCGTTGCCGAGCAAGCGGCGCGCACCTATCAGCGCCATCCAACGATCCACGCCGAGTTGTCCCGGATTGCGGTAGTGGCTGCGCACGCCGTGCGCGGCCGCGCTGGATTTGGCCCAATACGCCGTCACCGGCATCTGCAGCAACTGCTGCTCCAGTGCGGCGCGCACCTGTTCCCCGGCAACATTGGACACGACGATCGAAGACGGCGTACCCAATTCGCGCCAACGCGCGGCAAGCTGCGCGAGCTCCTCCGGTTGCGCGGCCTCTTGCGCGAGCCAAGCGCCCTTAGCGTAAGCGCCCCACTTCACGCGCGAATTGCCGGCATCGATCGCTAGAATCACTTGGAAGCCCGTACGCTGATCTCGCCCACAGTGTAGCTTTTTTGCCCTTGCTCGGTCGCCAGCAGCAGACTGCCGTCGTCGGCCACGCCTTCGACCACACCCGCAAGCCGCTCGCCTTTGGACAAATGCAGCCACACCTCGCGGCCCTGGTAGGCATGGCGCTCGAGCCACGCCTGTTTGAGCGGCGCAAAACCGTCCTGCGCGTACCTTTCCAGCACGGCAACGAGATGGCGCAATACGCAGCCAAGCACCACATTGCGGTCGACAAACCCACCGCGGAGCGTTTCCAGGTCGGTCACCGCTTGGTCGATATTGGCGCGCAGCGCCTCGGGCAACCGCACATTGATGCCCACGCCGATGATCGCGGCGCTGGGTCCGAGCACGTCGCCCTCCAGCTCGATCAGCACACCAGCGAGCTTGTGATGATGATGAATGACATCGTTCGGCCACTTGAGCTTCGCCTGTTCAATGCCCAACTCTTCGAGCGCGCGCACCAGCGCAACGCCTACCGCCAAACTGAGCGCCGAAAGATGCAGCGCGCCCTGCTCGAAGCGCCATAGCAGCGAAAACGTGATGCTGCTGCCGATGCCGGCATGCCACGCGCGTCCGCGCCGCCCGCGCCCCTGCGTCTGCCACTCGGCGGCGAGGCAAGTTCCGTGCATCGCTTCGGCGATCGCCGGCACTTGCGCAGCACGGCGCACCAGCACCGTGTTGGTCGACTCGATGCAGTCGACTAGTTCGAGTTTTACTTTGCGCGCACCGGCGCCCAACGCTTGCGCGACCGCGCGCTGCGCCAGCATGCTGAGCGGGCGAGCGAGTTTGTAACCTCGGCCTGTTACACTGGAAACGTCGAGACCGCCTTTGCGCAAATCGTGCACCAGGTTCCACACCGTGGCGCGCGAGACATCCAACCGTGCCGCAAGCGCTTCGCCGGAATGGAACTGCGCGTCGGCCAACAAGCGCAATAGGTTGAACGCTTTGGGATTCATGGTGCGCAATAATGCCCGATAGTTCGCCCACGCGCCGGAAATCGGTGCGTCAAGCAGACAGGTAGACCGCAACGATGAGACGCCTCAAAGACCTTCTAGCTCAGACATGGCAGCGGCTGAAGATGTGGTTGGCTGGCGCGCCGCAGGCTGCCAAGACTGAACCACTGGAAGCGCCGAGCACTGCCGCCGCGGCGCAGCCCCAGGCGACGGAGCGGTCCGATCGCACAGCCGAAGAGGCGACCGTCCCTGCGATGCCGCCAGCGGCGGAAGCGGACGAGGCGTCCGGCGCGCTGCTCAAACCAAGTCCTTGGATGACCGGCGTTGCCAGAAGCGAAGCCGGCCGCATGATGCCGTGGGTATTCGTGCCGCCAGAGCGCAAGTACCGGCTTTATGTACCCTCAAGCGCGCCCGAGGCAACGCGGCGCGCCATGGTGGTGATGCTGCACGGCTGCCGGCAGGATGCGGAAACGTTCGCTCGCGGTACGCGTTTCAACCAGTTCGCCGACCAGTACAGCCTCGTTGTGCTTTATCCTGATCAAGCCGATCTGGCCAATACACAGCGTTGCTGGAATTGGTTCGAGGCGCGCACCTTGGTGGGCAAGGGCGAAGCAGCGATCTTGATCGCCATGATCGAGCGCGCCGTGCGCCGCGCGCAGGTCGACCCCGAACGCGTCGTGATCGCCGGTTTGTCCTCCGGCGCGGCGTTGGCCGCTTTACTCGCGTATCAGCAGCCAGCGCGCTTTGCCGGCGTGGTCGTGCACTCCGGTCCGCCGCCGCACGCCGCGCATTCTGCCGCGAGCGCGCTACACATAATGCGCGACGGGCCGAAACTCGATCTCGCCGAGCTTACCCAACGTTATTGGGCTTCGCAGCAGCTGCCGCCGCCGCCTTTGCGTGTCATTCATGGCGACGCCGACGACGTCGTACATCCGTCCAACGCGAACGCGCTCATCGAGCTATGGGCAAGCCTGCGCGAAGCGGAAATGCCGGGATTGCTCACGCGCGAGCAGCGCAGCGTTACTTCGGCCGGTGTGCGCAACTACGAAGTGACGACGCTGCGCGCAGGCGAGGATTTGGTCGCGGAGAAGATCTTGGTGCAGGGCCTCGGCCACGCCTGGAGCGGCGGCGACGCCAGCCTACCGTTCAACGATGCGCGCGAGCCGAGTGCCAGCGCGCTGATCGCGCAGTGGGTGGAGCAAGTGGCCGCACAGGAATCCGACGTGCGTTGAAATTAAGTGGGCGAAATCAAAACCGCGCCGCCCAAAACAAGCCAACGATAGTCTTGGTATCGGTAATCTTGCCCTGCTTGACCCAATCGATGGCTTCGCTAAGTTTGAGCGGCAGCACTTCCAGGAACTCGCCGTCATCTAACTTCGCGCCGACGTGGATGAGTTCACGCGCGATGAAGTAGTCGATTTCCTCATTGGAGTAGCCGATGCTCGCGTGCACGGTGCAGAGCTTCTCCCAATGTCCCGCGCGGTAGCCGGTTTCCTCTTCCAGTTCGCGCTGCGCGGTGAGCAGCGGCGCTTCGCCCGGCTCTTTCTTTCCGGCGGGCAATTCGATGAAATGGCGCGCGACCGGATAGCGATATTGCCGCTCGAGGATGACAGTTTCGCCATCCAGAAACGGAATGATGAGCACGGCGCCCGGATGCACGATATGCTCTCGGGTAGCTTGTCCGCCGTCAGGCAAGCGCACGCGGTCGCGCCGCACGTGCAGCATCATGCCGTCGAAAACGACTTCGGAGCTGATGCGCTGTTCGGTGAGATCTTTGCTCATTTGTACCCGAGCGCTGGTCGCACGGTGCCGCTAACCAAGCGCTTGTTGCACCGCGCGCGTGCACCACGTCATCAGTGGTCCAGGCAGGATGCCGAGCGCCAGCATAGCCAACCCGTTGGCGCTAAGCAAAACGTGCGTGTCGCCAGAAGCTACGATGGGTGCGCTCTCACGCGGCTCTTCAAAGTACATGAGCCGCACGATACGCAAGTAATAGAACGCGCCGATCAACGACATGAGCACGGCGAAGACGACCAACCAAATGTAGCCCGCTTCCAGGGCGGCTTGCAGTACCGAGAGCTTGGCGTAAAAGCCCACCGTCGGCGGAATACCGGCAAGCGAGAACATCACCAGCAACATCAGGAACGCGTACCAGGGCGCGCGTTGATTGAGGCCGCGCAAATCATCGAGTTGATCCGCTTCGAAGCCGGCGCGCGA
>CAZAWU010000054.1:0-20921 GCA_964488915.1 uncultured Burkholderiales bacterium
ATGGCAAAGAAGTACATGGGCAAGGACAAATACCCGTTCCGCCAATCGGGCGAGCAGCGCGTGATTTTCAAGATTAAGCCGGAGCACATCACCGGGATGTAGCCTGGATGGAGCGCAGCGCAATCCAGGCTGTTGTGCGGACGTGGAATCCAGGCCTTGCCCGGATTCCGTTGCACTTCATCCAGGCTACGCGATTTCCAGCACCACGCGTCCGACCAGCGTCCCTGCCTTGAGCTGATCCAGCGTGCGGCTGACATCGGCGATGGGGCGCTTCTCAATGGGAATCGGCTTGAGCTTGCCCGCCTTAGCAAGCGCGACCAACTCGCGCAGTTCCGCCGTGGTGCCGACGTTCGAACCCAAGATCGTCAGCGCGCGCTGCACCATGACCACCGTAGACATCGGAATCTCGCCGCCGTAAAGGCCAACCAGCACGAGTTTGCCGCCTTTGCGCAGCGTGGCAAGCGCGAGCGCGGCTGTGTCGGTGCCTGCAACGAGATCGACCGCGCCGAAGATCGGCCCGCCGGCGATTTTCTTGATTTGATCGGCGGCATCCGCATCGCGCCCGTTCACGCACGCTTGCGCGCCGGCGGCTTTCGCGGCGGCGAATTTTGCTGGATCGACGTCGACAGCGATGACGCGCCCATGGCCGAGCGCGCGCAGCACGCTCATCGCGGCGAGTCCCAACCCACCCGCGCCCATGACGGCGACGTATTCGCTCGGCGGAATCTTGCCGAGTTGTTTGATGGCGGAGTAGGTCGTCAGCCCCGAACACGATAGCGTTGCCGCCCACATCGGGTCGATGCCGCTGGCATCAACCAAGTAGCGTGGATGCGGAATCAGCAAATGATCGGCGTAGCCGCCCGGCGCTTGCACGCCGACATAGCGCTGCTGCATGCAGTGATTGTCTTGCCCTTCATGGCAGCGCACGCAGTTGCCGCAGCCGATCCACGGATTGACCAAGCGGTCTTGGCCGATCGGCACATCCTTGGCGTCCGGCCCGGCCGCGATCACGGTGCCGTAGGGTTCATGGCCGAGGGTGACCGGCGGCTTCATACCACGCTCGCTCATGTGAAATTTCTTGCCGCCGCCGAGATCGAAATAACCTTCGCGGATGTGCACGTCGCTGTGGCACACGCCGCAGTACTTAAGTTTGAGCAGCACCTGTGTGCCGGTCGGCTTGGGTGTGTCGTGTTCGCGGCGTTGCAGCGCCTTGCCCCATTCGACGACGTCGTAGCTATACATAGCGGTTCCTTCCTCGGTTGATTTGCACGTTTGCTGTGCATTCTACGGTAGGTTGGGGTGAGGCACGAACCCCAACGTGTTTCGCCGCCGGACTGTTGGGGTTCGCTGTGCTCACCCCAACCTACGGGTTGAAGATTAGGTCCATCGTTTGCACTTCGAATAGTCTGCGATAGTGCCCATCCGGTCGGGCGATGAGTTCGGCATGCGTTCCTTGCTCGATGATGCGGCCATGATCGAATACCAGAATTCGATCGAGGCGCTGCACCGTGGAAAGCCGGTGCGCGATCACCAGCGTGGTGCGCCCGGCAATGAGTTTATCGAGCGCATCGCGGATCAGCGCTTCGGAGACGGAATCGAGACTCGACGTCGCTTCGTCCAGAATGAGGATTGGCGTGGCGGCGAGGATGGCGCGCGCAATCGCCACACGCTGGCGTTCGCCGCCCGAGAGCTTGATGCCGCGCTCGCCCACCAACGTCGCGTAGCGGCGCGGCAGTGTATCGATGAATTCGTGCGCGTGCGCTAATGCCGCGCTCTGCTCGATTTGTGCGTCGCTTGCTCGCGGTTGGCCGTAGGCGATGTTTTCCGCCAGCGAGCGGTGGAACAAAATCGCTTCCTGCGGCACCAGGCCGATGGCACGGCGCAGGCTCTGCTGGGTCACCTGCGCAATGTCCTGCCCGTCGATAAGGATGCGCCCGCCTTCCAGATCATAGAGGCGTTGGATCAGCTTGACGAAGGTGCTTTTGCCGCTGCCCGAGTGACCGACCAACCCAACCCGCTCGCCTGGGCGGATGTCGATGTTTAGGTCGGCGTAGAGCGGCGCGCCCTGGCCGGCATAGCGGAACGTGACATGCTCGAATTGAATGTGACCCTTGGACACTGCCAGCGCGTTTGCGCCGCCAGCGTCGCGCACCTCGGCGCGCTGCGCGCCGAAATCGATGATGTCGCTCATTTCGTTAATGGCTTTCTGCAAATTGCGCACGTGCTGGCCGACATCGCGCAAGTAGCCATTAATGAGGAACTGCGTGGCGACCAGGTAAGTGATATCGCCCGGCGTAGCGCGCCCTTGCAGCCACAACCACAATCCGCACGACAGTAGCGCCGCTTGCAGCAGCAGCAAGATGCCCGATTGCGCCAGGCCGGTGTCGAGCGAGCGGTTCCAGGCGGTAAAGGAGCGCAGCCGCCAGCGTTTGGTAATGCGCGCGAAGCGTTCCTGTTCGCGCTGTTCCGCGCCGAAGGCTTTGACCACCGCGTTTGCACCGATGGTGTCGGCCAGGTAGCCGCCGATGCGCGAATCGGCTTCTTGCGCGCGCTGTGCCGCGGGCGCGACCCAACCGACCGAGAGCCAGACGCTGACGATGACGAAAATGACGATGCCAGCGCCGACCACGAAGCCCAACACAGGCCAGCGCCAAGCGAACAACACGGTGACGCCGAGCGCGACGATAGAAGCGGGAATCAAACCATACATGAGCGTGTCGCCGAAACTGTCGAACGCCCACATACCGCGCGTGATCTTGCGCACGGTGGCGCCCGCGAACGAGTTCGCATGCCAGTCAGCGGAGAAGCGCTGCACCGCGGCAAAGCCGTCGTAAATCACTTCGCGCAGTACGTTCGCCGCCAGCCAAGTCCAAAGGCGCGAGTTCAAGTAGCGCACGATGTGAAAAGAGGCACTCAAGCCCAGCATGGTGGCCAGCGCGATGAAGGCGGGCGCGGCGCCGGCGCCGGCAGCGACCGCTTCCACTATGCGCCCGGCGGCGATGGGTACGCTGACGTCGATGAGCGTCGAACCGATGCGCGTGAAGAAAACCGTGCCGATCGCCCACGGATAGCGGCGCCAGTAGCTCCACGCGAAGCGGAAGGCGCGGCCGTAGAAACTCCAAAGCATGGCGCAAGGATAGCAAGAAGCGCTCGCAAAGGACGCTGCTCGCATCGACAGGTGTTTCCCCTAGACCATTCGATCTAAGCGTTTTGTAGCCTTCACACCTGTTTTTTTGGCAACTACGATAGCGGTGGCTCGATGGTCGGGCTCAGAAGAGTTTCTATCGTTTGAATCTGGAGGCGCATCATGAAGTTGTTTCGTTTTGTTTTTGTCTTGTTGCTGTCGTTTTCGTCGGCTGCGTTCGCGCAGCAAAATGTCTTGATACTAAAAAGCCAACCGGGCGACCCTGTCGGCGGAGGTGTTACGCGCCTTTTCACCCAGGCGGGCGCCACCTTTTCCGGTGGTTCGACTCCTCCCAGCGGCGTTCTGCTATTTGTGCAGGAAACCAATCCCTTTGGTATGAGTTGGACCTTGGTGTTCGGTGCGCCATTCAATCAGCCCTTGCAACCAGGAACGTATATGAACGCACAGCATTCGCCTGTGCAACCTTTGGAAGCGCCGGATTTGTACGTTGCGCATAGCGCTCTCTGCAATTCCATCAGCGGTACCTTTACCGTCCGAGAAATCTCGCAAGGGATGTTCGGAGAGTTGCTTACTCTAGCGGTTGATTTCGAACAGTACTGCGATGGAGCGTCGCAGCCGCTCATCGGCGAACTGCGATTCAACTCCTCCGTGCCGACGTCGATTCCGTTGCCGCCGATCATTTCGCTTGAAGATCCTTTGAACCTTGGTAACTGTGTCGAGGCAACCGGGCCGAAGGGAGCCACGGTCAAGCTGAACGCTACCGCTTCGCGCGATGCCTTGGGCGGTACGAATCTTGATTTCACTTGGTCAACGTCCGCAGGCAAAACGGGCAGCGGTGTCAATTTCTCGTTCGACGCTGGCCTGGGTGGAATGCCCACACTAGTTGAACTCAGCATGCTCGATCGGACCAACGGCCAGCGCCAGACCGCAAGCAAGCCGGTATGCGTTTCGGATACGACGCCGCCTACCATCGAGATCCTTTCGCCGAAGCAAGGGGAGGTGCTGCGCGGCGCAGGCCCGGTGCGCCTCGACGTGCGCATCACCGACGCAGTGGACAAAAACATCAAGAAGTTCAACGCGAGCTTCGGCACGCAAGGCAACTACTCGATTGGCCCCAGCGGCCGCGAGCGTGTTCAGTTGGTGCGGCCGGACTCTGGTGAGCAGATTCAAATGAACATCAATGTGCAGGCCGTCGACGCTTCGGGTAACTTTGGCTTTGGCAGCGTGAGCTTCACGCGCGCTAAGCGCGCCCCGGGCGGGCAGACGCCGTAGCCGCCGCGTTACGGATCGCGACAAGGGCCGATGCGATCGGCCCTTTGTTTTTCTGGCGGTCGGGCAGCCTGGAGTTTCGCGTCTACGGGCGATTTCTAGTAATCTCGCGCGCTGGCTCTTAAGACAACGGATGACTCGGGCGCGCACGGGCGCAGCCCGGGCACGCGCGCTTGATCGCATCCCTGGTTCGTTTCTCCATTCGCTATGCGGGCGCCGTGGTGGCGCTGGCGCTGGCCGTGATTGCGTTCGGCCTGTATGTGCTGACGCGCGCGAAGTTTGAGGTGTTTCCGGAGTTTTCGCCGACGCAGGTCGTCATTCAGACCGAGGCGGCGGGCTTGTCGGCGGAACTGGTCGAGACGCTGGTGTCGCAGCCGATCGAAAACGCCGTGTCGGGCGTGGTCGGTTTGCAGTTGTTGCGCTCGCAGTCGATTCCGGGGTTGTCGGTCGTTACCGTTGTTTTTGATGAAGGCTTGGATATCTACCGCAACCGCCAGTTGATTGCGGAGCGGCTCACCACGCTCGCCGGCAAGCTGCCGGCGAGTATCGTGCCGAAAGTCACGCCCTTGACGTCTTCCGCCAGCACGGTGTTGGGCGTAGGGGTGACTTCCAAGACGCGCTCGCTGGTCGAGTTGCGCACCATCGCGGATACCGTCGTCAAGCCGCATTTGCTGCAAGCCAATGGCGTGGCGGACGTGAACGTGTTCGGCGGCAAACTGCGGCAGTGGCAGATACAGGCGCAGCCGGAGCAACTGCTGCGCTTCGGTTTGAGTCTGGCCGAACTAAGCGAGGCCGCGCGGCGCGCGACGGGCGTGGCGGGCACCGGTTACATCGAGAATCAAAACCAGCGCATCATCGTCAACGTCGATGCGCAAGCGCTCGATCCGCGCAGCTTGGAGCAAGTCGTTGTCGCAGTACGTGAGCAGCGCTCGATTATGTTGGGGGAAGTCGCCCGCGTTGCTGAAGCGCCGGCGCCCTCGATCAGCGCGGCGGCGATCAATAGCGTGCCGGGTGTGTTCTTCATGGTGCAGGGCCAGCTCGGCGCTGATACCCGTGTGGTCACCGAGCGCTTGCAGCGAGCGCTCGATGAGATCGAGGTTGTGCTGAAGGGCCAGGGCATCGAACTGCATCGTGACCTGTTCCGGCCGGCGGATTTCATCGACACCGCGATCAAGAATGTGCGGCGCGACTTGCTGATCGGTTCCGCCTTAGTGATCGGCATCCTGTTCTTGTTTTTGTTCAACTTGCGCACCGCCGTGATTTCGGCGGCGGCGATTCCGGTTTCCTTGATCGCCGCGGTGATCATCCTCTATGGCTTCGGCATGAGCTTAAACATCATGGTGCTGGGCGGGCTCGCCATCGCGCTCGGCGAAGTGGTGGACGACGCCATCATCGACACCGAGAACATCTTCCGGCGCTTGCGTGAAAACCGGGTGTTGCCGCAGCCACGCCCGGCGCATCAAGTCGTGTTCGATGCTTCGTTGGAGGTGCGCAGTTCGGTGGTGTACGCGACATTCATCGTGGCCTTGGTCTTTGTCCCGCTGCTTACCCTCGGGGGGATAGCCGGAAAATTGTTTTCGCCGCTTGGGATAGCTTATATACTGGCGATCATGGCCTCGCTGATCGTGGCGCTGACGCTGACGCCAGCGCTCTGCTATCTGCTACTCAGAGGCAAGGATTTGCAGGCCAAGGAGCCGCCGTTGATCGCTTGGCTGCAACCCGGCTATCGGCGCTTGCTCGCTTGGATCGAACGGCGCCCGGTGGCAACGATCTTCAGCATTGGCCTGGTGCTGGCCGTGGGTGTGGGCATGCTGCCGCTGTTCGGCGGCGAGTTCATTCCGCCGTTGAAAGAAGGGCACTACATCGTGCACATGAGCACCGTGCCGGGCACCTCCGAACAAGAGTCGCTGCGCATCGGCCAGCGCGTAGCGCAGCGCCTCGGCGCCATCCGCGGCGTGCGCTCGGTGGTGCAGTGGGTCGGGCGCGCCGAAAGCGGCGCGGATACTTTCGGCACGCACTACAGCGAATTCGAGGTGGAGATCGGCCAGTTGCCTGGCGCCGATCAGCGGCGCATCTATCGCGAGATGCGCGCGGCGCTGGGTGAGATCGAGGGCGACGGAGATGGCGGGGCGGAGATAGTAAAAGATGACGACGCCAAAGGCGACGATGACGATGCGCCGCCTGCGTTGGCGAAGCGCACTGAAGACGCCGCGCGACCGCACGGATTCCTCGGTGTGAACTTTGCGATCAACACGTTCTTGACCGAGCGCATCGGCGAAACCATCGCCGGCTATGCCGCACCGGTGGTCGTCAATGTGTTTGGCAGCGATCTTGATCTGCTCGATCGCGACGTGCGCCAAGTCGCCGGTATTTTGACGCAGGTGCGCGGCGCGCAGGATGTGCAGCTACTGGCCCCGCCCGGTGCGCCGCAACTTAACATTCGGTTGCGCCCGGAAAAGCTGCGCATGCTTGGCTTAGCGCCGCTGGATGTGCTCGACGCCGTGCGCACCGTGTACGACGGTATGCCGGTGGGGCAGGTGTACCAAGCGAATCAGGTTGTCGATCTGGTGGTCACGCTGGATGCGGCGCGGCGCACAGATATTCTGCATGCCGGCAGCGTGCCGCTGCGCACGCGCAGCGGCAAACTCGTCACCCTCGCCGACGTGGCGGATGTCGGGCAAGTGAACGGACGCTACAAGATTCTGCACGAAGGCGGCAAGCGCTTGCAGACGGTGACGGCGAATGTGAGCAACCGCGATGTCGAAGCGTTTGTCGACGATCTGCGGCAGCGCTTGCAGAGCGCGCGTCTGAGTCCGGGCAACTACGTGGCCGTCACCGGTGCGGCTGAAGCGCAGCGCCAAGCGCGTGAAGATTTGCTCGTGCATTCGTCGCTCGCGGCGGTCGGGATTTTCCTTCTCTTGTATATCGCCTTCAATAATCTGCGCAACTTGATCGTCACGTTCGTCAACTTGCCCTTTGCGCTGGTCGGCGGCGTGGCGGCAGTCCTGGCGACGGGCGGTTGGGTCTCGCTAGGGTCGCTGGTGGGTTTCGTTACGCTGTTCGGTATTACGCTGCGCAATTCGATCATGCTGGTGTCGCACTATCAGCATTTGGTGCAGAACGAGGGGGCGGCTTGGAGCGCCGCCACGGCGCAACGCGGCGCGCAGGAGCGCCTGCCTTCGATCCTGATGACGGCGCTGGTGACCGCGCTCGGATTGTTGCCGCTCGCGTTGGGCAGCGGCGAGCCGGGGCGCGAGATCGAAGGTCCGATGGCCACCATTATCGTCGGTGGGCTCATTACCTCGACGATCCTCAACTTGCTGGTGCTGCCGACGCTGCTGCTGCACTTCGGGCGGTTTCGCAAGCAGGATTTGAACGTGTAGGTTGGCGGCGAGCGCAGCGAACCCCAACGGTTTTCGTTGAAATGCGTGTTGGGGTTCGCGCGGCCCACCCCAACTTGCCAATGCGGCTAGCAGCACTTCGACGCGCAAATTCACCCGAGGCCGCAGTCCTGCAAGAGGCGCCGCGCTCGTGTTATCTTGCTTCGCACATTTTTGCAGCAACGAGCAAGGCTTAGACCCTCATGAACCTAGACCGAGTACCCGCCGGCCGCGACCTACCCAACGATTTCAACGTCGTCATCGAAATTCCGATGCGCGGCGAGCCGATCAAGTACGAACTGGACAAGAAAACCGGCGCGATGTTCGTCGACCGCTTCATGTCGACCGCCATGCACTATCCGTGTAACTACGGTTACATCCCCAAGACGCTCTCCGGCGATGGCGATCCGGTCGATGTCCTGGTCATTACGCCGGTGCCGCTCATTTCAGGCGTCGTGGTGCGTTGCCGGCCGGTGGGCATGCTCAAAATGACGGACGAGGCGGGCGACGATTCCAAGCTGCTTGCGGTACCGGTCGATAAGCTGTGCAATCTTTATCGCAACGTTGAGTCGCCGCGCGATTTGCCGGAGCAGGCGCTGGCGCAGATCGCGCATTTCTTCGAACATTACAAAGACCTTGAACCGGGCAAATGGGTGAAGGTGGAGGATTGGGTTGGGCCGGAAGAGGCCAAGGCGGAGATCATGGCGGGGGTGAAGAACTACGCCGCGGCACCGGAAAAACCGATGTACTAACTTCCCTAGAAGCCAACGGGGCGAAGCGGTGTTTGGCTCGCCCCGGCTAGGTAGGGTAGACTCTCGCTGGGCCGGTGCCACAAGCAACCGGCCCGTTTTGTTTCTTTATGAATCCATATAAAGGAAGATCATGCTCGCACATCAACGCGCGCTCATCCCGTTTCACACCGGTAGCATTCCGCAATGCCTTGGTGCAGCGAAAGCCTCCGAAAGTGCCGATCCCAGCCATCGGACCCCACTGAAATCGGTGCCCCAACTTGGCGGTAAAATCTCAATATCGTCGCGCCGCGTAGCCGGCTGCGAGGCAATCTCGGGGGAAAATTCGTGAAAAAGAGCCTACTGTTGAGCGCTGCTATCGCCGCCGCTACGTGGAGCGCATTCGCTGCCGATGATGCTGATAGGGCGCTGTTGCAGAAAGCACAGGCACTGTTCAAAGCGTTGCCCGCCAATGCCGCCACTGCGGAGCGTCCGGTGACGCCCGAATTGGTTGCGCTCGGCCAAGCCTTGTTTTTCGAAACGCGCATTTCCGGCGACGGCAAAGTAAGCTGTGGCGGCTGCCACAACCCGCAGTACTACGGCGCCGAACCGATCGCGCAGACTGTCGGCTTCCAAGGCAAGGTATTGCCGCGTAACACCCCGACGGTATTCAACACCGCGCTGCAATTCGTGCAGCATTACGGCGGCAACCGCGTCGATGTCGAAGAGCAGGCGGTCAAAGCGCTCGTCAGCCCGTTCGCCTACGCGAACAAAGATTACGCGGCCGCGGAAGCGAAACTGCGCGCGCTACCGGGCTATCGCGCCATGTTTGAGAAAGCTTTCTCTGGCCAAGCCGAACCGGTGACGGCGGAGAATTGGGGCAAGGCGCTCGGTGCATATGAGCGCGTGCTGCTCACGCCGGCGCCGTTCGATAAGTTTCTGCAAGGCGACACGGGCGCGCTCAACGCCAAGCAGAAGCAGGGTTTGGATAAGTTCATCGCCCACGGCTGCGGCGGTTGCCACAGCGGTGTGACCGTTGGCGGGCAGATGTACCAGAAGTTTGGCGTCACCGCCGACTATTGGACGCTGACCGGCAGCAAAGAGAACGACATCCTCAAGGGCCGCGACAAAGGCCGCTTCCACGACACCAAGAAAGAGGAGGATGCCTTCATGTTCAAGGTGCAGCAGTTGCGCAACGTGGCGGTAACGCCGCCGTACTTCCATGACGGTTCCGTGGCCACGCTTCCGGAGGCGGTGCGCATCATGGGCAAGCTGCAGTTGGGCAAGGATCTGAGCGATGCGGATATCGGCGACATCGTCGCCTTCCTCGAAAGTTTGACGGGTGAGGTGCCGCAAAATTTCGCACAAGTGCCGAATTTGCCCGTAGCGGCGTACAAAGCGCAGTGAAGCAGAAGCCGTCATTGCGAGGAACGACAGTGACGCGGCAATCTCGTCCTGGTGGGAAGAAAGACGAGATTGCTTCGTCGCGCGCAAGGTTGCTGCCGTGCGCAGCAGTACGCGGGCGCGTTCCTCGCATGACGATGTCGAACTAGGGCGGGACCCACCCGCCCTTTTGTTTTCTGGGGTACGGCGGCGGGTGGGACCCGCCCTACGAGAGGCACACAATGATCAAAGATCGTATCGAAACCAACATTGCCGGCGGGCTCGATTTTGCGCTGCCGCCGCTCGCGCGCGTGCGCCAGAAGTTTGACGCCACCAAACTCGGTGACATTGCCGGCGCCATCCGCGAAGAGTTCGCGCGGCCGGAAGTGCGCGAACGCGTGAAACCGGGCCAGGTGGTTGCGGTGGGTTGCGGCAGCCGCGGCGTGGCGAACATCGCGCTGATCGCCTGTACCGTCGTGCAGGAGTTGAAAGCGCTCGGCGCTAAGCCGTTCATTTTCCCCTGCATGGGCAGCCACGGGGCTGCCACTGCCGAAGGCCAGCGCAAAGTGCTGGAAACGTATGGCATCACCGAAGAAGCGGCGGGTGTGCCGATCCGCGCCACGATGGAAACGACCATCGTAGGTCATCTCGACGACGGCACGCCGGTGCATATGGACAAGTTTGCTTCCGAAGCCGAGGCGATCGTCGTCATCAACCGCATCAAGCCGCACACCGGATTTCGCGGTCCGACTGAGAGCGGGCTCACCAAGATGCTGGCGATCGGTATCGGCAAGATCGTGGGCGCCGCCACTTACCACACGCACGGGATGGACCGTTTCCCGGAACTGCTGCCCGCGGTGCGCAACGTCAACATCAGCAAACGCAATGTGATCTTCGGCGTCGGCGTAGTCGAGAATGCTTACGACGAAACCGCACACATCGAAATCGTGCTCGCAGAAAAGTTGGCCACGCGCGAGCCAGAACTGCAAGCGCTGGCGAAGCAGAACATGCCGCAACTGTTCTTCGACGAGATCGACGTGCTGGTGATCGACGAGATGGGCAAGAACATCTCCGGCGCCGGCTTTGATCCGAACATCGTCGGACGCAACCGCCGCGCGATTTCCTGGCCGGCAAAGCCGAACATTAAAAAGATTGTGGTGTTAGGTCTCACCCGCATCACGCACGGCAACGCCACCGGCCTCGGCTCCGCGGATGTGATTACCATGCGCCTGTTCAAGGAAATCGATATCCCTTCGACGTACGCCAACATCATCACTTCGATGAATTTGGACGGCGGCTACATCCCGATGGTGATGAACACCGACCGCGAAGCGATCGCGCTGGCGGTGAAGACGGTGGTGCGCGTCAAGCCGGAGGACTGCCGCATCGTGCGTATCCGCAACACGCTGCATCTCGGCGAAATCGATGTGTCGGCGCCGATGCTGGAAGAAGTGCGGCGCCAGCCGGAGCGTTTCGAGATAGTGAGTCAACCAGGTGCATGGCCGTTCGATGTGCACGGCACGCTGGAAGCGCTGGTCGACAAAATGCACGCGGCGGCATAACCACTGCGTGCCAAAGGCTTATACCAACAACTGTATAAGCTGGGAAGTTTGATTCACGCTTAATTAACGAGAGATCCATGACTAAGTATCTGCATTACATCGATGGCAAATACGTCGAACCGAGTTCTGGGAAATGGTTCGATAGCTTCAATCCCTTTACCGGTGAAGTCTGGGCGCAAATCGCGCAAGGCAGTGCCGAAGACGTTGAGCGCGCAGTGCAAGCCGCGCACCGCGAGCTCACCAAAGGACCATGGTCGCAGTTGACGCCGAGCCAACGCGGCGTGCTGATGCATAAGCTTGGGGATTTGATCGCGCGGGACGCGAAGAAGTTGGCGGAAATCGAAGTGCGCGACAACGGCAAACTGATCGCCGAGATGCAAGCGCAACTCAACTACGTGCCGAACTGGTACTACTACTTTGGCGGGCTGGCGGACAAGATTCAGGGCGCGGTGATTCCGCTCGACAAGAAGGGCTACTTCAATTTCACGCGCAACGAGCCGGTCGGTGTGGTCGGCGCGATCACGCCGTGGAATTCGCCGCTGATGCTCGCTGCATGGAAGATTGCGCCAGCGCTCGCCGCTGGTTGCACTGTGGTACTAAAGCCGTCCGAGTTCACCTCGGCTTCAGCGTTGGAATTCGTTAAGCTGTTTGAAGAAGCGGGTTTCCCACCTGGTGTGGTGAACGTCGTGACCGGTTTCGGCAAGGAAGTCGGCATGCCGCTGGTCGAGCATCCGCTGGTGCGCAAGATTTCCTTCACTGGTTCGGAGGTGACGGGACGTCTGGTCAACGAGACCGCTGCGCGCCAGTTCAAGCGCGTTGGGTTAGAACTCGGCGGCAAGTCGCCCAACATTGTGTTCGCCGACGCGAAGATCGAAGACGCGGTGAACGGCGCGGTGTCCGGCATCTTCGCTGCGACCGGGCAGACCTGCATTGCCGGTTCGCGGCTGCTGCTGCAAGATTCGATTCACGATGAATTTGTCGAGCGCTTGGTCGCTCTGGCCAAGACGGCGAAGATGGGCAATCCGATGAGCATGGACACGCAAGTCGGACCTGTCACGACGCAGCCGCAATTTCAGAAAATTCTCGGCTACATCGACATCGCCAAGAATGAAGGCGCGAAATTGTTGATGGGCGGCGGCCCGGCGAAGCGCCCTGAGTGCGGCACTGGTTGGTTCGTCGAGCCCACCGTGTTTGCCGGCGTGAGTAACAAGATGCGCATCGCACAAGAAGAAGTGTTCGGGCCGGTGCTCTCCATCATCAAGTTCAAAGACGAAGACGAGGCGGTGCAGATCGCCAACGACATCCGCTTTGGCCTCGGCTCCGGGGTGTGGACCAACGACATTGGCCGCGCCATTCGCATGTCGGAGAAGATCCAGGCTGGAACCGTGTGGGTGAACACCTACCGAGCAGTCTCGTACATGTCGCCGTTCGGCGGTTATAAAGAGTCCGGCATGGGCCGCGAAAACGGCCAAGATGCGATCCGCGAATATCTGCAGACGAAGAGTGTGTGGATCAACAGCGGGGCGGCAACGGGGAATCCGTTTGTGATGCGGTAGTATTTTTACCCCTCTCAAAAGGTGCGTGTCATTCCCGCGAACGCGGGAGCCTTTTCGCGTCACTCGAAAATAGTTAGAGATTCCCGCTTGCGCGGGAATGACGAAGTGTTCAGGAGGAGAACTGTATGAAGGGCGTCGTATTCCACGGCGATCGTAAACTGGAAATCATGAACTTCCCCGATCCCACGCCGGGTCCGGGTGAAGTGGTGTTGGAAATCAAAGCCTCGGGCATGTGCGGCTCGGACCTCAAGTTTTACCGCGCGGTCGGCGGTGCGGCATCGTTAGGTCTAGGCAACATCAGCGGACCGCTGGTCGCCGGGCACGAGCCGTGCGGTGTCGTTGCGGCGGTTGGCGCCAACGTCAACGAAAAGCAAGCGAAAGTTGGCCAGCGCGTCATGCAGCACCACTACCGCGGCTGCGGCGTGTGCGAGCATTGCTCAACCGGCTGGCGGCAGTTGTGCGTCGAAGGCGTGAAAGAAGTCTACGGTGCTACCGGTCACGGCGCGCATGCGCGTTACATGAAGTGCCCAGCAGACACGCTGGTATCGCTGCCGGATGAGCTGTCATTCGAAACCGGCGCGGCGATTTCTTGCGGCACCGGCACGGCCTGGGGCGCGTTGCATCGGCTGAACCTGCAGGCCGATCACACCATCGCGATTTTCGGTCAGGGGCCAGTCGGTTTATCCGCCACGCAGCTTGCCGCAGCGATGGGCGCGCGCGTCATTGCCCTGGATGTGGCCGACTCGCGCTTGCAGCGCGCAAAGGAGTTCGGCGCGGATGTGCTCATCAATCCGAAACAAACCGAAAACGTGGTGCAGGCGATCAAGGACGTCACGCACGGTCGCGGCGCGCATCTGTCGCTCGATTGTTCCTCGTCGCCGCAGGCGCGCCAGCAAGCGGTGCAGTGCGTGCGCACCTGGGGCAAAGCGTGCTTTGTCGGCGAGGGGGAAAGCGTCACGCTGAACGTCAGCCCGGACATCTTGCGCCGCCAGGTGACGATCATCGGCTCGTGGACGTTCTCTACCGTTGGGCAGGGCGAATGCGCGCGCTACATCGCTGATCGCGGCATCGACGTCGACAAGCTGTTCACCAAGAAATGGAAGCTCGAGCAAGCGAAAGAGGCGTACGAGTGGTTCGATAAGCAGAGCGACGGCAAGGGTGTGATTCTGCCGTCGTAGTCTTGCCGCGCGCGTCGCGAAATAAAGGTGTAGGTTGGGCTGAAGCATGAAGCCCAACATGTTCCTGATCAGTCGGAGAGCGTTGGGCTTCGTTCTTCAGCCCAACCTACGGGCTCCTCGTCCTACCCATGGGGCGAGGTATTTCAAGGCAGGTACAAGCTTTGGAGGGGGTATGCGCTCAAGTATAGGATTAGGCTTAATTGTCACGGCCCTCCTGTCAATAGTAACGCCCCCCAGCTTGGCCCAAACCAAGCTGCGCTTCCAGTCCGCCTTCCCGGCCTCCAGCCTGGTGTTCGAGAACGGCAAGTACTTCACGGAGCGCGTGAAAGCGATGACCGGGGGCAAGCTGCAGATCGAAATTCTGCCGCCCGGCGCGGTGGTCGCGCCGTTCGAAGCGCTTGACGCCGTGCACAAGGGCGTGGTCGACGGTGCGCACGCTGCGGCAGGTTACTGGCTCGGCAAGCATCGCGCCGCGGGTTTGTTCGGACCGGCTCCGGGCGGTCCTTTCGGCATGGACTTCATCGACTATGCCGGCTGGCTCAACGACGGCGGTGGCATGGCGCTGTATCGCGAGTTGTATCAGAAAGAGTTGAAGCGCAACGTGGTGCCATTCCCGCTGACTTCGGTCAGTCACCAAGTGCTTGGTTGGTTCAAGACGCCGGTGAAGAACTGGGATGACTTGAAAGGGCGCAAATGCCGCCAGACGGCTTTCACCGCGGAGATCTTCGGCAAGGCGGGCATGAAGCCGGTCAACATGCCGGGCGGCGAGATCGTGCCGGCGGGCGAGCGTGGGGTGATTGAATGCGCCGAGTGGGTTGGGCCGGCAGATGATATGAAGGTCGGTTTCCAAGCGGTGTGGAAGAACTTGTATATGCCTTCGATGCACGAGCCGGCCACGATTGTGGAGTTGTTGATCAACGCCGATGTGTGGAACAAGCTGCCGCCGGAGCAGCGTGAAATTATCCAGTCCGCAGCGAGCGAGGCGACGTTCCGTTCGCAAATGATCAGCAACAAGCTTAATGCTGACGCCATCGAAGACCTCAAGAGCAAACACGGCGTTGCCATCCAGCGCACGCCGCCCGACGTGTTGACCAACACCCTCAAGGTGTGGGATGAGATCGCCAAAGAAGAAGCCGCGAAGAACCCATTCTTCAAGAAGGTGTACGACTCGCAGCGCGCGTATGCTTCGAAGGTGGTGCCGGCGCGGCGCGCCGTACAGGCACCGTATGCGATCGGGGCGGATCACTATTGGCCGGAGAAGAAGTAAGCAATGCAATCCGCCGCTATTAAACGCTACGCGGGGTTCGCACTGTTCCTTGCGCTGCTCGCGCTCGGCGGCGCGCAGTCCTCACTCGCACAAGCGCCGGTCAAGCTGCGCTTTCAATCCGCCTACCCCGTCTCGGGCCTTGCATTCGAAAACTCCAAGTTCCTGGTCGAGCGCATCCGCGCGCTGAGCGGCGGTAAACTGCATGTCGACATGTTGCCGCCCGGCGCGGTGGTGGCGCCGTTCGAAGTGCTCGATGCCGTGCACAAACAAGTGATCGACGGTGCGCATTCCTCCAGCGCCTATTGGCTTGGCAAGAACCGCGCCTCCGGCTTGTTTAGCCCGACGCCCGGCGGGCCGCTCGGCATGGACATGATCGACTACGTCGGCTGGATCTACGATGGCGGCGGTTTGGCGCTCTACACCGAGATGTACCAGAAGGAAATGAAGCGCAATGTCGTCGTGTTTCCACTCACGTCCATGGCATATCAGCCGCTCGGCTGGTTCAAAACGCCAGTGAAGAACTGGGACGACCTGAAAGGGCGTAAATGCCGCCTCACTAGTTTTACCGCGGAGGTGTTCGGCCGGGCGGGGGTGAAGCCGGTCAATCTGCCCGGCGGCGAGATCGTGCCGGCGGGCGAGCGCGGCGTGATCGATTGCGCAGAGTTCATCGGCCCGGCGGAAGACATGCGCATCGGTTTCCACACCGTGTGGAAACACTTTTACATGCCATCGATCCACGAGTACACACCGGTGGCGGAGTTGCTGATCAACGCCAATGTGTGGAACGAGCTGGCGCCCGAGTATCGCGAGATAATCAAGACCGCCACATTAGAGGCGACATTCCGATCGCAGATGATCAACAACAAGTTGAACGCCGAAGCGCTGGTCGAACTGCAACAAAAGCACGGTGTGACCATTCATCGCACGCCGCCGGATATCTTGAGCAAGATTCTGCAGACGTGGGATGGCATCGCCAACGAGGAGTACGCCAAGAACCCGTTCTTCAAGAAGGTGTACGACTCGCAGCGCGCCTACGCTTCCAAAGTCGTTCCGGCGCGCCGCGCCGTGCAGGCGCCGTACGACGTCGGGGCGAACTACTACTGGCCGGAGAAAAAGTAGCCCGTGAGCCAACCCTCACGCGGCTATTTACGCGTCATCCGCTCCATTGACGCCTTGGTGCGCTCGAGCGGCGCTATCACCGCGTTGCTGCTTATCCCGCTGGTGCTGGCGAATTCCACCGAAGTGTTCATGCGCTATGTGCTCGACCGCCCGACCGACTGGGCGATGGACACCACCATCATGGCCTACGGCGCGCTGTTCATGCTCGGTGCTGCGTACGCGCTGCAGAAGGGTGCGCATGTACGCACCGACATGCTGTGGGAAAGGTTTTCGGTGCGCAAAAAGGGCGTTATTGATGCCGTCGCCTACATCGTGTTCTTTTTGCCGGCGATGGCCGTGCTGCTGTATGTGTCTCTCGGCGAGTTCAGCGATGCCTATGCAATTGATGAGCGCTCCAGTCTGACGCTGTGGCGGCCCGCTATCTGGCCGTTGCGTGCGGTGGTGCCGATCGCTGCGCTGTTGCTGTTGCTCCAGGGTGTTTCGGAGTTCTTAAAGAGTTTGTGGGCGGCGCGCACGGGGCAGGAGTTGGCGCAGCACGAAAAAGTCGAAGTCTGATGACCGGCCAAGAGATCCTCGGCCTGTTGATGCTGCTGGCGATGATCAGCATCATCTTCCTGGGTTTCCCCATCGCCTTTACGCTGCTGTTCATCGCGCTCACCTTCGGCTCCATCGGCCTGGGCGCGAACCAAACTTTCGGTCTGGCGTACTACCAGATCTGGGGCATGATGAAAGACGACATCTTGCCCGCGGTGCCGCTGTTCATCTTCATGGGTTTCATGACCGAGCAGGCGGGTCTGATGCAGCGCCTGTTCCTGGCGCTGCGCAATCTGCTGGCGCCGCTGCGTGGTTCGCTTTATCTCGCCGTGTTGCTCACTGCGACCATCTTCGCCATGGCCACCGGCATCGTCGGCGCAGCGGTGACCGTGCTCGGCATCATGGCGGGGCCGATCATGACCAAGACCGGCTACGATCCCAAGCTTTCCGCCGGCGCGATCGCCGCCGGCGGCACGCTCGGCATTCTCATTCCGCCGAGCGTCATGCTGGTGGTGATGGGCCCGACCCTGGGCGTGCCCGTCAATGTGCTGTACTCAGCGTGCTTCGGCCCTGGCTTGCTGCTCGCTTTGCTTTACATTGCCTATTGTTTGGTACGCAGCTTTTTGAAGCCGGAGCTGGGGCCGCCGGTGCCGAAGGCTGAGCGCGTGACGGGCGCGTTCGAGTTGATCAAAGAATTTCTGATCGGCGTGGTGCCGCTGGCCGCCCTGATCGGCTTTACGCTCGGCACTATTCTGGCGGGGGCGGCCACGCCGACGGAAGCAGCAGCATGCGGCGCTTTCGGCGCGACGCTGTTGGCGTTGCTCTACGGCAAACTTACTTGGAAAGCACTGAAGAACGCCGCGATTGCCACCATGGTCACGGCGAGCATGGTGTTGTTCCTTGCAGTGGCCTCCAGCGTGTTCGGTGCGGTGTTTACCAAGCTTGGCGCCACCGACTTGATCTCGAATACGCTGGTGTCGCTGCCGCTGCCGGACTTGGGCAAGCTGCTGCTGGTGATGGTGCTTATTTTCGTCCTCGGCTGGCCGTTCGAGTGGCCGGCGATCATTCTGGTGTTCCTGCCGATTTTTTTGCCGGTGGTGACGAAACTCAATTTGGGATTAGAGCCGCAGGATATGATGATTTGGTTCGGTGCTCTGGTGGCGGTCAACTTACAGACCGCGTTCCTGAGCCCGCCAGTGGCGATGTCGGCGTATTATTTGAAGAATGTCATGCCGAGCTGGAGCTTGGCGACGATTTACCGCGGCATGGGGCAGTTCATGGTGATACAAGTCGCCAGCCTGCTCGCACTGCTGATTTGGCCGCAGTTGGCGTTGTGGCTGCCGCGGCTGTTGAAGTGACCCCAGGAGAGTAGGGCGGGTCCCACCCGCCATCGTTCTTTGGAGAAAATTTCATGGCGGGTGGGACCCGCCTTAGGAAATCGAGAGTAGACGAAATGCCCCAACACAAAATTGCAGTCATCGCCGGCGACGGCATCGGCAAAGAAGTCATGCCCGAGGGCGTGCGCGTGCTCGAAGCCGCCGCGCGCAAATTCGATATCGCGCTCAAGCTCGATCATTTCGACTGGAGTTGCGATAACTACGACAAGCATAACTACTGGATGCCGCCCAACTGGCGTGAACTAATCGGCGGGCACGACGCCATCTACTTCGGCTCGACCGGGTGGCCGGCGCGCATGCCCGATCATATCTCGCTGTACGACTCGCTCATGAAGTTCCGCAAGGGCTTCGATCAATACGTCAACTTGCGTCCGGTGCGGCTCATGCCGGGCGTGGCGTGCCCGCTCGCGGGTCGCAAAGTCGGCGACATCGACTACTACGTCGTGCGCGAGAACACCGAGGGCGAATACTCCGCGGTGGGCGGGCGCATGTTCGAGGGCACCGAGCGCGAAGTGGTGACACAGCAATCGACGTTCACGCGCAAGGGTACCGACCGCATCATGAAGTTCGCATTCGAGCTGGCGATGAAACGCCCGCGCAAGATCGTTACCTCATGCACGAAGTCGAACGGCATCTCCATCACCATGCCGTATTGGGACGAGCGCTTCGCCGAGATGGCGAAGAATTATCCGCAAGTGCAAACCAATAAGTACCACGTTGATGGCTTGACTATTCAGCTTATTCTCAACCCGCAACGCTTCGACGTGATCGTTGCCTCGAACTTGTTCGGCGATATCATTTCCGACATCGGCCCGGCGACCGCGGGTACCATCGGCATCGCGCCTTCGGCAAACATCAATCCCGAGCGCACCACGCCCTCGCTATTCGAGCCGGTGCATGGTTCCGCGCCGGATATTTACGGTAAGAAGATCGCCAATCCGATCGGGCAGATTTGGTCGGGGGCGATGATGCTGGAGCACCTCGGCGAGCCGAAAGCGGCGGCGGCCATCATGGCGGCGATCGAGAAGAGTTTGGTGGAAGGCCCACGCACGCCCGATCTTGGTGGCAAGGCAAACACCGAGGATGTTGGCAAAGCGATTGCGGCAGCGGTGTAGGTGTAGGGAGCTGAATGAAAATCACCAAACTCGAAATCTACATCCTGCGCGCACCCGACACGGGCCGGCCGCATTGGGTGAGCCATTTCATCGTGCCGCGCGCCAACGAAATCTTGGTGCGCATGCATACCGACGAAGGTGTGGAAGGCATCGGTATCGCCACGAGCTACACGCCGATCGAAGCGGCGATCCATGCCTTCCGCAGCGGCATCGCCGAATTGATTGTCGGTGAAGATCCGCTTGCACCGGAGCGGTTGTATCAGAAACTCTTTGCGCTGACCTGGCAGCGGTTCGCGCATGAAAAGGGCTGGTCGCGCGAAGCGCTGGTGCGTATCTCCGCCGCGGTCGATATCGCTTGCTGGGACGTCATCGGCAAGGTGGCGAAGCTGCCGCTGTATCGCTTGTTCGGCGGTTTTCGCAACGAAGTGCCGTGCTATGTGACCTGCGCATACTACCGCGACGGCAAATCGCTCGCCGAGTTGCGCGACGAGATGCAAATGCTTAAGGCGCAAGGGCACCAAGGTTTCAAAGCAAAGGCGGGCGGCGTGAGTCTCGCCGAAGATATGAAGCGGCTTGAAGTCGTGCGCGAAGTGATTGGCGACGATAAGGACTTGATGGTCGACGTTAACCGTGGCTGGGATTTACTGACGGCGATCGAAGGCGCACGCTTGTTGGAGCCATTGCGCCCACGCTGGCTGGAGGAACCGGTGCGTTGGGCGGACGACCGCCGCGAACTGAAGTTGTTGGCACAGAAGACGCGCATTCCACTATCTGCTGGGGAGAGCGAACTGACCAGCTACGCTTGCCGCGCGCTGCTGGAAGAGCAGGCAGTCCAAATCCTGCAGTTCGACTGCACCATGATGGGCGGCTTTACCGAAGGGCGAAAATTGGCGGCGCTGTGCGAGCTGAATCACGTGCAGGTGGCGCCGCACCATGATTGCTTCGTCCATGCGCATATCGTCGCGGGTTCACCTGCGGGCGTGATCGTCGAATCATTCACCGATCCGGAGCGCGACCCGCTGCAGGCGGAGTTGTTCGAGGATCCTCCAAAGATCGTGAACGGTTGGTTGAAGTTGAAGGAGGCGCCGGGGCTGGGGTTAACGTTGTCGGCGAAGGCATTGCAGAAGTTTGGCGAGCGCATTATTTAGAGCGGATTTTCGGAGAACGGAATGAAAATCGCAGTGGTAGGTTGCGGCGCCATGGGCAGCGTATACGCCGGCTTGCTGGCGGATGCTGGACACGAGGTATGGGCGATCGACACTTGGCGCGAGCATGTCGATGCCATGCG
>CAZAWU010000055.1:0-20770 GCA_964488915.1 uncultured Burkholderiales bacterium
ATACAAAATCGCCGCGGCGATTTCCTCCGCGCGGCCGAAGCGCTTGAGCGCATAGCGCTGCAGCACTTTTGCGCTCCACGCCGGATCGTTGCGCAAACCCGCCGTCATCGGCGTCTCGATCACACCGGGGCAAACGCAATTCACACGCACGCTCGGTGCCCATTCCAGCGCCATTTGTCGAGTGAGATTGACGATCGCGCCTTTGGAGGCAGCATAGGCCGGGCCGGTCGAGCCGCCGACCAAACCGAAAATGGAGGCAAGATGCGTGATCGAGCCGTTGCCGCTCGCGGTGAGCGCCGGCAGCGCGGCTTGCGAGGCCAGAAAGCTGCCGGTCAAGTTGATGTCAATCACCTGGCGCCACTGCGCCGCCTCCGGCGTTGGTCCCGGCGGCATGGGCCTTACACCGGCAGAATTCACCAGAGTGGTCAGCCGGCCGAAACGTTCGAGTGTGCGCGCCACGATCTGCCCACAGGCTTGAGAGTCGGCGACGTCGGCCGCCAGCGCGATTGCATGTGCGCCGATTTCTCGCGCCGTCTGCGCCGCTGCATCGGCGTCTACGTCGACGCACGCGAGCTGCGCGCCTTCCGCCGCGAAACGCAGCGCTGTGGCGCGCCCAAGGCCGGACCCGGCGCCGGTCACCAAAGCAACTTTGTTTTGCATGCGCATTGTTTGTCTCCTCGCGGGCGACAGAAGTTGGGCATTGTAATGCGCCACCTGAAAGGCGGGCCGCACCGAACCTCCCTCGGACTTGATCCAGGTCATATGTCCGTGTGCCCGCACCGCGTATGCTTCAAGATCGGTATGAATTCCCTGCTAACACGATGAGCTACATTGCCAGCAACGGCGGCGAGCGCTACCCGTGGTACGTGCGTCTGATTCTCGCGCTGCAGCGGCGCCGTTACGGGGCGGAACTGGAGCCGGCGCGCCTGTGGGGCCGCACACCGCGAGTGTTCGCCGCGCAGACGCTGCTCTACCGCGCGCTGGAACGCAAGAGTTCGCCGCACGATCCAGCGCTGCGCTCCTTGGTGATGGTGCGCGTGTCGCAGATCAATTGGTGTGAATTCTGTATCGATCTGAACTCCGCCAACGCGCTCAAGCGCTACGTTTCTGCAGCCAAACTCGATGCGCTGCACGATTTCGAGAGTTCGCCGCTGTTTGAAGAACGCGAAAAGGCGGCACTCGCCTATGCGGAGAGCATGACCCACTCGAACCGCAAACCCAGCGCCGAGGCGATCGCCCGGTTGCGCGAGCACTTCGACGACGATGCCATCATCGAGTTGACTGCGCTCATTGCGTTCCAAAATCTATCGAGCAAGTTCAATGCCGCTCTCGGCGTGGCGCCGCAGGGGTTTTGTCGCATGCCGGACACCCGTGGCGTAGAGGTCGGCCGCAGAGCGGTGTCGCCTTAATGTACGCAGGGGTAGGGCGCATAGCAATGCGCCCTACAGCGTTCACTTAGCGGCGATCGAGCGCTTTGATCAGTCTGTTCAAGGCTGTCTCCAGCGTCGCTTGCTCCGCCGCAAAGCACATGCGCAAGTGCCCTTCACCTTCCGGTCCAAAGGCGATGCCCGGCGCCAAGCCGACGCCGATGTCATTCACTAGGCGCTTCGCTAGGGCGAGACTGTCGCGCTCGCCCTCGATGGCGAAAAAGGAATAGAACGTCGCCTGCGGATTCGGCGCGCGGATGCGCGGCGAGTGCGCGATCCGTTGCGAAACCAAGTCGCGCGCGGCGCGGTAGCGCGCCACTGACTGGGCTACGAACGGTTCGCCCTGCTGCAGCGCGACCACGGCGGCGTACTGAGCAAATTCGGTCGCGCAGGAAGTGTTGTACTCGATCACGTTCGGCAGCACGCGTTCCCATTCGGGTGGTGTGACCAGCCAGCCGAGACGCCAACCGGTCATGGCCCAGGCCTTGGAGAAGCTGTTGACGACCACTAGGCGGTCTTCAGGTGAGGCGATGTCCAGGAACGACGGCGCCACCGGCCGTGCGGCATCGCTGACGAAGTGAAGCCGTGAGTACACCTCATCCGAGACCAGCCAGGTACCGAGTTCGCGGCAGCGCTCCAGTACGGCGCGCTGCGCCGCTTGCTCCATGACATAGCCAGTTGGGTTGTTCGGCGAATTGAGCCAGACGACTTTCACTTCTGGCGTGATGGCCTCCAGCAAGCAATCGAGGTCGAGCCGCCACAAACCATCGCGCAACTGCAGCGGCACAGTGATCAATTCGGCGCTCAGGATGCGCGGGATCTCGCCGATGTTCGGCCAGTGCGGCGTGAGCACTACCGCTTTGTCGCCGGGGTTGAGCAGGTTCTGTGCAGCGAGCATGAGCGCGCTCACACCGGACGAAGTCACCGCGATGCGCTGCGTGTCAATAGTTGCGGGCGGCCGGTGCAGGTCGTTCAAATAAGCGGCGAGCGCCTGCCGCAGCGGCGCTATGCCTAAGTTGTGCGAATACTTGGTTTTGCCGGCACGCATGGCGGCAACGGCGGCGTCGACGATGAATTCCGGTGTCGGCAAATCCGGCTCACCAAACCATAGCGCGATGATGTCGCTGCGATGCATCGCCGCGTTGGCGACTTCGCGGATCCGCGAGGGGGCGAGTTCCAGGATCTGCTGACGCGGAAGGGCGGCGCAGTCAGCCGTGAGCGCGGAGGCGAGCGGAGAATTCATTTGCGGCAAGAACGATGTTGGTCGGGAAACGTCGACAACATTGTTTCACAAGGCTCGAGCAAGGTCTTGATGTGAGGTGTGGCCGTTTCCCGGCAGACGTTCATCGTAGATTTCACCGATTAGTCGTTTCGACTGCCCCTCAGTACCGCACCGGCTTCGTACCAGCGCTTGGTTCGATTCACCACGCGAACAACCAAAAGCATCAGTGGCACTTCGATCAGTACGCCGACTACGGTCGCAAGCGCGGCACCCGACTCGAACCCAAACAGACTGATGGCCGCCGCCACCGCCAGTTCGAAGAAGTTGCTCGCGCCGATGAGCGCCGAGGGGCAGGCTACGCTGTGCGACTCGCCGAGCTTGCGGTTGAGTCCATAGGCGAGTGCGGCGTTAAATAGCACCTGGATCAATATCGGGATCGCCAGTATGGCGATGACGAGCGGTTGGTTAATGATCGCCTCACCCTGGAAAGCGAACAGCAAGACCAAGGTGGCGAGCAAGGCTGCGATGGACCACAGCCCGATGCGTGCTAGCGTTACGGATAGGGCTGATTCGCCCTTTGCAAGCAGGCGCCTGCGCCAAAGCTGCGCCAGCAGTACGGGAATGACAATGTAGAGCGCCACCGAAGTCAACAACGTATCCCAAGGCACCCTGATTGAGGACAAGCCGAGCAACATTGCGACAATCGGGGCGAAGGCGAACACCATGATGGTGTCGTTCAGTGCAACTTGTGACAGCGTGAACAGCGGATGACCGTTGGTGAGCCGACTCCAGACGAACACCATGGCGGTGCACGGCGCGGCGGCTAACAGGATGAGGCCCGCGACATAGCTGTCGAGTTGATCGGCAGGCAGGTAAGGGGCAAATACGTGACGGATGAAAATCCATCCCAACAACGCCATCGAGAACGGCTTGACCGCCCAATTGACGAACAGGGTGACGCCGATGCCGCGCCAATGCTGGCGAACCTGGTGCAGCGCGCCGAAGTCGATCTTGAGCAACATCGGAATGATCATCACCCAGATGAGCAAGCCAACGGGAATATTGACCTTGGCAAGCTCCATCTTGCCGATGACGTGGAACAGTCCCGGGCAAAGCTGACCGAGCACAATGCCGGCGACGATGCACAAGAACACCCAAACGCTCAAGTAGCGCTCGAAGGTGCTCATTATCGGTGCGGGTAGGACTGCGGGCCGGGCGATCGTTGTTGTGTTCACTTTTGCCTCCCGCTAGCTGCGGCCGATCTGTTCCAGGGCACTCAGCAAGGCCGCGCGATCCAAGCGCTCCAGCGGCAGCGCCAGCAGCTGCAACATTCTGAAGCCAATGGCCTGGCGCGTTAGTTCGAACGCGTGACGCTTTTCGGCGTCGTTGCTGGTAGCCGTGGAAGGGTCGGGGTAGCCCCAATGAACTTTGACGGGTCTGCTGCCCGCAGGACTTCTGAATACCGGACACGACTCCGCGGCGGCATTGTCGCAGACGGTTATCACGATGGACAGCGGCGCAGCCTCGCTATGGGTGAACTCATCCCAGCCCTTGCTGCGCAAGCCGCTGGTGTCGATGCCCGCTTGTTGCAGCACTTCGAGGGCGTACCCGTTGACGCGCCCGCTCGGTGCGCTGCCAGCGCTGTGCGCGCGTACGTCCTTGCCGAGCATACGTGCCCAGTGGTTGAGCATGGCTTCGCCCAGTACACTGCGCGCGGAATTGTGCGTGCAGAGGATGAGCACATGCACCGTCATGCTGACCTAGCAGCAGGACTTGGGTTGCGCGGCGATGGCGATGGTTCTTGAACGTGGTTTGGCAGCGCTGGTTGGCTCGCAGCACGCGCTTGTGTTCGCCCCGTGGGGTTCGGAGAACACGGGAATGCTGGCCAGCGTGTGGAAGTGCTCCCAGGCCACGCCCTGCGGATCGGTGATCCAATGCTTTTCGCTGCGCGCGTAGCAGCAGGTGGTCTCGCCATCATTGATCAGCGCCATGTCTGCCGCCTCGCCCCGCGCCTTCATGGCGGCCAGCTCCTCGGGATCGTCGGTTTGAATGCCCAGATGATCCACGCCAACTTTTGCGCCGCGGGTGGAAATAGCGAAATTCACCCGAGGGTCTTCCAACATCCATTTGGCGTAGTCGGGCTCCTGACGGGACGGCTGTGCGGCGAACAACTTGGAGTAGAAAGCAATGCTTTGTGCGAGGTTTTCGACGTGTACATGTACATGAAAGCGTTTCATGAGCGTTCCTCCAATTCAACAAACGCTGCGGCGGCGTACCCGGGCAGGCGCGCCCGAGCGCCCCTGGCAGCAGTGGTCACTGAGGTAGCCGAGCAGCGCATTCATGCGCGCGATGTCCGACCGATATATCAAGTTGCGCCCGTCGCGCTCCGGCGTGGCGAGCCCCGCATGCACGAGTTCCTTTAAGTGGAACGAAAGCGTCGGACCGGGAACATCCAGCATCGCGGACAGCGCCCCAGGCGTCATGCCGTCCGGCGCGGCGCCGACCAAGGCGCGAAACACGCGCAACCGCGCTTCTTGCGCCAGCGCAGCGAGGGCGGCGACGGCTTCTTTCTCTTGCATATTTTCATTTATATAGAAATGTCGAACTAGAGTCAAGGGGTGCGACGAGGACTTGCAATCCGCTCGCGCATCTGCGCTTCGATCGCGCGCTCAACGCTTGAGTTCGTGTGCGTTCCCTAAGTTGTTCCACAACATGAACGCAGCCACGGCAATCAAGCAAAAACCGAATACTCGCCGCAGAGTGCTTTGTGAAATAAAACCAGAAGCCATTGAACCCAATAGGCTGCCAATAGTACCGACTGCGGCGAAGAGCGTAATCACGCTCCATTCGATTGCCAAGCCTTGGCGCAGCAAGACGTCCAGATATTTGACGAATCCGCTCGCCGACTTGAGCGCGATGACGACCAAACTCGTGCCTACTGCGATGTGCATCGGCAGCGCGCCGAGCAGCACCAGTGCCGGGATGATCAGGAAGCCGCCGCCCACGCCCACCAAGCCGGTAAGGACGCCCACCGCCGCGCCATCGACGGCAATACGCCAGAGCTCACGCCGCGTGCCGGCAACTTTTTCGCGCTGCGGGCGCAGCATGAGCGTTGCGGCGAGGAGCATGACCACGGAGAAGAGCAGCAATTGCAGTTGCGCCGTCACGAAGGCCGACAACCAGGCGCCGGCGTAGGTGCCGAACATGCCCGGGATACCGAAGAACGCCACGTTGCGCCAGGACACTTGTTTGCGCCATGCATACGGCAGCGCGCCGAGCGCGCTGATGACACCGACGATGGCCAGCGAACTGGCGATGGCGACGCGTTCCGGCTGACCGACGAGATAGATCAGCAGCGGCACAGTGAGGATGGATCCTCCCGAGCCCAGCAGACCCAGCGCGAGGCCCACGGCGAGCGCAGCGAGCCACACCTGAATGTCGAGCGCAGCGAGCCACACCTGAATGTTGAGCGCAGCGAGCCACGCACGCATGTCCAGCGCAGTGAGCCATTCCCAGATGCCGAGCGCGCCGAGCGACGCCTCCTGCATCATCCGCGCTTTCTAGTGCGCGGGGTAGGGCAGTAGTGCAGATGCAGCACTTGGAGTACGTCAAGCCAGGGGCCCGGGGCAACTTTGTATAGCACTGACTGCGCTTCGCGCCGCGTGCTCACTAGGCCCGCTTCGCGCAGCACGGCGAGGTGCTGCGATAGCGCCGACTGGCTTAAATCCAAGTGCTGTTCCAACTCGCCGGCCGAACGCTCGCCATCGACCAGCAGGCACAGCACCAGCAGGCGCGCCGGGTGCGACAGCGATTTCAGCAGTTCGGCGGCATCAGCCGCGTGTTCTTGCATCTGCCGCGCGAGCGGCGGGGTCTTGTTAGCGGTAGCAGTCATCGTGCCCTGGGTTGGAATTCAATTCAAGTGTCATTATATTAGTCTTGACTAAATTAGACAAGTCTAATATATTGAGCGCCAGTGACCGAGGGAAACCCGCTATGCAGCCTGTAGTCTCTGCGTTCTTCCACGAGCCGACCGGGTCGTTCAGCTATCTGGTCGCCGATGCGCAAACGCGAGCGGCGGTGGTAATCGACGCCGTGCTCGACTACGATCAGCGCTCCGCACGCACCAGCACCGCTTTTGCCGATCGCATCGTCGCTCAGGTGCAAGAGCGGCAACTGCAAGTCGGCTGGGTGTTGGAGACGCACGCGCATGCCGATCATGTCTCCGCCGGCGCGTACCTGCGCGAGCGGCTCGGCGGCAAGCTCGCTATCGGTGCGGGCGTAACCAAGGTGCAGGCAGCTTTCAAGGCGCTATTCAATCTAGGCGGCGAGTTTGTCGCCGACGGCAGTCAGTTCGATCATCTGTTCCAGGACGGGGAGATCTTTTCCATCGGCAGCTTACAAGCGCGCGTGCTCGCCACACCCGGCCACACCAACGACAGCATCACCTATGTGATCGGCGACGCGGCCTTCATCGGCGATACTTTGTTCGCGCCGGATGCGGGGTCGGCGCGCTGCGATTTTCCCGGCGGCGATGCGCGTGTCTTGTACCGCTCTGTGCAAGCGTTGTTTGCGCTACCGGCAGCGACACGGCTTTTCCTATGCCACGACTATCCACCGGAGGGTCGGGCCACGCGAGCGGAGGTGAGTATCGAGGAGCAGCGCCGCACCAACATGCACGTGCGCGACGGCACCAGCGAAGACCAGTTCGTCGCCATGCGTAGCGCGCGCGACAAGACGCTGGACCTGCCGCAACTCATTTTGCCCGCTATCCAGATGAACATCCGCGGCGGGCGCAAACCGCCTGTGGAAAGTAACGGGGTGGCTTACATCAAGCTGCCACTCGACACTCTGTAAACGCCTTGATCTCGATCAATCTCAAATGCGCGCATTCAAACTAGAGTTGCCCATGGTTGCAAGATCTACCATTGCAATGGCGATGGCCATTTGCTGCATTACGGGGTCTGTTGCGAGCGCCGCGCGGGAAGTCCCCACCGCAGTCGCGGAATTGCGTGAAGTCGAGCAAACCTACGCGGCCGAGGGTGTGGTCGAGGCCACGCGGCAGTCGACCGTCGCCGCGCAGATCTCGGGGCGCATCGTCGAGATCAACTTCGACGTCGGCGACTCAGTCAAGCAAGGGCAAACCATCGTACGCATCGACGAGCGCGAAGTTAGCCAAGCGCTCGCCGGTTCCCAGGCACAGGTCGCGCAGGCGCAAGCGAATTTGTCGCAGGCCAAGGCCAATTACGAGCGCCAGCGTTTGCTGTTCTCGCAGAAATTTATCAGCCAGGCGGCGATGGACCGCGCCGCAGCCGACTACAAGGCCGCACAGGCGCAGGTCGCAGCCACGCTCGCCAGCGCCGGCCAGGCTGCAACGACTAAGGGATTCGCAGTCGTGGCTGCGCCGTACAGCGGCGTGGTGGCGGCGCGTCACGTTGAGATCGGTGAGATGGCGACGCCGGGCAAACCGCTCATGACGGGGTTCGATCCGAGCGGTTTGCGCGTCGTGGCGAACGTGCCGCAGTACAAATTGGGCGAGATCGGATCGGCGACACCCGCCACGGTCGAAATTCCTGCGTTGGGCAAGTGGCTCAAGGCGCAGGCTGTCACGGTGCTGCCGCTGTCCGATCCTCATACGCTGACGACCAAGGCGCGCCTCGACCTGCCCTCCAACCAACCAGGTGTGCTGCCCGGCATGTTCGCGCGTGCGCATTTCGTCGTGGGACGCGCGACCAAGCTGGTGATTCCCAACGAGGCGGTCCTGCGCCGCAGCGAAGTCACCGCGGTCTACGTGGTCACCGGTCAAGGCGCCCAGCTTAGGCAAGTACGGCTAGGCGTCGCGGCGGGCAAGGATGGTGTGGAAGTATTGGCGGGACTGCGTCCGGGCGAGCGAGTGTCGCTCGATCCGGTGAAGACCGGCATAGCTTTGAAGCAAGCAGTCAATTGAGTTCCCTACAGTGAGGAGGGTTTGATATGGCACACATCGTGGTGATCGGTGCAGGCATCGGCGGCATGCCGTTGGCCTATGAACTGCGTGAAAAGCTTGGTGCGCAGGATCGCGTAACCGTTGTCGGCAACGGTCCGAATTTCCATTTCGTGCCCTCGAATCCTTGGGTAGCGGTGGGTTGGCGCACCCGCGCGGATATCGAGTTTCCGGTGGCGCCGTACCTGGAAAAGCACAACATTGAGTTCAATGGGGCTGGCGCCAAGCGCGTCGCACCGGAGCGCAACGAAGTCGAGCTCAACGACGGCTCGAAATTGCAGTACGACTATCTGGTGCTAGCGACGGGACCGAAACTCGCGTTCGATGAAATCGCCGGGCTCGGTCCGAACGGCCACACTCAATCGATTTGTCATGTGGATCACGCGGTCACCGCGAGCGAACGCTGGATGCGCTTCGTCGCCGATCCGGGGCCCATCGTCGTGGGCGCGGTGCAAGGCGCTTCGTGCTTCGGCCCCGCCTACGAATTTGCGTTCATCATGGAGACGGATCTGCGCAAGCGCAAGCTGCGCGATCGCGTGCCGATGACTTTCGTGACTTCCGAGCCGTACATCGGTCATCTCGGCCTTGGCGGCGTGGGTGACTCGAAGAGCATGCTTGAATCCTCGCTGCGCGAGCGCCACATCAAATGGATCTGCAACGCCAAGATCGACCGGGTCGAGGACGGCAAGATGCACGTTATCGAGTTCGACGAAGACGGCAAAGAGAAGAAGCGCCACGAACTGCCGTACAAGTACTCGATGATGTTGCCGGCCTTCAAGGGGCCGGATGCCGTGGCGGGCATCGAAGGCTTGGTCAACCCGCGCGGTTTTATCGTGATCGACGAATTCCAGCGCAATCCCAAGTACAAGAACATCTACGCCGTCGGCGTGTGCGTGGCGATCCCTCCTGTAGAGGCCACACCGGTACCAACCGGCACACCAAAGACCGGCTACATGATTGAGTCGATGGTCACGGCCACGGTGGGCAACATCGCCGCGGCAATCCAGGGTAAGGACCCGACCGAGCGTGCGACCTGGAATGCGATCTGCCTGGCCGATCTGGGGGACACCGGCATTGCGTTCGTAGCGCTACCACAGATTCCGCCGCGCAACGTGAACTGGTTCAAGGAAGGCAAGTGGGTGCACTTGGCCAAAGTCGCCTTCGAGAAATACTTTATCCGCAAGATGAAGAAAGGCACTTCGGAGCCGATTTACGAGAAGTACGTGCTCTCGGCGCTGGGCATTAAGAAGCTGCGCGAACCTAAGCAGCCGACTGTCGCACGCTAGCTTTTCCCATGGGCATCTCCGGCCGCATCGCCAAATACTTCCTCGCTTCGCAGCTCACGCCGCTGCTGGCGCTGGTCGGCGTGCTGCTCGGGCTGTACGCGGTATGGGTCACGCCGCGCGAAGAAGAGCCGCAGATCAACGTCACTATGGCGAACGTGTTCATCCCGTTTGCGGGCGCCTCAGCCAAGGACGTCGAGAGTCTGGTCACCACGCCCGCTGAGCAGGTGCTTTCGCAGATCACCGGACTGGAGCACGTCTACTCGGTCACCAAGCCCGGCATGGCGATCCTCACCGTCCAGTTCAAGGTTGGTGAGGATCGCACTGCGGCGCTGGTACGCTTGCACGATACGCTGCAGGCGAACCGCGATTGGGTTTCGCCCTATCTGGGTGTCGGCGAACCGATCATCAAGCCCAAGGGCATCGACGACGTGCCGGTGGTCTCGCTGACGCTGTGGACGGAAGACGAGCAGCGCGGCGCGTTCGAGTTACAGCAAGTGGCACACGCGCTCGAAACCGAGCTCAAGCGTATTCCCGGCACGCGCGAGGTGTACACGCTCGGCGGCCCTGATCACGTAGTGCGCGTCCTGCTCGATCCGGAGCGCATGAACGCACACAAAATCTCCGCGCAGGATGTGCGCAACGCGCTGCAACTCGCTAATGCATCACAACCCTCCGGCAAGCTCTTCAAAGAAAACCAAGAAATCTTGCTGCAAACCGGCACCTACTTGGCGAGCGCGGCGGATGTGAAGCAGTTGGTGGTTGGTGTCACCGGCGGGCGGCCGATTTTCGTGGCGGATGTCGCGGAGGTGATGGAAGGGCCGGATCAGCCGAACCGCTATGTTTGGTTCGGCACGGGCAAGGCGCATCAAGGTAAAGCGCGCGGCGAGTTTCCCGCGGTAACGATCGCCGTGTCAAAGAAGGCGGGCGAGAACGCATCGACCGTGGCCACGCGTGTCATCGACCGTGTGAATCAACTGCATGGCGCCGTCATTCCCGCAGGCGTGGAAGTGGCGGTGACGCGTGACTACGGCGCGACGGCCAACGACAAGGCAATGAAGCTCATTCAGAAGCTCATGTTCGCGACCGCTTCCGTGGTTGCCCTGGTGTTCTTCACGCTCGGCCGGCGCGAAGCGCTCATCGTCGGCTTGGCGGTCGCGCTCACGCTTGCGGTGACGCTGTTCGCCTCATGGGCGTGGGGTTTTACGCTGAACCGCGTGTCGCTGTTCGCGCTCATTTTCTCGATCGGCATCTTGGTGGACGATGCCATCGTCGTTGTGGAGAACATCCATCGCCACCGTGCGCTTTCCGATGCGCCGCTGCGCGACATTATCCCGAAAGCGGTGGACGAGGTCGGTGGCCCGACGATTCTGGCCACCTTCACCGTTATCGCCGCGCTGCTGCCGATGGCGTTCGTCAGCGGGCTGATGGGTCCCTACATGAGCCCGATCCCGATCAACGCGAGCGTCGGCATGTTGCTCTCGCTTGCTATCGCGTTCATCGTCACCCCTTGGCTTGCTGACAAGTTACTGGCGCATCAGCATCATGCCACGGGTGAAAGCGAGGATGGGCGGCTGACGCGTGTTTTCGGCCGTTTGCTAACGCCTTTCTTGCGCGAACGCCAGGGCAAACGTTACCGTGCCTTGTTGGGACTAGCCGTCGTGGGCTTGGTAGGCATCGCCATGCTGTTGCCCGTGCTCGGCGCAGTGGTGCTCAAGATGCTGCCGTTCGACAACAAGTCAGAATTTCAAGTCGTGGTCGATACGCCGGTGGGTACGCCGCTGGAGCAAACCGCCGCGGTGCTGCGCGATATCGGCGCATTCTTGCAGGACGTGCCGGAAGTCACCGACTATCAAGCCTATGCGGGCACATCGGCGCCGATCAACTTTAACGGCTTGGTGCGTCAGTATTACCTGCGGGCGGACAGCAACATGGGCGACCTGCAAGTCAACTTGTTGGATAAGCACCACCGCGACCGCAGCAGCCATGCGATCGCCACGGCGGTACGCTCGCAAATTGCCGCCATCGCAGCGCGCCACGGCGCCGAAGCGAAAGTAGTCGAGGTACCGCCGGGCCCGCCGGTGCTCTCGCCGATCGTGGCCGAAGTGTACGGACCGGACTACGACGGGCAGATCAAGATCGCCAAGCGCGTGCGCGAAGCGTTCGCCGGCACGGCGGACATTGTCGGTGTGGATGACAGCGTCGACGATCCGGCGCCGAAGCTGGTTTTGCGCGTGCTGCAGGACAAAGCCGCGCTCGCGGGCGTAACCCAGAAAGACATTGTTGAAACCATGCAGATGGGGCTCGCGGGTTTGGATGCGACGCCGGTCCACAGCGGGCAAGCAAAGTACGAGAAGCCTGTACGCATCAGTCTGCCGCCTGAGCGCCAGTCCAATCTCGACGAGTTTCTCAAGCTCAACGTGCGCGCCGGGGATGGGCATCTGGTGCCGCTGTCCGAACTGGTAAGCGTCACACCGGTGCAGCGCGATCGGACTATCTATCACAAAGACTTGCTGCCGGTAGTGTACGTCGTTGGGGACATGGCGGGCAAAACCGATAGCCCGTTGTACGGGATGTTTGCCATCCGCTCAAAGCTCGCAGGCGCCGCGCTGCCAGAAGGCGGCAAACTGGGTGAGTATTTCATCGGCCAACCGCCGGACCAATACCGCGAGTACGCCTTCAAGTGGGACGGCGAGTGGCAAGTCACCTACGAGACGTTCCGCGACATGGGCATCGCCTACGCGGTCGGGCTGATCCTCATCTACCTGCTGGTGGTGGCGCAGTTTCGCAGCTACCTGACGCCGCTCATCATCATGGCGCCGATTCCTTTGACAGTGGTTGGCGTGATGCCCGGGCACGCTTTGCTCGGGGCGCAGTTCACAGCCACTTCCATGATCGGCATGATCGCACTCGCGGGTATTATCGTGCGCAACTCAATTCTGCTGGTGGACTTCATCAATCTGCAGGTGGAGCAGGGAGTCGAGTTTCAGCGCGCCGTGATCCGCGCCGGTGCGACGCGCGCCAAGCCAATCGCGCTGACCGGGTTGGCGGCCATGCTCGGGGCGGTTTTCATTCTTGACGATCCGATCTTCAATGGGCTCGCGGTGTCGTTGATATTTGGCATTCTGGTCTCCACTTTATTGACGTTGGTGGTGATCCCGGTGTTGTACTACGCGGCAAATTATCGCGGAGTGAAGGTGCCGGTCGCAGCGGTGGCGCAGCATGTAACGCCGCAACCGGCATGAATTTTTGCAAGTATGGAGAAAGGCAATGACGCTTAATCAGTACATTCGTATCTTCGCTGGATTGTTCATCTTGGTTTCGTTGGCGCTCGGCGTCGAGGCAAGCCCGCTGTTCCACAGCAAGAACTGGCTGTGGTTCACGGCGTTCGTCGGCGCAAACTTGTTCCAAAGTGGGTTCACCAAGTTCTGTCCGTTGGAAACCTTCCTCAAGAAAGCAGGGGTGGCGCGCGCATAGCATCGCCCCAACCGTCGCGGAAGTGCTATATCATTTCGCGGTGCAGTGTTGCACTTGACAACAGAGGGGGTATTCATGAGTTTGAGTTGGAGCACGCTACGGCAAGTCTTGACGGCGGCGTTGTTGGGTATTTTTCTCGGCAGCGCCATTGTTGGCTGCCAAGCGACGGACACGCGCCGCAGCGTCGGTGAAACGTTCGACGATGCCACTTTGACCGCGGACGTGAAAAGCAAGCTTGCCTCCGAGCTGGGCGGCGGCAGCATCGTCAATATCAATGTCGATACTTATCGGCAGGTCGTATCTTTGAACGGCTTCGTCAATTCCCAGGATGAAGTGCGCAAGGCTGGCGAGGCAGCGCGCAAAGTCAAGGGCGTAAAGGAAGTCAAGAATTTGTTACAGGTGAAGCCGAAGTCGTAAGACTTGCTCATAGCCTATGTGAGTGGGGCGGCGTGTTTGCGCCGCCCGCTTCGAGCGGGTAAGGCGGGATTTCACGAAACCCCGCTCATCCACCGGCGATCGCGCCGACGACCAGTAGTGGTTCACGCCCGTCCGCGATGACCTGCGGCAGCAAGGTATCGGCTTCGCGATGCGACCAATCTTCCTGGCACGCGAAGAAGCGCACCATCGGCCGACGCTTGCCGGTGACGGCATCGCGCATGGTGCCGCGCAGCACCGGATAACGAGCTTCCAGTGCGTCGAGCAGCGCGCCCAGCGTCAGCGGCGCATCAAGTTGTAGCGCGACTTCGCCGCTGACGCGCGCCAGCGTGCGCAAGTGCGTTGGCAGTACGACGCGAACCATACCGGCAGCGCGCGCCTCTATGGGGCTCAGGGCAAGCTCTGCACTTCGACCGATAGCACCGCAGGCAAGTCGCGCACCGCAGCGCTCCAGCTATCGCCGGCGTCCGCCGAGACATACACTTGCCCGCCGGTGGTGCCGAAATACACCCCGCACGGATCGAGCGTATCCACCGCCATGGCGTCGCGCAGCACGTTCACATAGCAGTCTTGCTGCGGCAGGCCGTTGGTAAGCGCCTCCCATTCGTTGCCACCGCGCTTGCTGCGATAAACGCGCAGCTTGCCGTCGGGCGGAAAGTGTTCGGAATCGCTCTTGATCGGCACGACGTAGATCGTGTCCGGCTCGTGCGCGTGCACGTCGATGACGAATCCGAAATCGGTCGGCAAGTTGCCGCTGACTTCGCGCCAATTCTCGCCGCTGTCATCGCTGCGCATGACATCCCAGTGCTTTTGCATGAACAGCACGTTCGGGCGCGTGCGATGCATGGCAAGACGGTGCACGCAATGACCGACTTCGGCGGTGGGGTTGGGGATGTATTGCGAATGCAGGCCGCGATTGATCGGGCGCCAGCTTTGGCCGGCGTCATCGCTGCGGAACGCGCCAGCGGCGGAAATGGCGACGAACATGCGCTGGGGATCGCGCGGATCGAGCAATATGGTGTGCAAGCACATGCCGCCCGCGCCGGGCATCCACTGCTCGCCGGTGCCTTGGTTGCGCAGGCCCGGCAGCTCATGCCAACTCTTGGCGCCGTCGGCGGAGCGGAATAACGCCGCATCCTCAACGCCCGCGTACACGGTTTCCGACTCGGTGAGCGAAGGCTCCAGATGCCAGACGCGCTTGAACTCCCACGGATGCGGTGTGCCGTCGTACCACTGATGCGTGCCCGGCGTGCCGTCGTAAACGAAGTCCTTGCCGACCGGTTCCCAAGTCTTGCCGCCGTCGTCCGAGCGCTGGATTTGCTGTCCGAACCAACTGCTCGATTGCGACGCGTAGAGCCGATCGGGATTGGCCGGCGAACCCTTCACGTGATAGATCTCCCATCCTGCGAAATGCGGACCGGCCACATCCCAGCGCTTGCGGGCGGCATCGGAAGTGAGGATGAATGCACCCTTGCGTGTGCCGACCAAAATTCTTACGCCGCTCATGCTTGTCCTTTACATACTCATATAGATATATCTATCGTAATCAATACCAATGCGATTTAAGGTGGTATCCTTTATGGTGTATACGTCTCAGCCGCTCGGCAAATTGGGTATTTCCACCACTGGCCGTACCTCCACCGTCCCCTTGCGCGCCATCGGAATGCGCGCCGCGATGCCGATGGCTTCATCTAGATCGTTTGCCTCGACCAAGAAATAACCGCCCAGCTGTTCGCGCGTTTCGGCGAACGGGCCGTCGGTAATCAGACGCTTGCCCTCACGCACGCGCACGCTTGTGGCGGTGTTGACTGAGTGCAGCGGATTCGCGCCGAGGTACTGGCCCTTCGCAGCGATCTCCTGCGCAAGTTGCGTCGATTCGATGTAGCAATCCTGCCGTTCGCTTTCGCCCAGCGCTTTCTCATCCAAATAAATGAGCAGCATGTATTTCATCTGCGTCCTCGTTTATTTCTCGGCGATGGTTCTGATATTGGCTAGACCTTCTTCGTATTTTTCTCCGACCATTTTGTCCATGTTGAAAAACAACCCCATTAGTTTGGAGATGTACGGGCTCGGGCCATACATCGCTTGCGTGACCTGCGTGCCGCCATCTTTCGGCTGCAACGTGAATGCGACATGATTGTGCGCTTCGAACGGGACGATGAAGTCGAGCTTGAGCACCACCTTGGACGGCGGTAAGGCTTCGACGATTTCCATGCGTCCTTGGCCCACGTCCTTGTTGCCGTTCCACTCATAGACGGCGCCGACGCCGCTGGCGTTGCCGCCGTAGGTGCGCTTGAGCGCCGGATCGATCTTTTCCCAAGGCGACCACGCTTCCCATTGGTGAAAATCGTTGATGAGCGCGAAAATCTTCTCCGGTGGCGCTTTGATGTATGCAGTGCGCTCGATTCGGAAACTGTCTGGCCGAGTCGCCGCGTACAACAATACGCCCGCGATGAGCAAAAGCAGGACGAGTACGATGGTTTTGAGCATGAAAGTTCCTCCGTTCCAGAGTTATTGATGCCAAGCGCGCTCAAGCGCGGCGAAGCCGATTTTTACCATTTGCAGCCGGTAGTCGAACAGGAACGCGTCAAATCGACACCGTGCGCAAGAATCTTGTACCGGCGTTGCCCAATGCTGCCGCGGTAACGCGTGATGGCGTTGATTCTGCGCGCTTTTCGTTCTAGTTGGGCAGCTCACGCAAACGCCGCCGCAAAAACCGGCGCTCCGGTTCTTGCTCAGTGAGCTCCAGCGCACGCTGATACGCCGCGCGCGCTTCCGCTGCGCGTCCAAGAAGGCGGCAGAAGTCGGCGCGCGTGGCATGCGCCAAGCGGTAGTCGGCCAACTCGCCGCGTGCCAGCAACGCGTCGATCAGCGTTAAGCCGGCTTGCGGGCCATCGCGCATCGCTATGGCGACTGCGCGGTTAAGTTCGACGATGGGCGAAGGTTCGGCGCGCAGCAGCACATCGTAGAGTGTGACGATGCGCGCCCAATCGGTCGCTTCGGCACGAGCGGCGTTGGCATGTTGGGCGGCGATCGCGGCTTGCAGGGCGTAGCTGCCGATTTGATCCGCGGTGAGCGCGCGCTGCGCCAGCGCCGTGCCTTCGTCGATGTAGGTGCGGTTCCACAATGAGCGATCCTGCCGATCGAGCAAAATGAGGTCGCCTTCGGGGGAGGTGCGCGCGGCGCGGCGCGACTCGTGCAGCAGCATTAACGCGAGCAAGCCCAGGGCTTCCGGCTCCGGTTGCAGTTCGACCAGCACGCGGCCCAGGCGGATCGCTTCCGAGGACAGATCGTGACGCGTCAGCTCGGCGCCGGAGGAAGCGGCGTAGCCTTCGTTGAACACCAGATATATGACGCGTAAGACGGCGTCGAGGCGTTCCGGCAGCTCTGCCCGCGTGGGCACTTGATAGGGAATGCGCGCGTTGCGGATCTTCGCTTTGGCGCGCACGATGCGCTGCGCGAGCGTCGCGGTGGGTGTGAGAAAGGCGCGCGCGATTTCTTCCGTGGCCAGTCCGCAAACTTCTCGCAGCGTGAGCGCGACTTGCGCGTCGGGCGATAGCGCAGGGTGGCAGCAGGTGAAGATCAAGCGCAGTCGGTCGTCTTCTACTTCCTGCGCAACGGTTTGCGCCGGATCGCCCGACTCAGCGGCGAAGCGTTCCTCGAAATCCTCTGGCAGCGCCTGCATGCGAGCGTCGCGGCGCATGGCGTCGATCGCCTTGAAGCGGCCGGCGGAAACTAGCCAGGCGCGCGGATTGGCAGGCACCCCCTCACGCGGCCATTGCTCCAGCGCCGCGCGGAAAGCTTCGTGCAGTGCTTCCTCGGCGGCGTCGAAATCCCCCAACAAACGCACCAGCGTGGCGAACACGCGGCGCGAGTCAGCGCGATAGATGTGGTCGACCGTTGCGCGCGCTTGCTGAGCGGAAAGCGGGGCGCTGTCTTGCATGAGGGAAAGTTTACTCCCTCACACGCGCGGTGAAAGAGCGTGCTGCCGCTGACCGCGCGCGGCAAGGGAAATGCCGGCCCGCGATGCTTCCCGCGCAGGTGCGTTACGCTGCTTGCACAGCCTCGGCTTCGCGCGCTGCGCGCTTGCGTTCGTGTTCTTTTAAGAAGCGCTTGCGCAGACGGATGGTCTTGGGCGTGATTTCGACCAACTCATCATCGCCGATGAATTCCACCGCGCTTTCCAACGTGAGCTGCATGGGCGGGGTGAGCACAATTGCTTCGTCCTTCCCCGAAGCGCGGATGTTGGTAAGTTGCTTGGTCTTGACCGGATTGACGACGAGGTCGTTGTCGCGGCTGTTGATGCCGATGATCATGCCTTCGTAGAGCGCATCGCCGGGGCTGACGAACATGCGCCCGCGCTCTTGCAGTTTCCACAGCGCGTAGGCAACGGCGGCGCCGTCTTCGGCCGACACTAGCACGCCGTTGCGGCGCTCGGCGATTTCACCCTTGAACGGCGCGAATTCGTCGAACACGTGGCTCATGATGCCGGTGCCGCGCGTGATGGTGAGAAATTCGCCTTGGAAGCCGATCAAACCGCGCGCCGGAATGTAGTAGTCAAGACGCACGCGGCCCTTGCCGTCCGGCTGCATGTCTTGCAGTTCGCCGCGGCGGCGGCCGAGTTCTTCCATCACCGCGCCTTGGTTTTGCTCTTCCACGTCCACAGTGAGCATCTCGAACGGTTCGCACTTCACGCCGTCGACTTCTTTGACGACCACGCGCGGGCGCGATACCGCGAGTTCGTAGCCTTCGCGGCGCATGTTCTCCAGCAAGATCGTCAGATGCAGCTCGCCGCGGCCGGAAACTTTGAACACGTCGGCGTCTTCGGTGTCGTCCACACGCAGCGCGACGTTGCTAATCGCTTCGCGCATGAGGCGCTCGCGGATCTGCCGGCTGGTGACGAACTTGCCTTCCTTGCCGGCGAGCGGCGAGGTGTTGACTTGGAAGTTCATGGTGAGTGTCGGCTCGTCCACCGTGATCGGCGGCAGCGCTTCGGGCTGCGCCGGATCGGCGATGGTCACACCGATGCCGACTTCGTCGATGCCGTTGATGAGCACGATGTCGCCGGCTTGCGCTTCATCGACGACGATTCGCTCGAGACCCTTGAACATCAGCACTTGGCCGACTTTTGCCGTCACCGGCGCTTTGTCGGGGGCTAAAGCGACGACTTGCTGCAGCGGACGGATGCGCCCGCGCTGAATGCGGCCGACGCCGATTTTGCCGACGTAGTTGGAATAGTCCAAGGAGCATATCTGCAACTGTAGCGGCCCATCTGAATCATCGTCGCGTACTGGCACATGTTTCAAGATCGCCTCGTACAGCGGCTGCAAATTCTCGCCCTTGTGCGCGCTATCCAGGCTCGCCCACCCCTGCAACGCAGAAGCGTATACGACCGGAAAGTCGAGCTGTTCATTGGTCGCGCCGAGTTTGTCGAACAAATCGAAGGTGTGGTTCACCACCCAATCCGGGCGCGCGCCAGGGCGGTCGACTTTATTGACCACGACTATCGGCTTTAAGCCGCGCGCCAGCGCTTTGCGCGTGACGAAGCGCGTCTGCGGCATCGGCCCTTCCACCGCATCCACCAGCAGCAAGACGCCGTCCACCATCGACAAAATGCGCTCGACCTCGCCGCCGAAGTCCGCGTGTCCCGGCGTGTCGACGATGTTGATGTGCGTGCCCTTGTAGTTGATCGCGCAGTTCTTGGCGAAAATGGTGATGCCGCGCTCGCGCTCGAGATCGTTCGAATCCATCACGCGCTCGGCAACTTGTTGATGCGCGGCGAACGTGCCGGACTGGCTGAGCAGCTTGTCCACGAGCGTGGTTTTGCCGTGGTCGACGTGGGCGATGATGGCGATGTTGCGCAAAGCGCGCTGGTTTTTGCTGCTGGAAGACATGCGATCCTTACTTTCGGTGCGTTTGGGTGCGGCGAAGAAAACCATCCATTATATCAGGCAAATGCGGTTTTCCCTAGCCGTTTGCTGCCGCGATAATCGCCCTGCGCGCCTACCTAATGCACGGGGGAATGATGAGTATCACGCTGATTCCGTTTTCCAAGCAGTTCGCCGCAGAAATCGGCGACGTCGACTTGAGCCGTCCGCTTAGCGCCGGCGATCTTGAGGCCGTGCGCGACGCCTTCAAGACCTACGCCGTGTTGGTCTTTCCCGGCCAGGAACTCACCGTCGAGCAACACATGGCGTTTGGGGCGAACTTTGGCCCGCTGGAGAAAACCGTCCGATCCGTGTTTCGTGACGAGAAGCTGCGCGTGCGGCCGGAAATTGCCGACATCGCGAATTTGGACGGGGAGGGCAAGATCTGGGGCGCCGACAGCCGCTACCGCTTGTTCCAAATGGGCAATCGCCTGTGGCATACCGACAGCTCGTTCAAAGCCCCGAGTGCGTACGCGTCTATGCTGTACGCGCGCAGCGTCGCGCCGCTCGGCGGGCATACGCAGTACGCCGACATGCGCGCGGCCTACGACGCCTTGCCGCGGACGACGAAAGCTCGGCTGGAAGGTTTGCTGGCTGAGCATTCGCTCATGTTTTCCCGCGCGCGCCTGGGCTTCGACAACTACACCGATGAAGAGCGGCGCGCTTTCAAGCCGACGGTGCGCCCGTTGGTGCGTACCCTCGACGACTCGGGCCGGCGCTCGCTCTATGTTGCTTCGCACATCGGTCATATCCGCGGTATGAGCGACGAAGCGGCGCAAGCACTGATCGCCGAGCTGGTCGCGCACGCCACGCAGCCGCAGTTCGTCTACACGCATCGCTGGCGCGTCGGCGATTTGGTGATGTGGGATAACCGCTGCACCATGCACCGCGGCACCGAATTCGAAGACACGCGCTGGAAGCGCGATATGCATCGCGTGACCACCGAGGACAAGCTGGAAGCGTTCGGGATACCGGAGAGTGCGGTGCGGCATACGGCGGGGGCGGAGTACTAGCGCGCA
>CAZAWU010000056.1:0-3203 GCA_964488915.1 uncultured Burkholderiales bacterium
AGCAAGACGAGCTAGCGGAAGTTCGCGCAAAAATCATTGCGCTTGTTGGCTAAACGCCTCGGGTCTGGCAAGGTAAGCGCGGGCGTTCGCTGAGTAATCCTATTTGGCGAGTTCGTTCAGCCGTCTCGGTCCGCATGCGGCCGATGCCCGAGGGCTGCGTTAGACTTCCGCCATGCCATTCACCGAAGTACGCATCGAAACCGATTCGGCTCACGCCGAAGCGCTGAGCGACGCGCTCATGGAGGCAGGCGCGCTCTCGGCCAGCATCGAAGACGCGCATGGCGGCGCGTTTGCGGAGGAATTGGTGGTGGACGAACCGGGTTACGCCATGCCGTTGTGGTCGAGTTGCGCGGTGCTGGCGCTGTTTGATGCCGATGTGCCAGTGGCCGCTGCGGTGAAGCAAGCAAGCGAGGCGGCGCACATGGATACTAATATCCAGTACTCTTCCAAGAGTGTTACTGATCAAGATTGGGTGAGCAATACTCAGTCCCAGTTCCCGCCGATTCCGATCTCGAAGCGGCTCTGGGTGGTGCCGAGCTGGCACACACCGCCACAACCAAACGCAATCAATTTGCTGCTCGATCCCGGTCAAGCATTCGGCACCGGCAGCCATCCGACCACGAAGCTGTGTCTGCAGTGGCTGGATGAGAACCTGCAAAGCGGGGCCAACGTGCTCGACTACGGCTGCGGCTCCGGCATCTTGGCGATCGCAGCGGCGAAGCTTGGCGCGGGGAGGGTGATCGGTGTGGATATCGACGCGCGTGCAGTGGCCACTGCACGGGACAATGCCGCGCGCAACCTCGTGCAGGCGCAGTTTTTTGCGGCCGACCAGCCGCTCGACGAGGCGCGCTATCCAGCCTTTGACGTGTGCTTAGCGAACATTCTGGCTAATCCACTGAAAGTGTTGGCGCCGCTCATTGCACGTGCCACGCGTTCCAGCGGGTCCATCGTGCTCTCCGGAATATTGCACAGCCAAGCCGAAGATGTCGCGCAAGCTTACGCGCCGTGGGCGAGGCTCGCGGTATTTCGGCGTGAGCAAGAATGGGTGGCGCTCGCCGGCTCGCGTAACGAACGCGCATGATCACCACTTGCCCGCATTGCCAAACGGCATTTCAGATCACCGCTGAGCAGTTGAGCGCCAAGGCCGGGCTGGTGCGCTGCGGCGAGTGCCGGCAAGTGTTTAACGGCTATCGTGGGTTAACGCTCGCAGGACCTAGTGCAGCAAACGCGCCGGATGCCGCGGCGCCTGGCCCCGCAAGTGCCGGCGCACCACAAACACCGGCTGCGGAGCCCCTGCACAGCGCGCTGCTGCTGCCGCTGGAGCCGCTCGACGCATCCGTGCCTGCCGCGATCGCCGAAGCCGAAGCGCTGCTGGCGGAAGAGCAGGCGCCACAACAGAGCTTGGATCTCGATCTATCAGCGGGCGAGGGCGGTGGCGCCGCCACAGCGTGGCCGCCCCCGGAGCCGGTTGCGTCCCAGACCGTCGAACATGAACCGTCGCCTGCGCGCGCGAGTATGCCCGTTGAGCCGGCAGTACCGCCCGCATCTGCCGAGCCGCAAGCGGCACTCCGGCTCGACAACCACGCTGTGCCCGCCACCGAAGCGCCCGCCGCGGCGCGCGAACGGCCGCGCGCGAGTGAACCGCTCTATCGCCCGGAACTGCACGTGCCGCCCACTTCGCCCGGCTGGGCGGTCGGCGCCGCGCTCATGCTCGCCGTGCTCGCGGTGCAATGCCTTTATTTCTGGCGCAGCGGCATCGCGCAGCGCTGGCCCGCCACGCGCCCGCACCTAGAGGCCATGTGCGCAGGTGTGGGCTGCGAAGTTCCGCTCGCGCAGGAGTTGGGGCAACTCAACATCGAAGCCTCCTCACTGGAAGCCGACCCAGCGCGTCCCGGCATCGTCACGCTGCAAACGACGCTGCAGAACCTCGCGCCGTTCGTGCAACGCTATCCTTTTTTGGAACTCACGCTCACCGGCGTGAACGACGACGTGCTGGCGGTGAAGACGTTTGCGCCGACCGAGTATCTGGCGAACGAACCCGAGAGCGCGCGCGGCTGGCTGCCAAAGCAGACACATACCGTTGCCTTGCACTTGGATGTAGGCGCGCTACCGCCCGCGGGTTTTCGCTTGCGTCTGTTGTATCCATGAGTCCGCGTTGACACTGGCTTGGCGACGGCGCAAGCTTGACCGCACTGCGCGCGAGAAGGCGCGTTTTTCACAACGAGGAGGAGACTATGTCAGGCAGCTTTGTGAGTTGGGCAGCGCGCGCCGGGGTGGCCGCGTCAGCGATCGTGTTGCTAGGTTGCGGAAGCGCACCGCAGTCGGCCCCATCGGCCGCGACCGCCGGCAGCGGCGTCACGATCAAGCAGGGTACCTTCACGACGAGCGATGGCGTGAAGCTCAATTACCTCGAGGCGGGCTCCGGCAAAACGCTGGTGATGATTCCGGGGTGGTCGCAAACGGCCGTGCAGTTTAAGCATCAGCTCTCGGGCTTGAGCGGCAAATACCACGTCATTGCGCTGGACATGCGCGGCCATGGGGATTCTTCCAAACCCGAGCACGGCTATCGCATTCATCGTCTGTCCGCCGACGTGCACGAGTTCTTGGCGGGCAAAGGCTTGAAAGACGTCACGCTCGCGGGCCACTCGATGGGTTGCTCGGTGATTTGGGGTTACTGGGAACTGTTCGGATCCGACCGCCTGGCGAAACTGGTGCTGATCGATCAGATGCCGATGATCACAGCCAACCCTATTTGGGGCGACGTTGAGAAGACCGATGCCGGGGCAATTCTCGACAAGAACTCGCTCTACGACGTGCCCAATTCGCTCGCTGGCAAGGACGGGGTGAAGACCACGGAAGGCTTCATCGGCGGCATGTTCACCAAGCAATACCCGCGCGAAGAGGTGAAATGGGTAATCGAGCAGAACTTGAAATTTCCGCGCCCCTACGCCGCGCGGCTGCTCTACGATCACGCCACCAACGATTGGCGCGACGTGATCAAGCGCATCAACATTCCGACGCTCGTGGTGGGCGGCAAGACCAGCCTGGTGGGCTGGAAGTCGCAAGAGTGGATCGGCAAGCAGATTCCCGGTGCGCGCACGGTGATTTTCGAAGACGCCGAAGGCGGCAATCACTTCATGTTCATGGAAAACCCGAAGAAGTTCAATCAGCTTGTCGCCGAGTTGATGGGCTAGGCTGATTGG
>CAZAWU010000056.1:3303-20768 GCA_964488915.1 uncultured Burkholderiales bacterium
AGTGGGTGCGCTGCGCGCACCTTGAGGATAAAAGCAACGACGGCCGTGCCACCCGAGCGGCGTAGAATGCGCCGCCATAAACCAACCGCGCGATTCAATCCATGTTCATGTTTATATTGCGCCGGTTGCTGCTCGCGCTGATGCTCGCTGCACTCGCCGCTTGCAGCAAGCCGCCGCTGGTCGAGCAAGAAAGTTATGTGTTCGGCACGCTGGTGCAAGTCAAGGTGTGGGGCGAGGACAAACAGCATGCCACTGAGGCGATCGGCGCTGTGCTGCGCGAATTCGATCGCTTACACAAGATGCTGCATGCCTGGCAGCCGAGCGAATTGACCACGCTCAACGCGGCGCTGGCGAAAGGCGAGCAAGCCAAAGTTTCGCCCGAGCTGGCGGCGCTGCTGCGCGATGCGGCCGCGCACTCGGCGCGCGCAGATAGCTTGTTCAATCCGGCCATCGGCAAACTTGTTGCACTGTGGGGATTTCACAGCGACGAATACAAGCCGGGGCTGCCGGATCAAGCAAAAGTCGACGCGCTGATCAAAGCCAACCCACGCACGAGTGATCTGAGTTTCGACGGTGATAACCTCGGCAGCGCCAACCGCGAAGTGCAGCTCGACCTGGGCGGGTACGCGAAAGGCTATGCACTCGACCGCGCCGCGGAGATTCTGCGCAAGAACGCCATCAAGAACGCGCTGGTGAATATCGGCGGCAACATCATCGCGCTGGGCGAAGCCGGCAACCGGCCGTGGAAGATCGGCGTGCAGCATCCGCGCAAACCGATGGCGATCGCCACCGTCGAGCTCTACGATGGCGAAGCGATCGGCACCTCGGGCGACTATCAGCGCTACTTTGAAGTCGCCGGCAAACGTTACTGCCACTTGATCGATCCGCGCACGGGCCAGCCTGTGCAGGGCATACAATCGGCTACGGTGATCGCGCCGCGCGGGGCCGGCGCGGGCGTCTTATCGGATGTGGCGTCGAAGCCCGTTTTCATTTCCGGCGTGCCGGGCTGGCGCTCTGCGGCACAAAAGATGGGCATCGATGCGGCACTGCTGATCGACGCCAACGGCGCAGTCTACGTAACGAAACGCTTTGCCAAGCGCGGCGAGTTTCTGGAGAAAAATCTCAAGGTCCTAGAGGTCGATTAAGCTATACTTGGAGTAGGATGTTCTTGTTAGTCAGAGTAGATCTAATTTCTGGTGATATGCGTTAACCTGTATATATGATCAACGACCCTCGCACGTTGGAATCCTTCCTTACGCGCTGCCGTTCTTTCGTGCGTGAGCGCTTGATCCCGTTCGAGGCAAAGATCAACGAAGACGATGCGATGCCCGCGGAGATCGTCGCGGAGATGCGCGACCTGGGCTTATTCGGTTTATCGATTCCGAAGCAGTGGGGCGGACTGGGCCTTACCATGGAAGAAGAAGTGCTCACCATGTTCGAACTGGCGCACGCGTCACCCGCGTACCGCTCCTACTTCGCCATCAACCAGGGCGGCGGCTCGCGCTTGATCCTGCTCGACGGCACCGAGGCGCAGCGGCAGAAGTATCTGCGGCGCATTGCTTCGGGCGAGATACTGGCGACTTTCGCGCTGACCGAACCGGAATCCGGTTCCGACGCCGCTTCTCTGAAAGCAACCGCCGTGCGCGACGGTGATGACTACGTGCTAAATGGCCACAAGCTGTACGTGGCCAACGCGCCGGAAGCGGCCGTGATCACTGTGCTGGCGCGCACTGATCCTGCCTCGCAAGGCGCAAAGACGGTGAGCGCCTTTATCGTCGAGATGCCGCGGGCGGGCGCGAAAGTGGTCGTTACCGCCCAAAAGCTCGGGATGTTCGGCGCGCACTATGGCGAGGTCGTGTTCGAGAACTGCCGCGTGCCGGCCGCACACTTGATCGGCGGCGTCGAAGGCAACGGCTTCCGATCTGCGATGAAAACCATCGACAAAGCGCGACTGCACGTGGCGGCCGTGTGCGTCGGCGCCGCGGAGCGCTTGATCGACGAAGCGCTCGCCTATGCACAGCAGCGCCGGCAATTCGGCAAGCCGCTGGCGGACATGCAGATGATCCAATCGATGCTCGCGGAGAGCAAAGCCGAAGCCTACGCCGCGCGCGCGATGGCGCTGGATGCCGCACGCAAGAAGGATGACGGCGGCGACGCAGCGGACGTCACGCTAGAAGTCGCCTGCTGCAAGCTATTCGCCGCCGAGATGGTCGGGCGCGTCGCCGATCGTGCCCTGCAGATTCACGGCGCTTCCGGCTACCTCGGCGATTCGGCGGTGATGCGCTTCTATCGCGATGTGCGCGCGATGCGCATCTACGACGGCACCTCCGAGATTCAGAAACTCGTGATTGCGCGAGAGCTGGCCAAAAGGCGTGAAGTGGCGGGTTTGAAGCTCGAAAACGCGCCGCGAAAGCCGAACCAACCGAGTTAAACGTTGCTCGCCGCCGCACTCAACCCCCAATCCATCGCCGTCATCGGCGCTTCCGACAATCGCAACAAGATCGGCGGCCGGCCAATCCATTTCCTGAAGACCTTCGGCTACGCCGGCAAGGTCTATCCGATCAATCCGAATCGTGGCGACGTACAGGGCATCGCGTGTTATCCGAACCTCGACGCGCTGCCCGACGCGCCGGAACTTGCCGTGATCTGTGTCGCAGGCGACGATGCCGTGGCCGCCGTCAAGCAGTGCGCTCAGCGCGGCGTGAAAGTGGCGGTGTGCATCGCCTCGGGTTTTGGTGAAACAGGCGAAGCGGGGCGCAGAATCGAGGCGGAAATGGTAGCGGCCGCGCGCGCCGCTGGCATGCGCATGATCGGGCCGAATACGCAGGGGCTGGCGAATTTCGCTACCGGCGCGATCACCAGCTTCAGCACCATGTTCATCGAAGTACCGCCGCAAGACGGGCCGGTGGCGATCGTGAGCCAGAGCGGGGCGGCAAGCGTGATCCCGTACTACATGCTGCGTGAGCGTGGCATCGGCGTGCGCTACGTGCTGGCGAGCGGCAATGACGCGGATGTAAATGTGTGCGAGCTGCTGCCGGCGGTTTTGCGGGACGAAGCGGTGCGGTTGGTTATCGTCTATGCCGAGACGATCAAAGACGCCGCTTCGCTTGCCGCAGCGGCGCGCATGGCCAACGAGCGCGGCGTGCCGATTGTGATGCTCAAGTCCGGCCGCAGCGCGCGCGGCGCGCAAGCGGCGAGTTCGCACACCGGCGCCATCGCCAACGAAGACCGCGTGGTCGATGCCTTCTTGCGTAAGCACGGCATCTGGCGCGCGGGCGACACGCGCGGTTGGGTCAACGCTGCCGAACTGTATTTGCAAGGCCACAGCCCAAAACGCGGGCGCTTGGTGGCGCTCTCAAATAGCGGTGCGCTGTGCGTACTGGCGGCGGACTTGGCGGAGCGGTTCGATCTGCCGCTGGCGCGTTTGTCGGCGCACACGCGCGAACGCCTAGCCGCGGCGCTGCCGAGCTTTGCCACCAGCAGCAATCCGATCGATGTCACCGCCGCGCTGCTCACCGATAGCGGCTTGTTCGGCAAAGTGCTGCCCGCGTTGGCCGAGGATGAGGAAGTGGACCTTGTCTACCTGGCCATTCCCGTCGCTGGAGAAGGCTATGACCTGACGCGCTTCGCGCGCGATGCAGCGGCGTTCGTCGCACAAACCGGCAAAGTGCTGGTCATGAGCGCGACGCAGGCCAGCGTGCGCGCGCCCTTCCGTGCCGAGGGCATTCCCGTGTTCGAGACCGAGAGCGATGCGCTGGCGGCGCTGCATCAGTACACGTCACATCGCACCTCTCTAAGCATGGAAAAGGTCCGGCGACAAGCGAGTGACGCGGCGCCGGCAAACGTGGCGCTGCCGCACGGGAGCGAGCCGTTTCTCAGCGAAGCGCAGAGCATGGCAGTGCTGGCGCAAGCGGGTATCGAGGCCGTTGCACATCGCTTGTGCAACCACGCGGACGAGGCGGTGGCGGCGTGGCGTACGCTTGCGGCGCCGACGAATTCGGCCGCTGGAGGTCAAGTCGCGGTGAAAGCGTGCTCGCCGGGCTTGCCGCACAAGAGCGAATACGGTTTGGTGTTCCTGCACTGCGCCACCGAGCAGGCGGTGCGCGACGCGTTTCGCGCGTGCAGCGAAGGCATGCAGCGCGCCAATGTGAAGGCGGAAGGCGTGCTGGTGGCGCGGATGGCCGCGGGCAAGCGCGAATTTGCCCTGGGCGCGAAAATCGATCCTGTTTTCGGGCCGGTGGTGATGGTGAGCGACGGCGGCAAGTACATCGAGGCCATGCCGGACAATGTTTTGCTGTTGCCCCCGTTCGATGAAGCCGATGTAAGCGCCGCTTTGCAGCGCCTGCGCATTGCCCCGCTGCTGGCGGGTGTGCGCGGCGAGGCCGCACTGGACGTGCCGGCCCTGTGCCGGTTGGCGGTGCGGCTTGGGGCGCTCATGCATGCGTTGCGCGGCAGAGCGCGATCGATCGATCTGAATCCCGTCATGCTCGGCGCGGCGGGTGAGGGTGCGGTCGTCGTGGATGCGCTGATCGAGCGCGCATAGTATTGCGACCCAGAAGTTTCGATACATGAAAGTGCGTCTTCGCCTCGATGGCGGCGTTGCAAATCCTCGCAATACCAACGGGTATTGCTGCGGTTTGCGCCTTGCCCTCGAGTCGAATCCATCGCTTTCATTTTGTATCGAAACCTCTGGGTCGCAGTACTAGTCGTCCGCATTTCACCCCCGACACTGTCGTCATCCGCTACCCGTCCTAATGCGCAGTGCCAAACCGCTCGCCGTCCGTCCTGGACAAATGCTGCCAAATAGCCATGTTTCGTGTTTAATTTGTGAAGATTCGTTAGGCACTTACCCGCATCCTCAATTGGCGCGATACCCTTGCCGACCCAACAGTTACGCCGTATGCATCGCCCGGGCGCCGGGCAGATTTCTTGTCCATGAGCATCGAAGTCCACCGGCCCGACGTGCGGGAGTTTGGAGAGCTGTTCCACCAGAACGCGCACGCCTTGGTGGTTCTCGACGCGGCCGGCGCCATCGTCATGGCGAGCATGGGTCTGCAGTCGCTATTGAGCCGCACGCAGGCGGAATTGGTTGGGCGCAACTACCTGGATTTCCTGCGTCCGGAAGATCGGGCTGCCGCGAGTGCAAGCCTGGCAGCGCTCGCGCAACGCCGCGATGTGCAAGCCGATGCGGCGGCCCAGCGCTGGACTTTGCTCGGCGCGGACGCCCATCCGGTTAGGATCGACCACTGTTTTTCGCACACTGTCAGCGCGGGGCCCGCGCTGCTCTTGGGCGTGTTGCAGCGCGTCCTCGATGACGACCCTTCCTATCGCAAACTGCTCGAGAGCGAAGCGCGCTTCCGCGGCTTGCTGGCGTTGTCGTCGGATTGGTATTGGGAGCAGGATGCGCAATTTCGTTTCACCATGTTCGCCGGGCAGCGTCATGACGGTTTGCCGCGCGGCGCCTACTCGCTGCTGGGCTTGCGGCGCTGGGACACGCCCGGTGAGCCGATTGGCATGAGCTGGGCCGAGCACATCGCGCAACTCGAAGCGCATCAACCCTTTCGCAATTTGATCCTGCACCGCACCGGTGTGTTTAGCGAGCACCCGATCGTGATTAGCGTGCACGGCGATCCAGTCTTCGATGCGGACGGCAATTTCGTTGGCTACCGCGGCATTGCCAGCGATATCACCAAGGAGCAGAAAGCCCAGCTCGCCATCGCGGAAGCCGAGGAGCGCTACCGCGCGCTGGTAAACGTCGCCGCCGACGGCATCATCGTGCTCGACAATGGCGTAATCGAATTTGTCAACGACACATTCGTGCAGATGATGCGCGCCGGCGGACCGGAAGAGTTCCTCGGCCGCAGTGTCGCCGATTTCGTGCATCCGGAGTATCTGGAAAGTGTGCATGCACGCTCGGTCGGGTTGATGCGCGGCGAGACGCACATCGATCCGTTCATGGAACGCAAGCTGGTGCGCAAGGACGGCACCATCTTGGTTGTGGAAATGCGCGGCGCCACCTTTGCCTCCGGCGGGCGCATGCTGATTCAGTCGGTCGTTCGTGATGTTTCCCGCTACCGCCAAATCGAAGACGATCTGCGCCGTAGCGAGGAGCGCTTTCGCGACATGGCGGAGGCCGCGGGCGAGTACGTTTGGGAGGTGGATGCCGAAGGGCACTACACTTATTTGTCGGACCGGGTGGTGGACGTGCTCGGTTACACCAAGGAAGAGTTGTTAGGCGAGAAGCCCACCGCTTTTGTGCCGCCGGAAGAGCACGAAGCCATGGCCGCCTGGTTTGCCGCGCACGCCAGTCAACGCGATTTCCGCAATCTCGAACATCGCTCGGTAACCAAGAGCGGCGAAGTGATCTGGCAGCAAGTCAGCGCCGTGGCAGTGCGCGACGGCGGTGGAGCCGTGGTTGGCTACCGCGGTACCGGTTTGGATGTGACGCAGCAGAAGCTCTCCGAACAGCAGGCGCGGCGGCTGGCCACACATGATGCGCTGACCGGACTGCCGAACCGGGCGCTGCTGCAGGACCGGCTGCAGCACTCGCTCGCCAAGGCGGAGCGCGCCGCTACGCAGCTGGGGGTGCTCTTTATCGATCTAGACAAGTTTAAGCGCATCAACGATCTGCTCGGGCACGCCTCGGGTGACGAACTGCTGCGCCAAGCCGCGCGGCGCTTGACCGAGGTGCTGCGCGGCCAAGACACGCTGTGCCGCATCGGCGGCGACGAGTTCGTTGCCGTGATCGAGCCGGTGGAATCGCGTGCGGAATTGGAGCGCACCGGCGCGCGCATCATCAAAGCGCTGACCGAGGAGTTTCACCTGCTCAGCGGGCGCTTTAGCGTTGGCGCCAGCGTCGGCATCAGCGTGTTTCCGGAAGATGCGAAGACGCCGGAAGATCTTATCCGCCGCGCCGATGCGGCCATGTATCAAGCCAAGCAGCGTGGCGGCGGTCAATGCGCGGTTTACTCGGCCGAGCTTGGTCCGGGCACCGACGAGCGCTTCCGCTTCGAAATCGAACTGCGCCGCGCGATCATGCAAAACGAGTTTCGCGTGCATCTGCAGCCCATCTTCGATGCGCGCGACGGCGCGCTCACCGGCGCGGAAGCGTTGATTCGATGGCAGCATCCGGAACGCGGATTGCTGCCACCCGGGCGCTTTGTGCCGGCGGCGGAAGCGGCGAATCTAATCAGCGCACTGGGCGATTGGTTGATCAACGAAGTTGCGCGCCATCTGCATCAATGGCATCAGGCTACCGGAAAGCGCATCAAAGTGGCGGTGAACGTGTCGGTGCAGCAGCTTGCGACCGGGCTCGATTTCGTCGATTACCTCGAAGAAGTGGTGCAGCGTCATCAGATTCCGCCCGAATGCCTGGTGCTCGAAGTGACCGAAAGCTTGCTGGTGCAAAGCCTCGACGCCGTGGCGAGCACGCTGCGCGCAGCGCGCGACTTGGGCATGAAGGTGTCGATGGACGACTTCGGTACCGGCTACTCGAGCCTGCACCTGCTGCGCCACCTTCCCATCGACACCATCAAAGTCGATCGCGCTTTCGTGCGCAATCTGAAGCGCGACGAAAAAGACTTTGCCGTGCTTGCTGCGGTGATTCAGTTGGCGCGGGCGCTGGAGTTAAAGGTGGTGGCGGAAGGTGTGGAGGAACAACACCATGTCGAACTGCTGCGCGAGCTCGGATTCGATCAAGTGCAAGGCTTTCTGTTCGCCAGACCGATGCCGGTCGAGGAATTCTCCGCCCGCTACGTATTGCAGCCAAGTCACGTCTAGTAGCCTAATAGAGTCTCGAGTATATTCCGTGAAATAAGAATGGAAAACACTTAAGCAGGCACACTAGGTACAGTATAAATCAACCTAGGCGCGCCAGCTGCTCCCGTAAGTTAGCCTCGAAATCGGCGGGTAGGCGCCGTGGCGCAGCCTCGCGCAGTGGCGCGCCCCAAATCGGCGTCGGGAAATGGCGGTCGTCGCGATAGCGTGGCACGACGTGCCAATGTAAATGCGGTACCGCATTACCGAGGCTAGCAAGGTTCATCTTGTCGGGCTGGAGCAGTTCGCTTAGCGCCTGCTCCAGCGCAAACACGGCCTGCATGCAGCGCTCGCGCTGCACCGGTTGCAAATCGCTCATTTCGCGCACGTGCTCATTCCAGATGACGCGGCAAAGTCCCGGGTAGTCGGTCTCGTTTGGGTGCACGACACGGCAGAACTCGTCGCGCCAAAGGATGTTGCCGCCGCTGCCTTCGCAGAAGACGCAAGCCATAGCAAGCAGCCCGTTTATCAAAATGAAGAAGGCATAGTTTGCCCCAATTCAGGCGAAATTTCGCTTGGAGAACGCTCGCCTGGCTGCCTACAATCGCGTTTTTCCGCCGTTCGCCGCCCCCGGATTCGCTCGCTGAAGCAATGGCCGAAGTGCAATATCGTGCACGCCGCGAGAGCGTGCAAGAAGAGCTCGAAGAAGTCATCCGCCTGCTCGACAAGTGCGAGCTGGAGGAGGGGCTCGTCCATAAGCAGGAAGGTCCCAAGCAGGAGCTCGTCGACGCGCTGACGCACAAACAGAGCCTGGCGCGCTTGCAGAAGAAGCTGGACGATCTGCATCCGGCGGATGTCGCGTATATCCTCGAGGGGCTGCCGCTCGACCGGCGCCTGCAAGTATGGGATCTGGTCAAAGCCGAGCGCGATGGCGAGATCCTGCTGGAAGTCTCCGATGCGGTGCGCGAGTCGCTCATTGGCAGCATGGACCGGCAGGAGTTGCTGGCCGCCGCCGAACAACTGGACACCGACGAGATCGCCGATCTGGCGCCCGACTTGCCGCAGGAGGTGGTCCAGGACATTCTCGATTCACTCGACGTGCAAAACCGCGGCCGGCTGCAGTCGGCTTTGGCTTATCCGGACAATAGCGTCGGCGCACTCATGGATTACGAGATGGTGACGGTGCGCGAGGACATCGACCTGGAGGTCGTGCTGCGGTACTTGCGCCGCCTGGATGTGCTGCCCGACCATACCGACAAGCTGTTCGTCGTTTCGCGCGACGACGCGCTGCGCGGTGTGTTGCCGCTGCGCAAGCTGCTGGTGAGCGACGCCGACACGATGGTGGCAAAGGTGATGGCCAAGGAGGTCGTGACCTTTCATCCCGACCAAGCGGCTGAGGAGGCTGCGCAGGCGTTTGAGCGCTACGACTTGGTCACGGCGCCGGTGGTCGATGGCCAGGGCAAGCTGGTTGGCCGCCTCACCGTGGACGCGGTGATGGACTACATCCGTGCCAAGGCCAACGAGGACGCGCTAAAACTTGCCGGTCTCAAGGAAGAGGAGGATCTGTTTGCTTCGGTCTGGAAAAGCGCCAAGAATCGCTGGCCATGGATCGTCATCAACCTCGGCACCGCTTTCGTCGCTTCGCGCGTCATCGGCGTGTTCGAGGGCACCATCGAGCGGCTGGTGGCATTGGCCGCGTTGATGCCGATCGTGGCTGGCATCGGCGGCAATTCGGGCAATCAGACCAGCTCGCTCATTACGCGAGGCTTGGCTTTAGGGCTGATCAGTCCGGCCAGCACCGATCGGCTGATCAAGAAAGAAGTCGCCATTAGCTTGCTAAACGGCTTGGTGTGGGGCACTGTGCTGGGAATCATCGCCTACGTACTCTATGGCAACGCATATCTTGGTATCGTCATGACCGCGGCAATGCTGCTCAACCTGTTGGTCGCGGCCTTGGTGGGCATCTTCATTCCGATCACCCTGCACCGCATGGGGCGAGATCCCGCGATTGGTTCTAGCGTGCTGTTAACTGCCACCACCGACAGCATGGGATTTCTCATCTTCTTGGGCTTGGCTGCGCTTTTTTTGGTCTAGCTGATTTTCACCTTCGATGATAGAGCACTCGGATAACTCCCAAGGCACGCGCCCGGACGACCGTCGCCGCGGCGAACGCCGCCGCCATAACGATCGCCGTGCGGCGGCGCGCTTAGCTTGGGGCCAACCGCGCGTAGCGCCCTGGCCGGAGCAGCAGACCCAGTTCTTTACGCGCTACTTTTTTGTCCTGATCGCTTTCGCATACTTCAATTTCTCCGCCAACTCCAAGCCGGCCATCATGCCGTTGGCGGTGATCAATGCTTTCTATTTCGCACATTTCCTGTTCAATACTTGGGCCTATTTTCATGCGAAGCGCCAATTGGCTGCGCCTTGGCGTTTCCGGCTGGCGCTCTGGGTGGATATCGTGGGCCTGGCCGTTGCAGTGGTGAACGATCCGTATCAAACGCCGCCCTCGTTGATTGCATACATCCTGGTTGTGCTCGGCAACGGTATGCGCTACGGCATGGGCTTGTTCATCGAGGCCATCGTCGGCTCCCTCTTGGGCGCGGTGACGGCACTGGGCATACGCCACGCGATGCTCGGCAACGCGCTTACGCCTGGGGTGCTGTTCCTGTTCTTGTTTTTTGTGGTCATCCTTGGCTATGCCTACATTCTGGTTCGCCGCAACGAGCAAACGCGTTCGCAGCTCGAGCACCATAGCCTGACGGACGCCTTGACCGGCTTGACCAACCGGCGCGGGCTATTCGAGCTCTCCCTGCCGATTTTTCAGTATTTGCGCGCGAGCAAGGACGAGCGGGTGGCCGTCATGTTCTGTGATTTGGATAAGTTCAAGGCCATCAACGACAACCTGGGCCACGCGGTCGGCGACCGGGTGCTCAAGCAGCTCGGCGAAATCCTGCGCAGCATGGTGCGCACCAGCGATATCGCCGCGCGCTACGGCGGGGATGAGTTTGTGCTGGTGCTGAATAACACCACGCTCGACCAGGCCGAGGCCATCGGCCAGCGCATTCAGGCGCGTATTGCCGCATGGGCCAAGGAAAATGGGTTGGATTGCAGCGCTACCATCGCCTTGGCCGAGGCGCCAACTCATGGCGACGAGCTATCGGTGCTGCTCAGTTGCGCCGATCAGGCGCTCTACCACTCGAAACAGAACCGGGGACCGGGGGGCGTGCAACGCGTCCAGCGGCCTTCGATGGCTTGAAATTCGCCTAAAGCGAGCTTGTCGCACAGCAAAAGAAAAACCGCCCTTCCCGCTAAGGGAATGACGGTTGCAAGGACACGGCTACTTAAGCCGCGGCGCCTAGAAGATCGGTTTGATCAGCGGCGCGGAAACCATGTCGGAGGAAGGAGAAGACGAAGCTTTTTTGGGCGCCGCCTTCTTCTTCATCGCAGGCTTTTTAGCCTTTTTGGCAGCTTTCTTAGCTGCGGGCTTTTTTTTAGCAGCAGGTTTCTTTTTGGCCGACTTTTTAGCCGCAGATTTCTTCTTTGCGGCTTTTTTGGCAGCAGGCTTCTTCTTGGCAGCAGGCTTCTTCTTAGCCGCGGTTTTCTTTGCTGCCGGCTTCTTGGCAGCTTTCTTCGCGGCGGGTTTCTTCTTCGCGGCGGTTTTCTTCGCCGCGGGTTTCTTAGCCTTCTTCATTGCCATACTTCACTCCTTTCAAAAGTTGAATCTAGGGTCGTTTGGTGCCGTACCCGAAGCCGTCCACCCCTCTCAGAGAGGCAGCTAAGCTGATACCAGCTTCCGGTACGACCAAGGCCGACGGATTGCCGTAGCACCGAAATACTATACGGTGTTTCGACCTGGTGATGGCATTCTAAGTAAAGATTTCGCACGCGCCCAGCAAATCAGCCTCTTTGCTACTACTTTTTTGCTTCAAGGTGCACTTTTTGGTATCGAGTCAATACCAAATGCTTGCAAGGCGGCACTTTTGTGCGCGATGTGTGCGAGAACGCGCTAGATCGAACGTGAAACCGGTGTTGAAGCGCGAAGCCGCCTCAACGCGTAAGCAAATCCGGGATCGATTCCAGCGCGAACAATGATTCCACGCTTTCGCGTTGTCGAATCAGGTGCGCTCGGTCGCCGTCCACCAGAACCTCTGCGGCGCGTGGGCGCGAGTTGTAGTTGGAGCTCATGCTGAAACCGTAGGCGCCGGCGCCCAGCACCGCGAGCAGGTCGCCTTCTGCGATGGCGAGGGAGCGCTCCAGCCCGAGAAAATCACCGCTCTCGCACACCGGTCCGACGATGTCGTAGAGCTGCGCGGGCGTCGCGCGCGCGCGCACCGGGACCGCGTGTTGATAGGCGTCGTAAAGCGCCGGGCGGATCAGGTCGTTCATGGCGGCGTCGACGATGGCGAAGCGCTGTTGCGCGCCTTGCTTGAGGTGTTCCACACGCGTTAGCAGCACACCGGCGTTACCCACGAGATAGCGCCCGGGTTCGAGCACGATCCGGTGCGGCAGCTTTGCCAACAGCGGCAGCACGGCCTGCGCGTACTGCTGCGGCGTGACCGGACTTTCGTCGCGGTAGCGAATGCCCAGCCCTCCGCCGAGATCGATGTGTTCGAGTTCGATGCCTTCGGTCTTTAGCGCGGAAACCATGTCGACCAGACGCGCGACCGCATCCGCGTACGGTTGTGTATCGGTAATCTGCGAGCCGATATGAAAATCGATGCCGGTCAGTTCGATATTCGGCATGCCCTTGGCCTGCCGATACACTTCGAGCGCTTGTGGAAAGGCGATGCCGAACTTCGCGCGGGTAAGTCCGGTGGCGATGTAAGGATGCGTCTTGGGATCGACATCGGGGTTGACGCGCACCGACACCGGCGCTTTGACGCCCAAGGCCGAGGCCACTTCTTGCAGGCGCGCGAGCTCGTTGGCCGATTCGACGTTGAAGCACAGAATGCCGGCCTGCAGCGCTTGGCGCAGCTCGGCGTGCGACTTGCCGACACCCGAAAACACCACCTTCTTGGGGTCGCCGCCTGCGCGCAGCACGCGCGCCAACTCGCCACCCGAAACGATGTCGAAACCGGCGCCCAGGCGAGCGAACAAGTTAAGGATGGCGATATTGGAGTTGGCTTTGACCGCATAGCAGATCAAATGATCGCGATCGGCGAGCGCCTGCGTCAGCGCGGCGAAAGCGCGCTCTATTTCGGCACGGGAATAGAGGTAAAGCGGCGTGCCGTAGCGGTCGGCGAGGTCCTGCAGCGCGCACGCCTCGATGTAGAGGGCGCCGTCGCGCCGCTCCAGGCAGGCTAGAAACTCATCTCGCATCGGGTTTCTTGTTTTGTTGTTGCGCCGACGTCGCGTCCGGCAGATAGAGCGGTCCCTTGGCACCGCAGGCGACGACGGCGAGCAGCACGCAGACAGTGAGAACGAAGCGCATTTCAGAGGGGGAATCGTGACTTGCGATCGATGTTAGCACACCCAAATCGCGCGTCCGGGTGGCGCAGTCGCGCGCCGAAAAAGTGCCGCGTTGCGGCCAAATTGAGCGCAATCGAGCCACCGATTGGACCACTCCTCGTTATGGTATGGACTCGATACCAAAAAATCGATCGCTAAATGCTTTACGAATTGGTTTGAGGTCGATACCATATCGAAATGCTCAAGAATCCGCTGCTGCTGTTGGATCTGGTCGGCCGCATCGGCCACTTCATCCGCATGGAGCTCCGCCGTATCGGTGCCGAACAGGGTTTGCAGCCGGTGCACGTGCAGGCGCTCATCTATTTGAGCCAGGCCAACCGCTTCAGCAACACGCCGCAGGCGCTGGCAGAGTTCCTGGGACTAACCAAGGGGACGGTTTCGCAGAGCTTGATGCTGCTGGACCGGCGCGGCTTGATCGAGCGCTACCAGGACGAGATCGACCGGCGCGTGGTGCGCCTGCGTTTGAGCAGCCAAGGCGAAGCGTTCATGAACGAAGCGCAGCCGGCGCTATTCTGGCTCGATGCAACCCGTAATCTGAGCGCCAATCGCATCCGCAGCGGCGTCGCTGCGCTGCGCGATACCTTGGCCGAGCTGCAAGCCAATAGCGATGCGCGCACCTTCGGCTTATGCCAAACCTGCGCCTATTGCCAGCGCAAAAGCCAGCGCATCTACCATTGCGCCTGGTATGGCGAGCGCCTGTCCATTCAGGACATGCGCAAGCTATGCCGCGAACACACTCGGGAAGAAGATCAGGAAACCGGCTAAGGCACAGCCCGGCTGGCTTTGCTAAGCCGAGGCCTATGCCTCGGCGATGCGAACTCGCGCCGCCTTGATCGCCGCGACGACCTGCTCGGGCGCCGTACCGCCGGCATGGGCGCGTGCCTTGACCGAGCCTTCGACGCTCAGCACCTGGAACACATCCGCCCCGATCGCTTTGGAAAACTCCCGCAACTCCTCCAGCCCGAGCTGAGCCAGGTCCTTCTTTTGCCCCTCCGCATGGCGCACCGCCCGTGCGACGACCTCGTGCGCATCGCGAAACGGCACGCCGCGTTTGACCAAATAATCGGCCAGATCGGTGGCGGTGGCATAGCCTTTTTGCGCTTGTGCACGCATCTTCGCGGCGTCGACTTCCAGGCTCGCCAGCATTTCGGCGTAGATAATGAGGGTATCTGTCAGCGTATCGACAGTGTCGAACAGCGGTTCTTTGTCTTCCTGATTGTCTTTGTTGTACGCCAGCGGCTGGGCTTTCATGAGCGTCAAGAGTGCAACCAAGTGGCCATTCACGCGGCCGGTCTTGCCGCGTACCAACTCCGGCACGTCCGGGTTCTTCTTCTGCGGCATCATGGATGAGCCGGTGCAGAACTGGTCTCCCAGCCGGATAAACCCGAACGGCTGCGACATCCAAATGATCAATTCCTCGGACAAACGCGAAAGATGGATCATTACCAGTGCACTCGCGGCGCAAAATTCGACGGCGAAATCGCGATCAGACACCGCATCGAGTGAGTTCTCGCAGATGCCATCGAAGCCCAACTCCTTAGCCACGCGCGCACGGTCGATCGGGTAAGTGGTCCCGGCCAGCGCCCCGGCCCCGAGCGGCAACCGGTTGAGCCGCTTGCGGCAGTCCGCCAACCTGCCCGCATCGCGTTCGAGCATCTCCACATAGGCGAGCAGATGATGGCCGAAAGTCACGGGTTGAGCCACTTGCAGGTGGGTGAAGCCTGGCATGATCGCTTCCGCGTGCTTCTCGGCTGCGTCGAGCAGCACGCCTTGCAGCCGGCGTACCAAACCGCCGATCGCGTCCAGGCTGTCGCGCAAGAACAGGCGCACGTCGGTGGCAACTTGGTCGTTGCGCGAGCGGGCAGTGTGCAGCCGCTTGCCGGCCTCGCCCACCAGTTCGGTCAGGCGCCGTTCGATATTCAAGTGCACGTCTTCGAGTTGCAGCGACCAGTTAAAGCGGCCAGACTCGATCTCTTGCTTGATTTGGGCCATGCCGCGCTCGATGTCGGCCAGGTCTTGAGGGCTGATGATCTTCTGCGCCGCGAGCATGCGCGCATGCGCGAGCGAGCCTTGGATGTCGTAGGGGGCGAGGCGCTGGTCGAAACTGACCGAAGCCGTGTAACGCAAGACGCGCTCGGCAACCGGCTCCGCGAAGCGCCCTGACCAGGTTTTTGGCGTTGGTTTAGTTTTTGACGCCGGACCGGCGGCTTCTTCTTGCATGAAGGTATTGCCTCGATACAATTGCGTCCGTGGCAAGTATACGGCAAAACACCACCCCAGCCCGGCTGCCGGACTTCTGCAATCTGGGCGTCGTGCTGCGCACGCTGCTGATTGCGAACGGGTTCTGTTTCGCCGCCGCGCTGATCCGGCGCGATAGCGCGGCCGAGGCATGGCCGGAGTTTGTGCATATCGCCGCCATGGCGCAGCCCATCATTTTGTTGAGTTTGGTCATCCTGTGCGCCGCGCGCAGTCAACTGGAAAAGCTCGACTACCGCGCCGGGTTGGGCGCCATCCTGCTAATTGAGTTGCTCGTGGCCACTGCGGTATTTTGGTTCATCCACAATCTACTGCCTGGCTTCGAATCGGCCAGCCCGCTGCATTTCGGCGTGTTCACGCTCGCCTTGTCGGGTGTCATTTTGTATTATTTCGATCAGCGCGCGCGCGCGCTTTCTCCCGCGATCACGGAAGCCAGGCTGCAAGCCTTGCAGGCGCGCATCCGGCCGCATTTCCTGTTCAATAGCATTACCGCGGTGCTCAGCCTGGTGCGGCAGGAACCGCGCCGCGCCGAACGGGCGCTCGAAGACATGGCGGATCTGTTCCGTGTGCTGATGGCTGACAACAAGGAGTTGACCCGTTTGGCGCGCGAGGTCGAGCTGTGCCGCCAGTATCTGGATTTGGAGCAGTTGCGTCTCGGCGAGCGTTTGCAAGTTGCCTGGCATCTAGAAAAGATGCCCGCGGACGCGCTGGTGCCGCCGCTGCTGCTGCAACCCTTGCTCGAAAATGCCGTTTACCATGGCATCGAGCCGTCCAGTGTACCCGGCGAGATCAACATCAATATCTACCGTAACCGTGATCAAGTCGTCATGGTGCTGCGCAACCCTTATTTGGGCGAGGGCGGCAGCCATCACGCCGGCAATAAGATGGCCATGGGCAATATCCGCGAGCGCTTGGCGCTGCACTTCGATGTCGAAGCGAGCATGAAGACGCAGGTCACCGGCAACAGCTATCAAGTGACGATCACTATCCCCTACCGGCCTGCACCTGTATGAGCAGCCCAGCGCCGCAGCGCATCCTGATCGTCGACGACGAAGCGCCCGCGCGGCGGCGCTTGCGCGAACTGATCGGCGATTGCGCCGCGGCCATGGCGTTGGAAGTCGCTGGCGAAGCAGGCGACGGCCGCGAAGCGCTCGCGGCCTTGAACGAAGGCAAGATCGACGTCGTGCTGCTCGACATCCGCATGCCGGAAATGGATGGCATCGAGCTGGCCCGCCACATCCAGAAGCTGGATGCCCCGCCCGCCGTCATCTTTACTACCGCCTACGACGCCTACGCCGTCAAAGCGTTCGAATTGAACGCGATCGATTATCTGCTCAAACCCATCCGCGCCGAGCGTTTGGCGTTGGCGTTGAAGAAGGCGGCGGCGAGCAAGGCGCTCTCGGCCACGGCGCTGGCGCAGATTTCGCCCAAGGCGCGCACGCATTTGAGTATCAACGAACGCGGTCGCGTGGTGCTTGTCCCGGTCAAGGAGATCGTGTTCCTGCGCGCCGAACTGAAGTACGTCACTGTCAAAACGCTCACGCGCGAGTTTCTACTGGAGGAGTCGCTTTCCGGCTTGGAGCAGGAATTCGCGCAGGATTTCGTGCGCGTGCATCGCAGTGCGCTGGTGGCTAAGGCGGCGATCGAAGGCTTCGAGCGCGCGTCGGCACAAGAAGGCGGCGAGGCGCATTGGCAGGTCATGCTGCGCGGCCTGTCCGAGCGCCTGCCAGTCAGCCGCCGCCAGCAGCATATCGTGCGCGAATTCGGCCATTAAACGTAAATACTAGATATAGATGTATTTTAAGAATGAGATTTCAAGGCAATCTCAGAACATATCGGGTGGTAGTATAGGGTTGAGTTTCAATCGCGCCTCGTTCTCTACCCGAGGGTCTCTTGGATAAGCGCGGACATATGGTTCTGCATTTGCGGTTTCTTATTTTGCGGCGCACAATTCCGCCCTCACGTCCGCTCAAATAAGAAAGTTG
>CAZAWU010000057.1:0-2802 GCA_964488915.1 uncultured Burkholderiales bacterium
GGCATCGTGCTCTCGGCATCGATCGTTGGTTCCGGCGAGTTGATCGCGACGACCACGTTAGGTGCGGAGGTCGGCTACACGGTGATGTGGCTGATTATCTTTTCGTGCCTGATCAAGGCGTTGATTCAATCGTTCATGGGGCGCTACACCATTGCCAAGGGCGAACCCAGTCTAGAAGCCTTTAACCGCATCCCGGGCCGCATCCCCTTCCTGAAAGTCAATTGGGTCTTGCTGGCGTGGGTCGCGATGGTGTTCTTCACACTGTTTCAGGTGTGCGCCATGTTTGTCGGCGTGTCGCAGGCGATGAAGCTCATTACAGGTGTACCCGTCGTCTGGTGGGTGCTCGCGTTCTTCGTGCTCACCCTGATTCTGCTGCTCGGCGGTGCCTACCACCGCATCGAGGGCATCGCGATGATCAAAGTCGGCGTGTTCACTCTAATCACGCTGCTGGCGGCGATCGTGCTGACACGCATGCCTCAATACTTCTCTTGGAGCGATATTTGGCAGGGCATGCAGTTCAAGCTCCCGGACAAAGGCCTCGCCACCGCGCTCGCGGTGTTCGGCATTACCGGCGTGGGTGCGGCGGAACTGTACGTCTACCCGTACTGGTGCGTCGAGAAGGGCTACGCACGCTGGACCGGTCCGTACGAGAACAGCGAGGCGTGGCGCCGCCGCGCGCGCGGCTGGGTGAAGGTCATGAATACCGACGTGATCTTCTCCATGATCGTCTACACGGTGGCGACCATCGCTTTCTACCTGCTCGGCGCCGGCATCCTGCACGGCATGGGCCAAGTGCCTGCCACCAGCGACATGATTCCGATCCTGTCTAACATCTACACCGAAACGCTCGGCGGCTGGGCGAAATGGCTGTTCTACATCGGCGCCATCATCGTGCTGTACGGCACGATTTTCGCCGCGACCGCCGGCCACTCGCGCATGCTGGCGGATTTCATGCGCCTAAACGGCGCGTTCACGAAGGATGACATGACCGCGCGCAACCGCTGGCGCGATATTTTCATCGTCGCGCTCACCGCCATCCCAGTCGTCTTGTACTTCATCTTCGGTGAAAAGCCGGTGGCGATGGTGAAATGGGGCGGACTGGCACAAGCGTGGACGCTGCCGGTGCTGTCCATGGGCACGGTCTACTTGGTCTATCGCTACATGCCGAAGGAGCTGCGCGCAACGCCGTTTGGGCACATCATGCTTTGGATCGGCGCCATCGTCATCAGCGGATTTGTGTTGGTGAGCGAAGCGCGGCGGTTAGGCTGGCTCGGCTAACACCCGGTCAACTTTGCTGTTGTTGCAAATCAAAGGAGAGCCAAGCATGAGCACCGCAGCAGCGCCAGCAAGCAATACAACAACCACCGTTCCGGAACGTTACGACCCCTACCGCTTGAGCAAGGCCGATGTGGTGGAACCACCGGTCGGCCTGGGCAATATTTTGAGCCGCATCGGCCCAGGCTTGGTGCTCTCCGCTTCCATTGTCGGCTCGGGCGAACTCATCATGACCACCACCTTCGGCGCGAAAGTGGGCTACACGATGTTGTGGCTGGTGATCTTGAGTTGTCTCATCAAGGCGATCGTGCAAGCGGTGCTCGGCCGCTACATCATAAGCACCGGCGAGACGACACTGGTGGCATTCGGCCGCATTCCCGGACCCAAGGCCAAGGTGAACTGGGTCGTCTGGGCATGGTTCATCGCGACGTTCATGGTTTTGTTCGCGCTCACGGGGATGTACATCGGCGTTTCGCAAGTGATGTTCGAGCTTACCGGCTGGCCCGTGTGGGCTTGGGTGCTCATCTTCCTGGTGATCACCTTGGCACTACTGCTGGGCGGGCAGTATCACCGGGTGGAGAAGATCGCGATGTTCAAGGTAGCCGTGTTCACCTTGATCACCGTGCTCTCCGCCATTCTGCTGACACAGATGCCGCAGTACTTTTCCTGGGGTGCGATTCTCGATGGACTCAAGTTCCAAACACCACCGGGCGACGGCCTGGCGGTGGCCATCGCCGTGTTCGGCATCACCGGTGTGGCATCAGGCGAGCTCTGTATCTATCCCTACTGGTGTATCGAGAAGGGTTATGCGCGTTTCACCGGACCGCGCGAAGACTCCGAAGCGTGGCGCCGCCGCGCGCTGGGGTGGACGCGTGTCATGCACGTCGACGTAGTTGTCTCCATGATCGTCTACACTTTTGCAACGATCGCGTTTTACTTGTTAGGCGCCGGCGTGCTGCACGGCATGGGACAGGTGCCGGCCGGCAAGGAAATGATCAAGGCGCTTTCGCACATCTACACCGGCACGCTGGGGCCTTGGTCGCTGTGGCTGTTCTATCTCGGCGCCGTGATCATTCTTTACGGCACGGTGTTCGCGGTCACCGCCGGCAACTCGCGCATGCTCGCGGATTTTCTGCAAGTGATGGGGCGCTTCCGTTCCGACGACTACGCCGCGCGCTCGTTCTGGCGCGACCGCTTTATCCTCTTGATTAGCGTGCTCGCTGTAGCGTTCTTTTTCATCTTTGGCCAAGCGCCGGTGACATTGGTCACTTGGACCGGCTTCGGACAGGCTGCGCTTTTGCCGATCGTCGCATTCGGCACTTTGTACTTGGCATCACGCCACTTGCCGGCAGAGATGAAAACGCCACCGTGGATGATGGCGCTGCTGTGGATCGCCTCGATCGTGATCGCCGCCTTCGTGCTGCCCTCGCTCTATTTCGAACTGGCGAAGATGCTCAAGTAGCGTGCGCTGCGCCCGCGAACTGCACGCGGTTCGCATTCGCGCGCTACGGCGCTACGAAGAGCTGT
>CAZAWU010000057.1:2902-20733 GCA_964488915.1 uncultured Burkholderiales bacterium
GCCCGCGAACTGCACGCGGTTCGCATTCGCGCGCTACGGCGCTACGAAGAGCTGTTGCGGGTCACTATGGCGCAACGAAAAACTGTTACGGTAGACTAAGGCGCAACGAAAAACTGTTGCGCGAGGGCCTGCGCGGTGATTGGTTTGCTGAACAGGTAGCCTTGCATTTGATCGCATTGGCGCTGGCGCAAAAAATCCAACTGCGCCTGCGTCTCGACACCCTCCGCCACCACTTCCTGCTTTAGGCTTTTCGCCATGCTGATGATGGCGCTGACGATGGCCGCGTCGTCCGGGTCCTCGCTGATGTCGCGCACGAATGAGCGGTCGATCTTAAGCGCGTCGATAGGAAAGCGCTTGAGATAGCTCAAGCTCGAATAGCCGGTGCCGAAATCGTCGATTGAAAGGCGTAGCCCCATCGACTTGAGCGCACGCAGCATTTCCGCCGTGGTGGGCGCGTCTTGCATGAGCACACTTTCGGTCAGCTCGAGTTCGATCAGCTCCGGCTGCACGTCGCTCACGTTGCAGGCGTAGCGCAGATCCTGCATGAAACCTTTGTCACGCACTTGCGCGCCGGAGACGTTGATGGCGATCGGCAGTGGCCGGCGGCCGGCGGCGATCCACGCGCCCAACTGTTCGCACACCGCGCGCACCACCCATTGGCCGATCGGCACGATCATGCCCGCCTCCTCAGCCACACCGATGAAGCGATCCGGCAGAATCAGCCCCAACTCGGGATGGCGCCAGCGCAGCAACGCCTCCGCGCCGATGACGTTGCCGGTGCGCAGGCACACTTTAGGCTGGTAGTGCAGGATGAATTCGTCGCGCCGCAGCGCGCGGCGCAAGTTGCTTTCCATGGTCGCGCGCGCCTGCACGCGCGTGTTCAGCTCCGGCGTGAAGAATTGGAAGTTGTTGCGCCCCTGCTCCTTGGCGTGATACATGGCGCTGTCGGCGTTCTTGCTCATCGCCTCGGCATCTTTGGCGTCGTCCGGGTAAACGCTGATGCCGGCGCTCATGCTGATGTGCAGTTCGTGCGCATCGATGACGTACGGCAACGCGACCGCGCTCAGGATCTTATCCGCCACGCGCGCTGCTTGCGCGCCTTCGTCAATCTCCGGCAGCAGCACGACGAATTCGTCGCCGCCCTGTCGGCACACGGTGTCGCTCGCGCGCACGCAGCCCAGCAGGCGTCCGGCCACGTTCTGCAACAGCTTGTCGCCGATGGCATGCCCGAGCGAATCGTTCACGTGTTTAAAGCGATCGAGATCGAGAAACATCAACGCCACGCGTGTTCCGTGCCGCGCAGCCCGCCCGATGGCCTGGACCACGCGGTCCTTCAGCAGCAACCGGTTAGGCAAGTGCGTGAGAGCATCGTGTTGCGCCAAGTGCGTCATCTTGACCGCCATGGCTTGCGTTGCGCTCATGTCGCGAAATACCAGTACCCCTCCGATCACATTGCCGCTGCGATCGTGAATCGGGGCGGCGGAGTCTTCGATCGGCAACTCGCTGCCGTCCGCGCGCATCAGCACGGTATTGAGCGTCAAGCCGGATGCAGCGTTGGTGGCCAGCGCCAGCATGACGGGATCGACTGCGCGCTGCTTCGTTTCCGCATCGGCAATGGTGAATACTTCGCTCAGCGGCCGCCCCAGCGCCTGCGCGTTGCGCCAGCCGGTGAGCGCCTCGGCCAAGGGATTGATGTAAGTGACCTTGCCGTGGATATCGGTGGTGATGACGCCGTCCCCGATCGATTGCAGGGTGACGGCCAGGCGCTCCTTCTCCTGGAACAGCGCTTCTTCCGCTTCCTTCTGCGCGGTCAAATCCGACACCAGCGTGTAGAAGCCGTCGACCGAGCCGCCACCCCAATGCGGCACATAGTTGACCAGCACGTGCCGGTTTCCATGCGCCGTCGCCAACGGAATCTCGAACGACACGTTCTCGCCCTTGAGACAGCGGGCGATATACGGTTTGGCGCGCTCGTACGCTTCGGCACCGATCATCTCGCGCACCGTCATACCGAGCTCCAGGCGTCGCTGCCGGCCGAACCAGTCTTGATAAGCGCGGTTGAAAAACCGGTAGTGCTCTTGGCGATCGACCAAGGAGAGCAACAGAGGGATATTCTCGGCCATGTCGCGCAGGTAGTGATCGGCGCCGCGGGCTTGCGCGACCGCGTGCGACACCTCGACCCCGGCCAGCTCACTTCCCCCAGAGCCGTCTGCCACAAGCTGAGCGGCTACGCCCGCCACCCGTTCGAGCGCCGCGCGTTGCGTGGCCGTGAGTGAGCGCGGCGTGCGGTCGAGCACGCACAAGCTGCCGATCGCACCGCCCGTTTCCGCAGTAAGCGGCGTGCTGGCGAAGAAACGCATATGGGGCTCACTACGCACCAGCTCGTGTTCGCGCAGGCGCGAATCGAGATGCGTATCCGGTACCTCCAAGATTTCCAACTGCTCGCGCGGGCACGCCGCCAGGTCGAACGGGCGCGCCGCCGGTGCCCAACCGCTGGCGGCTTTGATCGCGTGGCGCTGGTTCTCGACGCGGGTAATCAACGCGACCGGCGTGGCGCACAGTTGCGCGGCCAGCGCTGCAATTGCGTTCAGCAGCCGCACGGCGGCGGTGCCTGCACGATCTTCCAGACGATCCTCGTTTGTAAACGACATTCAACCTTTCGCTGCAACGTGCGCGCGTAATGCCTTGACCAACCGGAATGTTTACAAATGTACCCCACAGTTTGGCAACACCGCAACCCCAAAAGCGTTGCCATTGAGGCAGCCTCTTCATTCCTGCTTCAGCAACAAATACCCGTCATAGGTATAGCTGGATAGTCGCTTTGCTCTTTACTTCTGTCGATATACAATTAATGGTATCCTGCCAAGCAGACAGACGCTTGACCCGCTTCCGCCTGAGGCCGGTGTTAGAATTCGCGCTCAAACGACAAGAGCTATCTCGGAGCGCCCGATGAATCAACCCATTTCTTTCCCGCCCGGCGTCATCGTTTCCGGGCGTCTCACGCCGCAGTACCAAGAAATTCTCACCCTGCCCGCGCTGGAGTTCGTCGCCAAGATCTGCCGTCAATTCGAGCCGCGCCGCCAAGAATTGCTGGCCAAGCGCGTTGCGCGCCAGAAGGAATTCGACGCCGGCAAGCTGCCTGACTTCCTCCCCGAAACCAAATCGGTGCGCGAGGGCAACTGGACCATTGCCCCGCTGCCGAAAGACTTGCAAGACCGCCGTGTCGAAATCACTGGGCCGGTTGATCGCAAGATGGTGATCAACGCGCTCAACTGCGGCGCGAACATGTACATGGCCGACTTGGAAGATTCCTCCACGCCGACCTGGGATACGCAGATCACAGGACAGATCAATCTGCGTGACGCTATCCGCCGCCAGATCGATTTCACTACACCGGAAGGCAAAGCCTACAAGCTGAACGACAAAGTCGCCACGCTCTTGGTACGACCACGCGGCTGGCATCTACCCGAGAAGCACGTCACCATCGACGGCAAGCCGATCTCCGGCAGCCTATTCGACTTCGCCTTGTATTTCTTCCACAACGCGAAAGAGTTGCTCGCGCGCGGCAGCGGCCCGTACTTCTATCTGCCGAAGATGGAATCGCATCTGGAAGCGCGCTTGTGGAACGACGTCTTCACCTTCGCCGAGAAGGAATGCGGCGTGCCGCACGGCACGGTCAAGGCGACGGTGCTGATCGAGACCATCCTCGCGACCTTCGAGATGGACGAAATTTTGTACGAGCTGCGTGACCACTCGGCGGGACTCAACTGCGGCCGTTGGGACTACATCTTTTCTTGCATCAAGAAGTTCCGCAACAAGAAAGATTTCTGCCTCGCCAACCGCAGCGAAGTCACCATGACGGTGCCGTTCATGCGTTCTTACTCGCTGCTGCTGGTGAAAACCTGCCACCGGCGCAACGCCCCGGCGATGGGCGGCATGGCGGCGCAGATTCCGATCAAGAACGATCCCGTAGCGAACGAAGCCGCGATGGCAAAGGTGCGCGCCGACAAGGAGCGTGAGTCGACCGACGGCTACGACGGCACGTGGGTGGCGCACCCCGGCCTGGTGCCGATCGCGAAAGAGATTTTCGACCGCAACATGCCCACGCCTAATCAGATTCATCGCAAGCGCGAAGACATCAACGTCTCGGCGGCGGACGTACTCAACTTCGTGCCGGAGAAACCGATCACCGAGGCGGGCCTGCGCATCAACATCTCCATCGGCCTGCAATACCTGGGGGCCTGGCTCGGCGGCACCGGCTGCGTGCCGATCTTCAACTTGATGGAAGACGCCGCCACCGCGGAGATTTCCCGTGCGCAAATCTGGCAATGGATCCGCAGCGAGAAAGGCGTGCTCGACGACGGTCGCAAAGTGACCAAGGAAATGTTCCGCAAGCTGCTGCCGGAGGAGTTGGCGAAGCTGCCGGCGATGTTGGGCGAGACGGGCTACAAAGCGGGCAAGTACGAAGAAGCGGCGAAGTTGTTCGATGAGATCACTACCAGCGAAAACTTCGTGGAGTTTTTGACCTTGCCGGCATACGAGCGGATCGACTAAACCAACCCGGTCCTCACCTTGCGGGGACGACAACCATGGTGGGGATCGATGCTCTTCCTAGTTATCAGCGCCCCGCGCCCTGAAAAACCTTCCAGCGTCGCCGCTTCGCGCCAGGACTTTTGGCGCTGGATCGATCCGCATCTCAAGAGCGGCCTGGCCAAATGGACGTACGCCCGCACCGGACGCGGCGCAGTCGCGCTGTTCGATGTCGATTCGAATGAAACCCTCCACCGCCTCTTGAACGAGTGGTCGGAGATCATCCCCGCCACTTTCGATATCTACCCCTTGGTCGACGTCGCCGCCTCGCGCAAGCTGCTCGCCGCGCAGCGGCGTATGTCCCCGCGAGCCTAGTTGGTTGGCAGTGAGCGCAGCGAACCCCAACTGGGTGCGACATCTTAGGCGCCTCGTTGGGGTTCGCTACGCTCACCCCAACCTACCTTTCTGCGTTTAGAATCGCGCCTTGACCGGCCGGCGCAGATGGCGCGCTGAAGGAGGATTAGGCGTGCGCTTCAACTTTCCCATCGTCATCATCGACGAAGATTTCCGCTCCGATAACGCGAGCGGGCTCGGCATTCGCGCGCTCGCCGAAGCGATCCAGCGCGAGGGCATCGAAGTCATCGGCGCGACCAGTTTCCGCGACACAGCGATGTTCGCGCAGCAAGCCAGCCGCGCCTCCGCCTTTGTGCTCTCGGTCGACGACGAGGAGTTCGAGACCGAAGAATCGAGCAAGGACGCCATCGACAATCTGCGCCGTTTTGTGGAAGAAATCCGCTGGCGCAATGCCGACATTCCGATCTTCCTGTTCGGCGAGACGCGCACGACGCGCCACCTGCCGAACGAAGTGCTGCGCGAGTTGCACGGCTTCATCAACATGTTCGAGGACACGCCGGAATTCGTGGCACGCTACGTGATCCGCGAGGCGCGCACTTATCTCAACGCGCTGCCGCCACCGTTCTTCAAGGCGCTGACCGGCTATGCGCAAGACGGCAGCTACTCGTGGCACTGCCCGGGCCACAGCGGCGGCGTAGCGTTCTTGAAAAGTCCGGTCGGGCAGATGTTCCACCAATTCTTTGGCGAGAACATGTTGCGCGCCGACGTGTGCAACTCCGTGGATGAACTCGGCCAGTTGCTCGATCACTCAGGCCCAGTGGCGGCCGCCGAGCATAACGCGGCGCGTATTTTCGGCTCCGACCATTTGTTCTTCGTCACCAACGGCACTTCGACTTCGAACAAGATTGTCTGGCACGCCACTGTCGCGCCGAACGACATTGTCATCGTCGACCGCAACTGCCACAAGTCGATCTTGCATGCGATCACCATGACCGGAGCGGTGCCGATCTTTCTTCCGCCGACGCGCAATCACTACGGCATCATCGGGCCGATTCCGGAGCGCGAGTTCCACCCGGAATCGATCAAGAAACGCATCGCCGCCAACCCTTTCGCGGCAAACCTCAAGACGCAGCCGCGCATCCTGACGCTGACGCAGAGCACTTACGACGGCGTGCTCTACAACGTCGACCGCATCAAGGGGCTGGTGAGCAATTCCGTCGATGCTTTGCTGTTCGACGAAGCGTGGCTGCCGCACGCGGCCTTTCACGAGTTTTACGCCGGCATGCACGCCATCGGCAAGGACCGCCCGCGCTCGGATGAGGCGCTAGTATTCGCCACACAGTCGACGCACAAGATGCTCGCCGGCCTATCGCAGGCCTCGCAGATCCTGGTGCAGGACAGCAAGACGCGCAAACTCGACCGCCACGTCTTCAACGAGGCGTATTTGATGCATGTGTCGACTTCGCCGCAATACGCCATCATTGCGTCCTGCGACGTGGCCGCGGCGATGATGGAGCCGCCGGGCGGCACGGCACTCGTGGAAGAGTCGATCCAAGAAGCGCTCGATTTCCGCCGTGCCATGCGCCAAGTCGATGAGGAATTCGGCGAGGCGTGGTGGTTCAAGGTTTGGGGTCCGGACAAGCTCGCCGCCGAGGGCATCGGCCACCGCGACGATTGGCTGCTGCGCCCGGATGAGCGCTGGCACGGCTTCGGCAATTTGGCGGCGGGCTTCAACATGCTCGATCCGATCAAAGCCACGATCATCACACCCGGGCTGGATCTCGCCGGCAATTTCTCGGATCAGGGCATCCCCGCGGCCGTGGTAACCAAGTATCTTGCGGAGAATGGCGTGGTGGTCGAGAAAACCGGCCTGTACTCATTCTTCGTCATGTTCACCATCGGCATCACCAAGGGCCGGTGGAATACGCTGGTCACGGAGCTGCAGCAATTCAAGGTCGATTACGACGCCAACCAGCCGCTTTGGCGCGTCATGCCAGAGTTCGTGGCGAAGTATCCGCAGTACGAGCGCGTGGGCCTGCGTGATTTGTGCTCGCAAATCCATGAGGCGTACCGAAGTAACGACGTCGCGCGCTTGACGACGCAGATGTACGTTTCGCCCATGGAACCGGCGATGCGCCCGGCCGACGCGTTCGCGCGCATGGCGCACCGCGAGATCGACCGTGTGCCGATCGAGCAACTCGCCGGCCGCGTCACCAGCGTGCTGCTGACGCCCTACCCGCCCGGCATTCCGCTGCTGATCCCGGGCGAGCGCGTCAACGCCATCATCGTCAAGTATCTGCAGTTCGCCCAAGCGTTCAACGCGCAGTATCCGGGCTTTGAAACCGACATCCACGGCCTGGTGGAAGAGCCGAACGGCAAGCGCGTGGAGTACTTCGTGGATTGCGTGCGCGAAACGCGCTAGGTCGGTGGGACGGAGGTGCTCAGCCGAAAGCTTTGTTATTCCGCCTGGTACCGGGGATTCGATTGTTGTGCGCTCCCGGCTTGAGCGCGCGAATAATACGGGCGTTTGAGGCGTGTGGCTGTAGGAGCATTGTGAGTTTGTGTTTCGGTGCCCTGCACTTGCCCTCTGGCGTCAGTATCAATCGATAAGTCCGATTGGTAGCCATTTTTACAGCTATCCAGTTATCAGTACTAGCGTCGGCACGCCCTGCCGGCGGCTCGCCTCAACGCTTTTCGAACTCCCGCTCTTGCAGCAGGCGCCACTGAATCTTACCCGTCGGCGAGCGCGGCAAAGTATCGACAAACTCGACCACACGCGGCACTTTGTACGCCGACATCTGTTCGCGCGCCCATGCGATGACGTCGTCGGGCCGTATCTTGCTGCGATGCTCGGGCTTGAGCACGATCACCGCCTTCACCGTTTCGCCTCGCCGCTCGTCGGGCGCGGCGATGATGCACGCTTCTTGCACTGCCGGATGCGCGTACATCGCCGCCTCGACCTCCGCCGGCCAGACTTTGAAGCCCGCAGCGTTGATCATGCGCTTCAAGCGGTCGACGATGTAGAAGTAGCCGTCCGCGTCGTACCGTCCAAGATCACCGGTGCGAAAGAAGCGCTTGCCGTCGATCTCAATGAACGATTCCGCCGTAGCCTCTGGTTTGTTCCAATAACCGCGCATGATCTGCGGGCCGCTGGAAATGATCTCGCCCACTTCACCCGGCCCCAACTCGCGCAGCGTTTCCGGATCGATCACGCGCGCGTCGGTGTCGAACACCGGGATCCCCAAACACTGCTTACGCTCGCCCTTGGGCGGATTCCAGTGCGTTTGCGAGATAGTCTCGGTGGAACCGAATCCTTCGGCGTACGCCAGGCCAGTCAGATCGAGCAAGCGCTGCGCGATCGCCTCCGGCATGGAGGCGCCGCCACCACCGATGTAGCACAGGCTCGACCAATCCATCCGCAGCGCCTCCGGCGCGGAAAGCACGTCAACCACCATGGTCGGGATGTTGATCCAGTGCGACACCCGGCAGTCCGCGATCAAGCGCAGCGCGAGCTGCTTGTCCCAGCGCGACATGATGACGGTCGCCGCGCCAGCGTAGATCACGTTATTCATACAATGCTGCAAGCCGGTCACGTGAAACAGCGGCACTGAGCACAGCACCACGCTGTCGGTATGTAGCGCGCTCCACGTGGCGCTGCCGACCGCCGTGAACATCACCGAATAGTGCGTATGCATGCAGCCCTTGCCCTCGCCGGTGGTGCCGGATGTATACAGCACGATCGCCAAGTCCTCACGCGGCTGCACCGGCACCGCACTGGGCTGCAACCCCGCATCGAGCGTCGAGCGCCAAGAAATCGCCTGAGGCTCGGCGCGCACCGCTTCGCTGACGAATTCGGGCACCGGGTACCCAACCACAGTCGGCAAGTATTCGCGGTACGCGGCCACGATCGCCGCCGGTCCGTGCGGTCCGAGCAACGGCGCAATCTGCGCGAACAGATCCTGCGCGACGATAGCCACTTTCGGCGCAGCGTCTTGCAACTTGCCGCGCAACTCGGCCGTCACGTTCATCGGATTGACCGGCACGATGATCGCGCCGCAGCGCCAGGCGGCGTACGACGCCACGATGAATTGCGGGCAGTTCTGCATGAACAGCATCACGCGATCGCCCTTAGCGATGCCCAGGCGCTGCTGCAGGAAACCGGCCAGCGCATCGACCTGACGCTTGAGTTCACCGTAGCTCAGCGCTGCGCCGTAGTAGATGAGCGCCGGCTTATCCGGGTAGCGCAGCGCCGCGATATCGAGGTTAGCGGTGAGCGCCGTGGCAGGCGGCGTCAGGCTTTTCGGCAGACGCTTGGGCCAGCTTGGGTAGTGTCGAGTGAATTTAGTCATGTTTGTGCGCTGAGGTTCTTCTCGCAACAGAGTAAAGATACCATCCTGTAGGAGCATATGGGATTGGGTACACGCCGGGGTGTGGCGGCGTGCGGCTCTCACTCAAGCTGGCGCCATGGCGCCGCATCCTCGGTACGATTCTCAACGATCAATCTTGCGCGACACCCGGCTGATGGCCTGGTCTTTCACCGACGGCGACGGCGCTGTCCCGCGAGCCGAACCGCCGATCCACTCTGGGTGGTGATCGGATCAAGGCCGTTCAAATGCCCGTGGGGTACGCAAGTGTGCTGGGACTTAGTTCTAGCCCATACCTAGTCCGCACACGTCGCCACGCCGGTTGCTCAATCGCGACCTGCTGTTGCCCGGTAGCATCAGACGGCGCAAGGTAGAATCATCACTACTGCATTCTTCCAAATAAAGGAGGCTCTTCATGAGCACCAGCAAGATCGCCCTCGTCACCGGCGCCGGCACCGGCATCGGCAAAGTGAGCGCACTCGCGCTCTTGAAGAACGGTTGGAGCGTCGTATTTGCCGGGCGTAGGAAAGAACCGCTCGAACAGGCGATCGCGGAGTCGGGCGCCGGCGGCGGGCGCACGTTAGCCGTGCCGACCGACGTGGCCGATCCAGCTTCGGTTGCGAACTTATTCGCGCAAACCAAGGCCAAGTTCGGCCGGCTCGATCTGCTGTTTAACAATGCTGGTGTCGCTGGTGGCGGTCCGATCGAAGATTTGACCTACGAACAGTGGAAATCGGTCGTGGACATTAATTTGACCGGCCCGTTCCTCTGCACCCAGCAAGCCGTGCGCATGATGAAAGATCAAAACCCTCGTGGCGGGCGCATCATCAACAACGGCTCGATCTCCGCGCACGCGCCACGCCCGAACTCCGCGCCTTACACGTCGACGAAACACGCGATTACCGGTTTGACCAAGTCCACGGCGCTGGACGGTCGCAAGTACGATATCTGCTGCTGCCAAATCGATATCGGCAACGCCGCGAGCGACATGATCAAAGATCGCGCGCCGGCCGGCTTGCCGCAAGCCAACGGGCAGATCGCGCCCGAACCGTTGATGGACTTGGAGCACGTGGGCAACGCCATCGCACACATGGCGGCGCTGCCGCTCAGCGCGAACGTGCAGTTCATGACCATCATGGCGACGAAGATGCCGTTTGTTGGTCGCGGTTAGCATCGCTGCCGCATGCGTGTCTTCGTAGCCGGCGCCAACGGTTTCGTGGGCTCGCACGGCTGTCGCGAGCTCTTTAGCGCCGGACACTCGTGCCCGGCTTCTCAGTGAGCTATCAACCAACCCCGGCGCCGCCGGTATCTTCTCTGATACGTTCCGAGTTGATTCAGCACGAGTTGCGTTTCAAGTCCACGTTGAGCATAGAGGCTGCTTTGCAGGACGATCTCGGAATCCGCACCGCCGCCGCATCCGCTTAAGCGCAGATCCACGGGCGACCCACGGCCACCGTTAGTCACCCCAAAACGGTGGCAGGAAGCTGAACGCCTTCTTGCTCGCACGTGGGGGCGACGTCGGCGACGGTCGCGCGCTGCGCGTCGCGGCTCCAACGCAGATCGTCGTAGGGGCGCACCCGGTGCATGGTACAGCGATCGTCCCACATGACTAGATCATGGACGCGCCAGCGGTGGCTGTAGACGAATTGGCGCTGCGTTGCATGATCGATCAGGCGGCGCAGCAGCGGTTTGGCTTCGTCGTCGGGCATGCCGTAGATATGGCCGGCGTGCGATGCGAGGTACAGCGTCATGCGTCCCGAGCCAGGGTGGCGGCGCACCAGCACTTGAGGAACGGGCTCGAATGCGCCGTCTTCCTCTTCTGAGTACTCGGCGAAACCAAGTGTCGCGCGCGAAAACTTGATCGAATGCAGGGCCACCAGGCCGCGCAAACGCTGCTTGGTGACATCGTCAAGCGCGTCGTAGGCAGCGCGCAGGTCAGCGAATTCCGTGTGCCCGCCGACCGGTGCGACGGAGCGTTGGTATAGGAGCGACGCTTTGGCCGGTATGCGTTTGAACGAACTGTCGGTGTGCCACAGACGGTTCGCCATCTCGAAACGGCGGCGACGGCTTTGTTCGTCCCAACGCTGCTGGTCGTGATCCAGATTGGAAACGTCCGCGATTTCCACCGGCACGCGCAACTTCGCATCCTTGCGTATCGCCTGGATACTCGTCTCCAGCGGTCCAAAGTAGCGCGCGAAGTCGAGATGCTGATCTACCGAGAGCTGCTGGTCCGGAAACACGAGCACCGAGTAGCGGCTAAACGCGCCGTCGATCGCGTCGCGATCCTCGGTGCTCAGTGGCCGCGACAAATCGACATCGCCGATCTCAGCGGCAAAACTTTCTGTGACGGGGCAAATTGTGATCGCCATCTAACGTCCCTGTAACGCGTTTGGTTTTTCCAACTACAGTCCAATCGGTAGCGAGAACGCTGGGCCGCTCCTAAAGTTACCTGCAGACTCTCTTCCGGCGGTAATGCAAAAGTCAGTCGAGCAAGTCCAGCTTACAGACCTTGCTCATGATATCGCCGCTGCACCTCCTCGCACCAATTGCCTACATTCCACTTACCATAGGCCGGTATACTCCCCACCCGCTCATCTCCCCAATAAGATTTTACGTGAATTATGGATATACCCTCATACGAGTACCCTTCGTGCAGCGCTTTCAGCAGCGCTACAGCATCCCCGCCACCCGACAGCGCGCGGACGCCTTTCACCGCATGCGCGAGTGCAACGTAGTCGACCTCAACACTATCGCTTGTGGCGAAATCGGCCTGATACTGCGCACGCTGTAAACCGCTGATGGCGCCCATGCGGCGGTTATCGAAGATAACGATCATACCGCGCAGCTGGTGTTGCACGGCGTCGATCAATACCTGCGGATTCATCATGAACGAACCGTCACCGCTGAATGCGATCGGATACCGCGGTGCGTCAGCCAACGCGCTCGCCAGCGTCGCGCTTATCGCAAAGCCCATGTATGAGGCGCCAGATTCAGTAAAAGTCTCGAACGGAGCGTCGTCTTCGATGATCTGAAAACCGTGTGCTTGCACATCACCAGCATCGAAGATTTTTACTGCGTTGATCGTCTTGGCAAAGTCCGCGACGATTTTGATTGCCACGGGTTGTGTCAGCACTTCACCCTGCCACACCGGATCCCATCGCGGCGGTGCATTGACCAGATCCGTCTTGAATGTCGACCACGCACGCTTTTGATCAAAGCATTGCCTCAGCCACGCGCCCTTGGCCGGCGGCAGCGGGCCGTTGGGCAATGCGGCAAGCAGGTGTTCGATACTCGCTCCGATATCACCGTACAGCGCGTGCGTGTTGTTGTAGTGCATGACGTCGTCGAAATCGCCATTCAGGTTGATCACCGCTCGCACTTGCGGATAACCGATGCCGGAGCAATCCGCTTGGCACACGGCGCGCGTGCCGATGGCGATGAGCAAATCGGCATTCGCCATGGCGAAGTTGCCCGAGAGCGAGCCTTTCGAACCACCGACGTGCATATTTTGCGGGTGCGCGTCAGGCAGCACCCCAGTCGAACCGGGCGAGAGTACAACTGCCGCACCGATGCGTTCGGCGAGCCTCCGTACTGCACCCGCGAACGCACGGCTGCCACCGCCTGCTTTGATCACAATGCGGTCGAACCCGCCGATGAGCGAGCTCGCTTCGGCGAATGATTTGTCCTCCGCCGTGACGCTCGGAGCGAATACCGGCCGTTCGGGCAACACCGCCAAATTGAGCAGCACACATTGCGGTTGAGTGTTGATCGGCGCTAACAGAAAGAACGGACCGGCTTTGTAGGGATGGTTGACCGTGGTCGCGCCTTGGCGCAGCGCTTCGCGCAGTGCTTCCGGCGTGTGCAGAACATAACTGCGGCCCATGAGCGCGCCGAGCTGACCGTACAAGCCCGGTATCCGCTTAGGGATCTGCTGCATGTTGTAGCCTTCGCCGTGCGTCGTCTCATCGCCGTAGACGTGATAGACGCCGACGCCGTTGCTGGCCGCGGCGAGCGATCCGGCAAATGCCTGCAGCGCGCCCGGGCCGATCGAAGTGACAACGGCGCAGAGCTCACCGTATTGCCAGCGCAGCGCGGTGGCAGCGTGCGCCATGGCGGTCTCGTGGCGGAAATTGTAGGTACGCGTAACGCCCGCTGCGTCGTACACTCGCAGCACCTCTGCGATCTGTGTCGACCCGTGTCCAAAGATCGCGAGGTATTTACGCACGCCTTGCTTGAGCAAGCCTAGCACCAGCGCTTCGGCGAGCGTTACTTCGAGTCGCTGCGGCCATCCACCGCTAGCAAGGGCATGCCGAATGCCGCCGCTTTGGGCGACGAACTGCGCTCGCGCTTGCATTGAGTTCAATTCGGCTTCACTCATACTTTGATCGCACGCCCTTCATACGCCGAGCGCTGCGCGGCGAGACAGAAGCGCAAGATGTCCCTGCCTTGCTCACCCGTCAGCACCGGCGTACCGCCATCGAGCAGCGCCTCGATGTGGTGGCGCGTCGCACCATGGAAACTCGCGGCCCAACTCGCATCCATATCACTGAATTCGCGCATCTCGCCGTCGGCATAAAGAATGACCGGTGCTTGATCGGCGATGCGGCCATGGCAACGCGTGATTTGGATCACGCCTTTGCTGCCTGTGATTTCCACCGGATCGTGCTGCGCGTACTGATCTGTGAGCACCTTGAGTTCAGGCGAGTACACCACTTCCAAATTGCCATAGCGCCCGTTGGAGAACCTCCAAGAGATTTGTGCTGGGCAATCGAGCGCGAAGCCGGGTTCGACTTCGGTGCGGCCGATCCAGGCGTGCACTTCCTCGGCCATACCCATGAAATACCAAGCCAGCGCGAACTTGTGGTGCCCGTCGTCGAAAGTGAGTGGTCCTCCTCCGGAGCGCGCCTCATCTTGACGCCAAGCGCGAGCGGATACGGGTACCGGCCAAGCTGTACGCGGATCGCCCTTGTTGGCTTTGATACGGATGGATTGCACATCGCCGATCGCGCCAGCATCGATCAGCGCTTTAGCGCGCTGCACCGGCGGATAGAAAATCACGTTCTCGAACACCCGCAGCACCCGCTGCGCAGCGCGCGCTGCGGCAATTATGGCATCGGCCTCAGCGAGATTGAGCGCCATCGGCTTCTGCACAGAGACATGTTTGCCGGCACCGAGCGCGGCTAGCGTGACTGGCGCGTGCAAATGATGCGGCAGCAAAATTTCGACCAAATCGATATCCGCGCAATCGAGCATTGCGCGGTAGTCCGTATAGATGCGCTCGCCCGCCACGCCCCAACGCGCGCCTTGCGCATGAGCGATGCTCGCGTCGCTATCGCAAACGGCAACGAGACGCGCGCGCGTATCGCGCAGATACTCAGCCGCATGCAGTTCAGCGATGCGCCCAGTGCCGATGAAACCTACTTTCAGCACGTTCATGACGCGTCAACGTTGACGTGCAGACGCCACTGGATTTCGCAGTTGCGGTCAAGAGCTTGCACCACCGTCGCCACATTTGTTAACATTCGCCCGCCTTGGAATAAAAGCAAGAACAAACCTTCGCAGTATTTCTAATCCGCCCTTCCAAGTTTGCCCGAACGCGACGGCGCTCGCGACGGGAATACTCAACTAAAGAAGTCGTTTCGCCAGCCGGCGCGCGTAGGCAACTGACGCGGGGCGGCAGCGTACACGCGGATGATACTTAATCTTGCAATACCAAGTCGGACTCCTCGCCGTAGCGAGGCCATCTCTGCGGATGCAGATTCGGCGCGCTATCACGCGAGAAATCCTGTCGTAGCTTCGTCAAACCTGCCGAACTGTCGACAGCTTGGCATGTTTGCTGCTAGAACAACAACGAATCTGTATGGGCAAACCCATCGAAAGGTGGGGGCGCAAAGTCACCGGTCTAAAGGGTATCTACCCCATGACAGCGGAATTGCCAGATTCTCAGTGACGCTGCGCTTCGCGCCAGCGGCATTGTTTGCGCGCCGTTCAACGCGCGTCTGCGATTCCTTCGCGCGCTCGATGCGCGGCTGCCATTCCTCCGGTGCAGATTGCCAATTCGTTGACATGGAGGAATCGTGGTTCAAACAATATCGCCCCTCATTGGTCCAGCTCCGCTTAAGCAATTACTGACCAAATCCAGCGCCCTGCTTCTCGGCGCAGCGCTGACCCTTTTTGCCGCGACGCCCGAGGCAGAGGCCGCTAAGGCCGACCGTTATGCTCGCGGACGTATTCTGGTGCAAGCAAAGGCGGGCATGACTCTGCCTGATTTCGATAAGGTCTTGCGAAGGCATCTCGCCAAGCGCAGCGGCAAACGCGTGCACGGCAAAGGTGCGCATGTGATCGACCTTCCCCTCGGCGTGAGCGAGACCACGGCGGCCGATCTTCTCAGCCGCGATCCTGCGGTCGAGTTTGCTGAGGTCGATCGCTTGGTAGAGCCCGATGCGATCACGACCAACGACCCCTACTTCGCCAGCGCTTGGCATCTGCCCAAAATCGGCGCCACGGACGCATGGTCTTCCTCTACCGGCGCCGGCGTCACCATCGCGATCATCGACAGCGGCGTGGACGGCACTCATCCGGACCTAGCACCTTTGATGGTCGCGGGCTGGAATTTCTACGACGGCAACAACAATACCGCTGACGTGTATGGCCATGGCACGAAAGTAGCGGGCGCTGCTGCTGCGGCATCGAACAACGGCGTAGGCATCGCCTCTGTATCCTGGCAATCCAAGATCATGCCGCTGCGCGTGAGCTTTCCCGACGGCACCGCCTATTTGAGCACCATCGCCACCGCCATTTCCTGGGCCGCCGACCGCGGCGCGCGTGTGGCCAACGTCAGCTTTCAAAGCGCAGCTGGCAGCCCCACCATTCAGAACGCGGCCAACTACATGAAGAGCAAGGGAGGAATCGTTGTCGTGTCCGCGGGCAACCTTGGCTCATTGGAAAGCTATGCTGCGAGCGACAGCCTGATTGCGGTGTCAGCCACCGACGGCGCAGACAACCGCGCAAGTTGGTCGAGCTACGGCGCATACGTCGACGTAGCTGCCCCCGGCGTCGGTATCTACTCGACTACCCGCGGCGGAGGTTATGGCGCGGTGAGCGGTACGTCTTTCGCCGCACCGATCACTGGTGGCGTCATCGCCCTGATGATGTCGCGTAACCCCGCGCTTACGCCAGCGCAGGTCGAGAGCATGCTCAAGTCGACAGCCACCGATCTTGGTGCTTCCGGCCGGGACGATCACTTCGGCTCTGGCCGCATTAATGCCGCGGCCGCAGTAGCGGCCGCCGGTGGCGGTAGTGTGACGCCGCCTCCACCACCGCCCTCGGGCGGCTCCGGCGGAAGCACTACGCCGACGCTCTCAGTGACATTTCCCAACGCGAGCCAAAGCACGGTCACAGCCGGCAGCACGATCACGGTAAATTGGAGCAACATCAGCGGTGCCGAAGCCACCAACTGGATTGGCCTATACCTGCCGAGCGCTCCGTCTACAAACCACAACGGCGTTTGGATGTATGTCAGTTGCAGTCAAACGGCCATCTCCGCGCGCCCAAGCGGCAGTTGCGTCTTCCCGCTACCGAGCACCACGCCAGCAGGCACCTACGAGCTACGCTTGCACGCGCCCGCTAGTTGGACGGTCATAGCTAAAAGCAGCACATTCGGCATCACGGGAACGCAATCGTCGGGAGGGTCTACGGTGCCGACCCTGGCAGTTGGCGCGACCAGCGCTACGGCAGGGAACAGCTTGACCTTGAGCTGGAGCGGCATCGCTACACCCAGTACGACAGACTGGATTGGGTTGTATCTCCCCGGTACATCTTCCACCACCCACAACGGCATGTGGATCTATACGAGCAGTTGTAGCCAGAGCGCCGGCACTGCCGCGCGTGCCAGTGGAAGCTGTTCGTTTGCTCTGCCGAACAGTTTGGCGACTGGAACTTATGAGTTGCGCCTACACAGCAATGCGAGTTGGAACGTCATCGCAAAAAGCGCCACGATCAACGTCACTGGTACAAGTTCGTCTAGTGCCCTCATTTTGACCAACAACACCGGCACCGTAACGCGTGGCAGCTCTCTAACGTTCAGTTGGTCCGGTATCAGTTCGCCGCATCCCTACGACTGGATCGCCCTGTACGTTCCGGGGGCCGCATCGACACAGCACAACGGGGTATGGCTATATACGAGTTGCACTCAATCTCCGAGCGCCATGCGATCTAGCGGCAATTGTTCGTTACCAGTCCCAGCGTCTATACCTGCAGGCACGTACGAATTGCGGTTGCACTTGAGCGGCAGTTGGACTGCCTCTATAAAGACGGGCACATTCTTAGTGCAGTAAGTCGGTCCGGACCGCAGCTACTACTTGAAAGCGCGCCAAACGGCGCGCTTTCGTATTTGCGCAAGCTGAACGATGCGGCTCAGAGCGTCCGGCGTCGCGGCTAGCTAATCGCAGCAGGAGGCAAATCGGCTGACTGCTTCGGCAGCCGACGGCGCCAGGTTTAGAAATTTGCAGCCGAGGCGCAGAAATCGTCCATCCTCACGCTGCGCATCTTCCGAAAGACAGCGGATCTCCAGATCGACGCTGA